>DASQGW010000093.1:0-3237 GCA_035632415.1 Burkholderiales bacterium | reverse complement strand
TCGGTCACGGTCACCTGCGGCTGCAGCCGATCCCCCATGCGCACCTTGAGGATCTCGAGGTAAGGCCGTACGACTTCCAGCTCGCGGCCGAGGTTGGTGGATTTCTCGCGCATGGCGGGCATCGAAGCGCGCAGGAGCGCGATCAGGTTCTTCTGCATCGTGCTGGCGCGGACCGGGTCGGTCTCGATCAGGTGGTCGATGCTCGCGAGCGTGTTGAAGAGGAAGTGCGGCTCGACCTGCGCTTGCATCGCGGCCATGCGCGCCTCGACCACCTGGCGCTTGAGGCTCTCCTCCTCGGCGACGTGGTGCGCCTTCGCGGCCTGGGCCTCGGCCTTGACGGTCCTGCCGTGGGCGATCTTGATCGCCATCGAGAGGATGATGAAGAGGAAGGCGAACTGCGGCAGGTAGTTGCCGAGCCGGATGTGGACCGTGCGCTCCTCCGTTCCCAGGTCGGAGAGCGCATCCATCACGTCGTGCCGGATGTCGGCCGCCAGGTCCGTGCCCATTTCGCGGTGCGCCTGCTCGGCATCGCGCCTCGCCTGCTCGGCATCGCGTCTCGCCTCCTCGGCATCGCGCCGCGCTTGTGCCGCGTCGCGCTGCCTCTGGTTGAAATCTTCCTTCGTCTGGGCGAACTCGCGCTGGAGCTCGTCGAACACCTCGCGCTTGATGTCCTCGGAGAGCGAGCTCTGCGCGCCCGGCTTCTTCGGCTCCGGCACCTGCTGCGGCTCAGGCGGCGCCGGGGGCACGGGCGGCGTCGGCGGCGAGCTGTGGCGCAGGTGGACGCCGCTCTCGTCGATGGTGATGTCCTGCTCGGTCCTGCCGGAGGCCGGATCGGCCTTGCGCTTGATGCGCACGCCGTCCTCGCCGATGGTGATCTCCGGCGCCTTCGAGTTCTTCCGCTTGGGCTTGATGCGCACGCCGTTCTCGTCGACCGAGATGTCGACGTTGCGGCTCGTCGGCACGCGCGAGGTGCGGGTGGCGATGTCCCAGCTGAACGGCGGCAGGCTGGAAAGGATGCCCGTGACGATCATGAGCAGGATCGAAAGGACGATGAACCGCTTCCACGTGATCGACACCAGCCACTCGGCATAGCGGCGGTAGGCCGCCGCGAGGCCGGAGCCGATGCTCTTCGTGGTGTCACTCAGCGCCATGCTCTCGCTTGGCGGTGATCACGATTCTCGGGATCTCGACGCCCTCCGCGGCGGGCTGCGCGTCGTCGTAGGACGGACGCTGCGTGGCGTAGACGACCGTCACGGCGCTGGCGGCGAGGGCGAGGATCAGGACCAGTCTTTTTGCGTTCATTGGGTGCCTCCGGTGTGTCGGTGGGAGGCACTGTAGGCAGGGCGCGCCTTGCGGGCGACCGATTTGCGACGGACTGCACCCCGGCGGCATGGGCTGCATTTATGGAGGATGAACGGCGCTCCCTCATCCACCCTTGGGTGAGCGTCGTTCCAGGAATTCAGCCAGTGCCTTGCAGGTGTGGCCCTGGCCGGAGCGGGCCTTTTCGGGGGGGCCTTCGAAGACGATGCGGCCGCCGCCATCGCCGCCTTCCGGGCCCATATCGATGATCCAGTCGGCTTCGGCGATGACGTCCAGGTTGTGCTCGATGACGAGCACCGTATGGCCGGCATCCACCAGGCGGTGGAGGACGTGGATCAGCTTCTCGACGTCGGCCAGGTGCAGGCCGACGGTGGGCTCGTCGAGGACGTACAGTGTTTTTGGAAAACTGCTCTTCGAGAGCTCGCTCACCAGCTTGATGCGCTGGGCCTCGCCGCCCGAGAGGGTCGGGCTCTGCTGGCCCAGCGTGAGGTAGCCGAGGCCGACGTCCTGCAGGAGCTGCAGGCAGCGCTGGATCGACGGATGCGCGGCGAAGAATTCGAGCGCCTCGTCCACGTTCATCGCCAGCACTTCGCCCACGCTCTTGCCGCGCAGCTTCACGCTCAGCGTGTCGGCGTTGAAGCGTGCTCCGTTGCAGGCCTCGCACACCACGCGCACGTCGGGCAGGAAGGACATCGCGATCTTCTTCAGGCCCTGGCCTTCGCATTCTTCGCAGCGGCCCCCGCTCGTGTTGAACGAGAAGCGGCTCGCGGTCCAGCCGCGCACACGCGCCTCGGTGGTATCCGCGAAGAGGCGCCGGATCTGGTCCCAGAAGCCGACGTAGGTCGCGGGACAGGAGCGGGGTGTCTTGCCGATCGGCGTCTGGTCCACCTCGAGCACGCGCTCGATGTGCTTCTGGCCGGCGATCTTCTTGCAGCCGATGGCGGCTTTCTCGGCGAGCGACTGGTACAGGACATCGCGGGCGAGGGTGGATTTGCCGGAGCCCGATACGCCGGTGACCGCGACCAGCCGGCCGAGCGGGACGCTCACGTCCAGTTTCTTGAGGTTGTGCAGCCTCGCGTCCTGGATCTCCAGGCACTGGGTTTTCCCATTGCGTCTAGGATGCAGCGGATGCCGCAGCGGCTCGCGCAGGAAGCGGCCGGTGACGGAATCGGGCTGGTTGACGAGGTCGTCGGCATGGCCCTGGGCGATGATGCGCCCGCCGAGCTTGCCGGCGCCCGGGCCGAGGTCGATCACGTGCTGCGCGCGGCGGATCGTGTCCTCGTCGTGCTCGACGACGACCAGCGAATTGCCCTTCGCCTCGAGCTTCTCGAGGACGTCCAGCAGGATCTTGTTGTCGCGGTGATGCAGGCCGATGGTGGGCTCATCGAGGATGTAGCAGACGCCGCGCAGGTTCGACCCGAGCTGCGCCGCAAGGCGGATGCGCTGCGCCTCGCCACCGGAGAGGGTCGGCGCCGAGCGGTCGAGCGTCAGATAGCCGAGGCCGACTTCGCGCAGGAACCCCAGCCGCGAGCGCAGCTCGGCGACGATGTCGCGGGCGATTTCGCGGCTGCGGCCTTGCAGCTCGATGCCCGAGAAAAGCTTTTCCAGCGCGGACACGGGCTGGTGCCCGTAGTCGGCGATGTTCTTCCCCTGCCACAGCACGGCGAGTGCCTCGGGATTGAGGCGGCGGCCTTCGCACTCCGGGCACGCCTGGTCGATCTCGAGCCATTCGATCCACGAGTCGAGCACGTTGTCCTCGGCGCCGGTCTTCGCGCGCTCGTCGTCCCACTCGACGTCGTCGATCGCGAGGCCGGTGCCGTAGCAGGCCGCGCACCAGCCGTGCTTCGAGTTATAGGAGAAAAGGCGCGGGTCGAGCTCGGGAAAGCTGCGTCCGCAGGAGCGGCAGGCGCGCTTGGT
>DASQGW010000092.1:0-41069 GCA_035632415.1 Burkholderiales bacterium | reverse complement strand
GCGTCGAAGATGCGATCGGGATTCATTCCAAGAAATGTTAACACTTTCGTTAATCACGCAAATGATTGCGCGGGAATGCGCGCTGGCTAGAATCGTCGCACCACACAGGGAGCATTCATGGCGCAAGGAAAGAAAACGCCGCGCGCGCCGGTGTCGATGGCCGATCGCGACGGCTGGATCTGGTACGACGGAAAGCTGGTGCCGTGGCGCGAGGCCACGACGCACGTCCTCACCCACTCGCTGCACTACGGCCTCGCCGTGTTCGAAGGCGTGCGCGCCTACAAGACGGCCATCGGCACGGCGATCTTCCGCCTGAAGGAGCATACCGACCGGCTCCTCGCCTCCGCCCATATCTACATGATGAAGATTCCGTTCACGCGCGAGCGCCTGATGGAGGCGCAACTCGAGGTGGTGCGTGCGAACCAGCACGAGGCCTGCTATATCCGCCCGATCGCGTTCTACGGCTCCGAGAAGATGGGCGTCTCGCCGATCGGCGCCAAGGTGCATGTCGCCATCGCCGCCTGGCCCTGGGGCGCCTATCTGGGCCCCGAGGCGCTGTCGAAGGGCATCCGCGTCAAGACCTCGTCCTACGCCCGCCACCACATCAACGTGACCATGGCACGCGCCAAGATGTCGGGCACCTATCCGAACTCGGTGCTCGCGACGCTGGAAGCGACCATGCACGGCTACGACGAAGGCCTGCTCCTCGATGTCGACGGCTTCGTCGCCGAAGGGGCCGGCGAAAACGTCTTCGTGGTGAAGAACGGCATCGTCTGGGAGCCCGAGCTCACGTCCGCGCTCACCGGGATCACGCGCACTTCGGTGATCGAGCTCGCCACCGAGCTCGGCTACGAGGTGCGCGCCAAGCGCCTCACGCGCGACGACATCTACATCGCCGACGAGGCGTTCTTCACGGGCACCGCGGCCGAAGTCACCCCGATCCGCGAGCTCGACGGCCGGCAGATCGGGGCGGGCAAGGCCGGCCCGGTGACGAAGGCGATCCAGAAAGCGTTCTTCGACGTCGTCACGGGCAAGGACCGCAGGCGGCGCAATTGGCTCACTCCCGTGAAAGCGAAAAAGGCAAAATAGCGCCGATGGCTACCGACACCGCCAAGGAAGTCCAAGTCAGCGAGAAGCAGCTGCCGCTGCATTGCCCGATGCCGGGCTCGCCGCTGTGGTCGCGGCATCCGCGCGTCTTCCTGGATGTCGCGCGCGAGGGCGAATCGCGCTGCCCGTATTGCGGCACGCTCTACGTTTACAAAGGGGCGCCGGTTAAAGGACACTGAGGATCCGTGCAACGGGTCCTTGCAGTTGTGCCTCGCATCCTAGTGGTGGCTCCTAATTGGATCGGCGATGCGTTGATGGCGCAGCCCCTTCTCGCCCGCCTGCGCGAGAAGCGCCCCGGCGTAGAACTCCACATGCTCGCGCCCGAATGGGTTGCACCGGTCGCGCGGCGCATGCCGGAGCTCGATGAAGTGATTCCGGTGCCCTTTCGTCACGGCGCTCTCGATCTCGGCAGCCGCTGGAAGCTCGCCCGCACGCTGAAGGCAAAGGACTACGGCGAAGCGATCGTGCTGCCGAACAGCTGGAAATCGGCGCTCGTGCCTTTCTTTGCCGGCATTCCGGTGCGCAGGGGTTACGTCGGCGAGGCGCGCTATGGCCTTCTGAACCGGCTGCACCGCGATCCCGACCGGACGATGCGCCGGCACTATGCGCGCCTCGCCGACGACGATGCGGAGTTGCTGCCCGCGGCGCGGTTGCGGGTGGATGCCACGCGGGCGGCGGCCACGCGCGAGCGCCTCGGCATCCGCGGACGCTATGCCGTGCTCTGCCCCGGCGCGGAATACGGCCCGGCGAAGCGCTGGCCTTACTTCGGCGAGCTCGCCGCTCGCATCGGCATGCCGGTCGTGCTGCTCGGCTCGGCGAAGGACAAGGAGGCGGCCGCCGGCATCGGCGGGACCAACCTCGTCGGCCGGACGACGCTCGACGAAGCGATCGATGTCATCGCCGGTGCGGAGCTCGTGGTGAGCAACGATTCGGGGCTCATGCACGTCGCCGCTGCGCTCGATCGCCCCTTGGTCGCCCTTTTCGGCTCCTCGAGCCCCGAAAAGACGCCGCCGGCGCCAGGACATTCGCGCATACTGTGGCTCAAGCCCGAGTGCAGCCCGTGCTTCGAGCGGGAGTGCCCGCTGGGCCACTTCAAGTGCATGCGCGAGATGTCGGTCGACAAGGTGCTGGCGGAAGTCGGAAAGCTATGAGCCCGCGCAATTTCCCCACCGCGCAGGACGCGGAGAACGCGTTCTACGAGGCGCTCGAGCGCTGCGACCTCGAAGGCATGATGGCCGTGTGGGGCGAGGACGAGGACATCGTCTGCGTGCATCCCGCGGGGCCGCGCCTCACCGGCCAGGACCAGATCCGCGAGAGCTGGGCGCGCATCTTCTCGGCGGGCCCGCGCGCCCGGGTTCACATCACGAGCCAGGTCGCCATGAGCGGGATGATGCTCGCCGTGCACAGCGTGCAGGAGAACTTCACCATCCAGGGACAAGCGCGCGGCGATGCACCCCAGCCCGTCCCGGTGGTTGCCACCAATGTGTACCTCCGCACAGCGGCGGGCTGGCGCATGATCGTGCACCACGCCTCGCCCGCCCCGGCCGCCACGCAGCCTGCGCCGCGCGAAGCGCCGCCGAAGATGCTCCACTGAAAAGGGGTCAGAGCAATTTTCCAGTAACACCTACATTCGTCAGTAGTTACAGGAAAATTGCTCTGACCCCTTTTCCCGATGCTCGGTCACTTCCAAACGTTGATGGCGGCGCTGCTCCCGCCGCCTGCGGTGCATTTCCAGCGCAGCCGCTGGGAGACGCCGGACGGCGACTTCATCGACGTCGACTTCGCCGGCCGGGCGGACGCGCCGCTCATGGTGCTGCTGCACGGCCTCGAAGGCGGCTCGGACAGCCACTACGTGCGCCTTCTCGCCCGCGCGCTGCCCGCGGCCGGCTGGCGCGTCGCCATCCCTCACTGGCGCGGCTGCTCCGGCGAGCCGAATCGGAAGCCGCGCGCCTACCACTCCGGCGACACGGCCGAGCTCGACTGGATCCTGCGCCGCTTCCTGCATCCGGTAGATGCGATCGGCGTCTCGCTCGGCGGCAACGTGCTGCTCAAATGGCTGGGCGAGCGCGCCGGTGAGGCGACGACGATCGTGCGGCGCGCGGCCGCCATCTCCGCGCCGCTCGACCTCGCTGCGGCGGGCGCTGCGCTAGACCGCGGTCTCAACCGCCTGCTATACACGCGGATGTTCCTCTCGACGTTGAAGCCGAAGTCGCTCGCGCAGCTCGATCGGTTTCCCGGCCTCTTCGACCGGGCGAGGCTCGCCGCCTCGACCACCTTCCGCGAGTTCGACAACCTCTACACCGCGCCGCGCCACGGCTTTCGCGACGTCGACCATTACTGGACCTCGTCATCGAGCGGTCCCTGGCTCGAGCGCATTGCCGTGCCCACGCTCGTGCTGAACGCGCGCAACGACCCGTTCCTTCCGGAGCACGCGCTCGTCGCCGCAAGCCGGAAGAGCTCGCCGAGCGTGTTGCTAGAATTCCCGCGCACCGGCGGTCATGTCGGCTTCCGGAGCTCGTGGTTGTCGCAGCGCCTCGTCGACTTCTTCCAAAAGTGAACCTTCCCTCGGAAATCTTTCGCACCTACGACATCCGCGGCGTCGTCGGTAAGAGCCTCACGCCCGCGATCGTGCGCGCCATCGGCCAGGCGCTCGGCTCGCTTGGCATCGAGCGCAAGGCGCCTACCTTCGCGGTCTGCCGCGACGGCCGGCTCTCCGGCCCCGAGCTTTCGGGCGCGCTCATCGACGGCCTGACGAGCGCCGGCGCCAATGCCATCGACGTCGGCATGGGGCCGACACCGATCGCGTACTTTGCGGGCTTCCATCTCAACTGCGGAAGCTGCGTCGCGGTAAGCGGCAGCCACAACCCGCCCGACTACAACGGGCTCAAGATGGTGGTCGCCGGCGATACGCTCTTCGGCGACGACATCCAGAAGCTCAAGCAACGCGTCGAGCGGGGCGACCTGAAATCCGGCAGCGGCAAGCGCAGCGAGGCGAGCGTGCTCGACGCCTATGTCGAGCGCATCGCAGGCGACGTGAAGCTCGCGCGGCCGATGAAGATCGCCATCGACTGCGGCAACGGCGTCGCCGGCATGCTGGCGCCGCGCCTGTATCGGCGGCTCGGCTGCGAGGTGACCGAGCTTTATTGCGAAGTCGATGGCCGGTTTCCCAACCATCATCCCGATCCGGCGCAGCCGAAGAACCTGGCGGAGCTCATCGATACGGTGAAGAAGGGACCGCAGGAGCTCGGCATCGCGTTCGACGGCGACGGCGACCGGCTCGGCGTGGTGACGAAGGACGGCGAGATCATCTTTGCCGACCGCCAGCTGATGCTCCTCGCGAAGGACGTCCTCTCGCGCAACCCGGGCGCCCAGATCATCTACGACGTGAAGAGCACGCGCCTGCTCGCGCCGTGGATCGAGAAGTACGGCGGAAGACCGCTCATCTGGAAGACCGGTCACTCGCTCATCAAGGCGAAGCTCAAGGAGACCGGCGCGCCGCTTGCGGGCGAGATGTCGGGCCACACCTTCTTCAAGGAGCGCTGGTACGGCTTCGACGACGCCCTCTATGGCGGCGCGCGCCTGCTCGAAATCCTGTCGCGCGAGCGCGATCCGAGCGCCGTGCTGAAGAGCTTGCCCAACGCGCCCTCGACCCCGGAGATCCACTGGCACCTCGCCGAGGGCGAGCCGCACGCCCTGGTCGAGAAGCTGCAGGCGTCCAAGCCCTTCCCAGGCGCCGAGCGGGTGCTTACGATTGACGGCGTGCGAGTCGAATATGCCGACGGCTTCGGCCTAGCCCGAGCGTCGAACACGACGCCGGTGATCGTGATCCGCTTTGAAGCCGATAACAACGCTGCGCTGGAGCGCATCAAGAACCAGTTCCGCGCGGCACTACAACCACTCAAGCCCGATGCGCCTCTTCCTTATTAGCTTGCTTTTCGTGAGCAGTTCCGCCATGGCCGCCTGCCCATCCATCCTCGATCGCAGCATGCAGACGCTCGACGAGCGCAACCAGTCGCTGTGCGAGTACACCGGCAAAGTCCTGCTGGTGGTGAACACCGCCAGCAAATGCGGCTACACGCCGCAGTACGACGGCCTCGAGGCGCTCTACCGCAAGTACAAGGGCAAAGGCCTCGTGGTGATGGGCTTTCCGATGAACGACTTCGGCGGCCAGGAGCCGGGCTCGAACAAGGCGATCTCGACCTTCTGCGTGAACGAGTACGCGATCGACTTCCCGATGTTCGCGAAGACGGCGCTGAAGACGAATCCGCTCTACAACGATCTCGCCAAGGCGACCGGCGAGTCGCCCAGATGGAATTTCCACAAGTATCTCGTCGACCGCAGCGGCCAGCGGGTGCAGAGCTTCGGCACGAAAGTCGAGCCGGACGATGCCAAGCTGGTCGGCGCCATTCAACACCTACTGGAGGAAGCACAATGAAACTGCTGATTGCTGCACTTTGCTTTGCATTCGCCACCGGCAGCGCGCTTGCGCAGGAGAAGAGGCAACCTTCGGCCAAGCAGAAGGCGCAGCAGGAGCGCATGAAGGACTGCAACGAGAAGGCCGGCGACAAGAAGGGCGACGAGCGCAAGAAGTTCATGAGCTCATGCCTGAAGGGCGGCAGCGGCGCCGAGCCGACGGCCGCGCAGAAGGCTCAGCACGAGCGCATGACGGCCTGCAACAAGCAGGCGACCGAGAAGAAGCTCAAGGGCAAGGAGCGCAAAGAGTTCATGTCGCGCTGCCTCAAGGGTTAAACGAGGAGCTAGCGGTCTCTCGCCTCGTAGGACTTGAGCGCATCCGGCGCGGTCTTGCCGCCGCGCCAGACGGCTTCCAGCTCCTCTTCCAGGATCTCCCGCTCGCGGTAAGCCCGGGCGGCGCGCGTCGCGAGGAAGGCGAAGAAGCTGGTGACGCCGACCGACTGGCTCTCGACCCACACGGCGGGCGCGCTCGACGGTAGCGCCCGCGACACGACGGTCGAGTCCGCGTAGTAAGGCAAGGGCGCGACGCCGAGATCGAAGCGCACGTCCTTGGTGAGCGCGCTGCGGCTCGCGGAGGATGAGGTAAGGATGGCGCACTCGCCCGCGGCAAAGCGTGCTTCCGCCTCATTCGCGCGTCCCGAGTAGCTGAAGTAGCCCGACCGCTCCCACGTGGCGAGCATCGAAGTCCAGCGCACCATCAGCTGAGGACTGAGCGTCCCGCCCGAGTTCTCCAGCATGACCCACGCCGGCCAGGACGTGGTGTAGGCGCAGGATTGCCCCGATTCCACGAGCGAGCCGAGGAAGCCCGCCATGTCGTACCAGGTCTTCGGCGCTTTGCGCGGGTCGAGCTTCGCGCGCCGGAAAGCGTCGCGGTTGTAGTAGAGCACCGGCCGGGACGTGTTGAGCGGCAGGGCGAGGCGCACGGCCTTTCGCGGCGCGCGCCTCACCTGCACGAGGATGACGGTGAATTCGTCCTGCGCCGCGTTGTATTCCTCGGCAAGCCGCTCGAGCTGCGCCGTCATCGCCTTGTCCAGCGCATGGCGCACGCGCACCTCTTCCGCGGCGTGCGCAAGCGGTGCGCAAAGGAGGAAAAATGCGGCCGCCTTGAGCATCGGGTGGAGTATATAGTCGCAGCGATGGCCGGCCTTCACGAACTCGGCGTTGCCGAGCTCACCGCTGCCTATGCGGCGCGCAAGCTCTCGCCGGTCGAAGTGACGCGCGCGCTCCTCGACCGGATCGCGGCCTGGGAACCGCGCATCAATGCGATGTATCGCGTAAGCGCCGAGCGCGCCATCGAGGAAGCGCGTGCGTCGGAAGCGCGCTGGCGCTCGGGCGGTTCCTTATCCGCGCTCGACGGCGTGCCGGTCACCCTCAAGGAAAACATCTATACGCGCGGCGATCCGGCGCCGATCGGCACGCGCGCGAACGAAGCTGCCCCGCCTCAGCCGGCCGATTCACCGCCGGCCGCCCGAGTACGCGAGGCCGGCTGCATCGTGCTCGGCAAGACCACCATGCCCGACTACGGCATGCTGTCCTCGGGGCTCTCGAGCCTGCATGGCGTGACCCGCAATCCATGGAACCTCGAGCGCAACACCTCGGGCTCGAGCTCCGGCGCCGCCGCGGCCGCCGTCGCGCGCTATGCGCCGCTGCATCTAGGGACCGACATCGGCGGCTCCGTGCGCCTGCCGGCGACCCATTGCGGCCTCTTCGCGTTGAAGCCCTCGCTCGGCCGCGTGCCGGTCTATCCGCCCTACATGGGCCGCGTCACCGGGCCGATGACGCGCACGGTCGAGGACGCGGCGGCGCTCATGAACGTGATCTCGCGCCCGGACACGCGCGACTTCATGTCGCTACCTTTCGAAGGACGCGATTTCGCCGCGGGCCTGCACGAGCTCGAGCCGCGGCGCCTGCGCATCGGGCTCATTGCGGACATGGGCGCCGGCCTTGCGGTGAACCCGGAGGTGCGCGCGGCGGCCGAGTCCGCAGCGAGCGCGCTCGCGGCTGCCGGCTGCCGTGTCGAGTCGGTGCGCTCGTTCCTCACGCCGGAGATGCTCGACGCGATGTGCCGCTTTTTCGAGGCCCGCTCGCACAACGATCTCGCGCAGCTCCCGCCGGCGCGGCGCGAGAAGGTGCTGCCGTTCATCGTCGAGTGGTGCAACTGGCGCGCCGAGCGGTTCACCGGGCGCGAGGTGATGCAGGCCTATACCCTCGTCATGGCGATGCGCGAGGCGGCGGTGGCCGCGACGCAGCCGTACGACTTCCTGCTCTCGGCGACTTCGCCCATCCTGCCTTACGAGGCGGAGCTTGCCGCGCCCGGCAACGATCCGCACGACGCGCTGCCTCACATCGCGTTCACCGTGCCGTACAACATGTCCGAGCAGCCCGCGGCGTCCGTCAACTGGTCGACCTCGCGCGACGGCCTGCCCATCGGCATCCAGCTCATCGGCCAGCGCTTCGACGACGCCGGCGTGCTGCGCCTCGCCCGCCTGGTGGAGGAGCTGCGCCCGGCGCAGCGCGCCTGGCCGGAATGACCGCGTCGCTCGCCTTCGCTGGCGACGAGACCGCTGGCGTGGAGCTCCAGCAGCGAGCCGCACGCGCGGCGAGCGGCTTCGAGCGCCTGGGAATCGCCGAGGGCGATGTGGTCGCGCTCATGCTGCGGAATTCGCCCGCCTTCATCGAGGCGATGCTCGCCTGCCGCATGCTCGGCGCGTACTACTGCCCGATCAACTGGCACTTCAAGGCC
Organism: Burkholderiales bacterium; assembly: GCA_035632415.1. Taxonomy (GTDB): domain Bacteria; phylum Pseudomonadota; class Gammaproteobacteria; order Burkholderiales; family SG8-39; genus SCGC-AG-212-J23. Next base: position 32,746 of record DASQGW010000092.1, on the reverse strand, counting down.
GACGAGGCCGGCTTCATCCTGCGCGACAGCGGCGCCAAGGCGCTCGCCGTTCATGCCGAATTCCTGCCGCAGATCGAGACGGGTTTGCCGCCCGGCGTCCCGATCGTTACCGCGGAGCCCGGATGGTCCGAGTGGCGCGATGCACACGCGCCCTGGCGCGGGGCGCCGCGCACGCCGCGCGGCAACATGCCCTACACGTCAGGCACGACCGGACGGCCGAAAGGCGTGCGGCGCATGCCCGCCACCGACAAGGAGCGCGCGCTCGCGCTCGACATCTATCGGACGCTGCTCGGGCTCGAGCCCGGCATGCGCGCGTTCGTCTCGGCGCCGCTTTACCACAGCGCGCCGAACCTTTACGCAGTGCAGGCCACGCTCGCCGGCGAGCTCGTCGTCATCGAGCCGCGTTTCGACGCCGAGCAGACGCTGGAGCTCATCGAGCGCCATCGCATCACGAACGCGTACCTGGTGCCGACGATGTTCGTTCGCCTGCTGCGCCTGCCCGCAGAAGTTCGGCGGCAGTACGACCTGTCGACGCTGCGCTTCATCTCATCGACCGGCTCGCCCTGCGCGCCGGAGGTGAAGCGCGCGATGATCGAATGGCTCGGCCCGATCGTCACCGAGACCTACGCCGCGAGCGAGACCGGGCACATCACGTTCATCGACTCGCGCACCTGGCTCGAGCGCCCGGGTTCGGTCGGACGTCCCCTTGGCCGGGGCGTGGTGAAGATCCTGGATGAGGCAGGACGCGAGCTCCCGCCCGGCGAAGTCGGACTCATCTACTGCCGCCAGCCGGCATACCCGGATTTCACCTACACGAATGACCCAGCGGCGCGTGCCGCCATCGAGCGCGATGGCCTCTGGAGCGTGGGCGACATGGGCTACCTCGACGCCGACGGCTATCTCTATGTCTCCGACCGCAAGAGCGACATGGTGATCTCCGGCGGGGTCAACATCTATCCGGCCGAGATCGAGGCGACGCTGCTCACCATGCCGGCTGTCGCAGATTGCGCGGTGTTCGGCATCCCGGACACCGAATTCGGCGAGGCGCTCGCTGCCGCGATCCACCTGCGCGAGGGCCAGCACGCCACGGCCGAGCAGGTGCAGGACTTCCTGCGCAGCCGCATCGCGAACTACAAGGTGCCGCGCGTGGTGACCTTCCACGACACCTTGCCGCGCGAGGAAAGCGGCAAGATCTTCAAGCGCCTGCTGCGCGAGCCTTACTGGGCGGCGGCGGGACGCCGCATCTAGAACCGCGCGCCGACCCATTCGCCGGCTTCCTCGAGCACGAAGAGCAACCCGAGGAAGACGAGCGCCCACGCGATGGCGATCGCGCCGTGCTTCCAGCCGCGCGAGCGGACAAAGTAGATCGGCAGCGCAAACGCTGCGAGGACCAGGACGCCGGCGTTCATGAGCCTGCCCGCGCGATAGTCGTGCTCCGCCTTGTCGAGGTGAAACCACCAGAAGAGCGCAATCAGCGAGAGCACCGTCTCGACGAGGCCGTAGGTGCTCAGCATCTCGACCTGCCCCGTGATGGCCCGCTCGAGCGCCGGCATGAAGAAGGAAATCGCACCCATCGTCATGAGCGCGGCCGCCTTCGCCTTACGCATGCACCGGGCCCAGCGGACGCAACCGCACCCCTTTGCGCAGCTTCGTCCATTGAAACTCCGCAGGATCGGCAAGCGCCGGCCCCGGCGCCTTGACGACCAGCACCTCTTTCGCGATCGGCTCGAAATCGGCGCGGAAGTGGACCGAGCTCTTCAGCGCGACGACGCGGCAACGCCGCGGCTCGACGCCGACATGACGGAACATCTCCTGGTCCGCGGCCTGGCACTTGCGCGAGGCAAGAACCACGCGCACGCCGGGCGCAGCGCGGCTCTTCAGGAGCGCCATGTTGCCGAGCGTCATGCGAAACCCCTTGAACATCGGGCCGGTGCAGGTGAAGCGCCCGTCGCCCAGGCGCTCGACCGTGAATTCGCCCTGCAGCGGCGCATCGCCCGGGATCGCCGACTTGCCGCCCAGCGAGAAGTTCGCGGTGGAGCTCAAGCCCGCTTGGTGCGCGCGTGCCGCGCTTGCCGGATCGATCAGCAGGCCAAGCACCGCGTCTTGGGCCTTCTGCTCGATCAGCGCGCGCAGCAAGCCGGTGGTGTCGCCATTACCGCCCGCGCCGGGATTGTCTTGCGTATCAGCGAGGACGACCGGCGCTCCGATCTCGCCTCGACTGCGCGCCCGCCGCACGGCATCCGGTGCCGTGTACAACTCCAGGGCGAAGCGCGGCTCGGCATCCGAGACGATGCCATGAAGGCGCTCGACTGCGGGTTTGGCGCTCGCGCCATAGCCGAAGACGGCCATGCCGCATTCGGCGAAGTCCGCCATCGGAAATCCCGGCGTGAACGAGAGCGTGACGCCTTCCTTCTGCTCCATCGCCTCGAGCTCGCGATAAATCGAGCGGCATGGCTCGATGAATGAGCACTGCGACGGCAAACCGGTGAGATAGTCCAGCGGACGGAAACCGCCCTGCGGCCGCTCGCCGGTGCGCAGCATCTGGTCGAGCACGCGCGCGGCGCGCGCGCCGGTCTCGGCCATGTCGACGTGCGGATAGGTGCGATACGCGACGAGCGCATCGGCACGCTCGACCATGGCGCGCGTGACGTTCGCGTGCAGGTCCAGGCTCGCCACGACCGGCACGCGCGGCCCTACGGCCTCGCGCACGCGCCGAAGCAGCTCGCCTTCGCCGTCGTCGTAGGTGTCGACCACCATCGCGCCGTGCAGGTCGAGATAGACGCCATCGACCGGAGCCGCCGCCTTCAGGCGAGCAACCATCTCGCCCGCGATGCGCTCATAGGCGTCGGCGGTGACTTGCGCCGAGGGACTCGCCGCCGCCCAAGCCGTCGCGACCAGCGAGTGTCCCGCAGCACGCAACGCGCCGATCGCTCCGGCCGCCGGAATGTTGGCGCCCTCGACCGCGGCGAAGAGCGGCTCGCCGTATTGCACGCCGGGCCAGCCGCCGCCCGCCTCGAAAGCAGCGTAATCGGCCTGCGACGGCGCGAACGTGTTGGTCTCATGCTGGAAGCCGCCGATTGCGATGCGTGCCATGTGTTAACCTGCGTCGCGTCGTTCTGACGCGGAGATTTTCCCATGCGCAGCGTCCTCGCTCTCCTCGCGTTCATCCTCAGCTTCTCCGCCGGTGCCCAGGACAAGGTGCTGCGCGTGGTGCCGCACTCGAACCTGAACATCCTCGATCCGATCTGGACCACGCAGTACATGGCGCGCAACCACGGCTACATGGTCTACGACACGCTCTTCGGCACCGACGAGAAGAACAGGATCCAACCGCAGATGGTCGAGAAGTGGAGTGAGAGCCCGGACCACCGCCTTTGGACGTTCACGCTGCGGCCCGGGCTCGCGTTCCACGACGGTGCGCCGGTGACCGGCGAAGACGTCATCGCATCGCTGCAACGCTGGGGCAAGCGCGACGCGATGGGACAGAAGCTCATGACCTTCGTCGAGCGCATGGACTCGCCCTCGCCGAATACGTTCCGCATCTTCCTGCGCGAGGCCTGCGGCTTCGTGCTCGAAGCGCTCGGCAAGCCCTCTTCCAACGTGCCGTTCATCATGCCGAAGCGCATCGCCGAGACGCCGGCGGACAAGCAGATCGAGGATGCGACCGGCAGCGGGCCCTATGTTTTTCTCAAGGATGAGTTCAAGCCCGGCGACAAGGCGGTCTATGCCAAGAACACGAGATATGTGCCGCGCAAGGAGCCGCCGTCGGGCACCGCGGGCGGCAAGCGCGTCTATGTCGACCGCGTCGAATGGAACCTCGCGCTGCGCGATGCGCAGGCGCAGGTGAACGCGCTCGAGCGCGGCGAAGTGGACATCCTCGAGCAGCCGGCCTTCGAGAGCTACGCGCCGCTCAAGGCCGACAAGAACATCCAGATCGTCAACTCGAATCCGCTCGGCTTCCAGTACATGTGCCGCTTCAACCACCTGTATCCGCCCTTCAATAACCGGAAGATCCGGCAGGCGGCGCTCGCGGCGATGACACAGGAGCCGTTCCTGCGTGCGCAGGTGGGCGTGAAGGAGTTCTACCACTCGTGCCCGTCGATGTTCACGTGCAACACGCCGTACGGCAGCGCGAAGGGCAGCGACATCCAATCGAAGTCCAACATGCGCAAGGCGCAGGAACTTCTGAAGACCTCCGGCTACGACGGCACGCCCGTGGTGCTGATGAAGCCGACCGACCTTGCGGCCATCCAGAAGCTGCCCGAAGTCGCCGCGCAGCTCCTGCGCCAGGCAGGCTTCAAGGTCGATCTCCAGGCGATGGACTGGAACACGGTGGTCACGCGCCGCGCGAAAAAGGACCCGCCTGCGCAAGGCGGCTGGAACATGTTCTGCACGGCGTGGGTGGCGCCCGACATCTGGAACCCGATCGCGAATCCCGCGGTCGGCGCGATGGGCGAGAAGTCGTGGTTCGGCTGGCCGAGCGACGAAAAGCTCGAGCAGCTGCGCGATGCGTTCGCGCGCGAGACCAATGCGGCGAAGAAAAAGGCGCTCGCGGAGGACATCCAGGCGCGCGCCTTCGAGGTCGGGACGCATGTTCCGCTGGGCGAATACATCGAGCCGCTCGCTGCGCGGAAGAACATCACCGGTTTCGTCACCGGCCCCGGCAACCTTTACTGGAACATCAGGAAGAACTGATCCAGTTCATCGCCCGGCGGCTTGCCGCGACGATCCCGGTCCTGCTGGTCGTCGCGGTGCTGGTATTCCTGCTCCTGCGCCTGACGCCGGGTGATCCGGCGGCAATCTTGGCGGGCGACGCCGCCACCGCCGAGCAGATCGCCAGCATCCGCGGGGGCTTGGGCCTCGACCGGCCGATCGTCGTGCAATTCGGCATCTGGCTCGGCAAGGTGCTGTCGGGCGACCTCGGGCAGTCCTTCTACTTCCGCATCGGCGTCGCGACGCTCATCGGCCAGCGCCTGGAGCCCACCTTCGCGCTCGCCACGGTGACCATCCTCATCGCGGTGCTGGTATCCATCCCGATGGGCGTGCTCGCCGCCTGGCGCTTCGGCGGCTGGTTCGATCGCGCGCTGATGGGCTTCTCCGTTCTCGGCTTCTCCATCCCGGTTTTCGTGCTGGCCTATCTCCTCATCTGGCTCTTCTCGCTCAAGCTCGGCTGGCTCCCGGTGCAGGGTTACGCGCGGCTGGCCGATGGCTTCTGGCCGTTCATCGAGCACCTGATCCTGCCGGCGGTCACGCTCTCGGTGATCTACATCGCGCTCATCGCACGCGTGACGCGCGCATCGGTGCTGGAGGCGCTCGGCGAGGACTACATCCGCACCGCCCGGGCGAAGGGACTGCCGGAAATCCGCGTCCTCGTTCGCCACGCACTCGCCAATGCCGCCGTGCCGATCGCCACGGTCATCGGCATCGGCATCTCGATCCTGATCGGCGGGGTGGTGGTGACGGAATCGGTGTATGCGATTCCCGGCCTCGGCCGCCTGACGGTGGATGCGGTGCTCGCGCGCGACTTCCCCACCCTCCAGGGCGTGATCCTTTTCTTTTCGTTCATCTACGTCGCGATCAACCTGCTCGTCGACCTCTCGTATGTGTTCCTGGACCCCCGGATCCGCTATTGAAGATCTTTGCTAACTGGTCGGTGCGCATCGGCGGCACGGTGCTCCTCCTGCTCGTGCTCGTCGCCATCGCTGCGCCGTGGCTCGGAACCGTCGACCCGACGCTCTTCGATGCAGGGAGCCGCGACCTGCGGCCCGGCGAAGCCGGCGAGATCGCTACGCTCGATGGCGACACCGTCAAGCATGTCTTCCTCATGGGATCGGATTCCTACGGCCGCGACATCTATAGCCGGGTGGTCTATGGCACCCGCGTCTCACTCATCGTCGGGCTCGCCGCCGCGCTGCTCGCGCTCTTCTTCGGCGTCGTCTGCGGCCTCGCCGCGGGCTACCTGCGGCGGCTCGACGGCATCGTGATGCGGGTCATGGACGGCATCATGGCGATTCCGGCGATCCTCATCGCCATCGCGGTGGTCGCGCTCTGGCGCGCGAGCCTCACGAGCGTGGTGATCGCGATCGCGATCCCGGAAATCCCGCGGGTGACGCGCCTCGTGCGCTCGCTGGTGCTGACCATTCGCGAGGAACCCTACGTCGAGGCGGCGGTATCGCTTGGCACGCCCACGTTGAAGATCATGTTCGGCCACATCCTGCCGAACACCCTCGCGCCGCTGCTCGTGCAAAGCACCTACATCTTCGCGTTCGCGATCCTGCTCGAGGCAATCCTCTCGTTCCTCGGCGTGGGCCTCCCGCCCGACATCCCGACGTGGGGCAACATCATGGCGGAAGGGCGCGTGCAATTCGTCGCCTACCCCCACAACGTCTTCTTCCCCGGCGTGTTCCTCGCCGTCACCGTCCTCGCGGTGAACATCCTCGGCGACGGCCTGCGAGATACGCTCGACCCGAAGATGGCGAAGCGGGTATGAGCACACTCGAAGTCAAGGATTTGACGGTGCGCCTCCCCGCAGGAGGGGACCGCGCCGAGGCGGTGTCCGGAGTTTCTTTCGCAGTGGAGAAAAGCGAAATCCTCTGCCTCGTCGGTGAGTCGGGCTCGGGCAAGACGGTGATCGCGCATTCGATCATGGGGCTGCTGCCGAAGACGCTGGCGCTCGCCGGCGGCGAGATCAGTCTGGAGGGCGAGGAGCTGACGAAAGCAAGCGAGGCGCGGCGGCGAGCGCTGCGCGGTGCGCGCATGGCGATGATCTTCCAGGAGCCGATGAGCGCGCTGAACCCGGTGATGACCTGCGGCGCGCAGATCGACGAGGTGCTGAGCTGCCACACCGAGATGCCCCCCGCCGAGCGGCGCGCGCGCGCCGCGTCGCTCCTGCGCGAGGTGGCGCTGCCCGACCCCGAGCACCTGCTCGACGCGTATCCACACCAGCTTTCCGGCGGCCAGCGCCAGCGCGTCGGCATCGCGATCGCGCTCGCGCTCGAGCCGGCGCTGCTCATCGCGGACGAGCCGACGACCGCGCTCGACGTCACGACCCAGGCGCAGATATTGAGATTGATCGTCGAGCTGCAGCGGCGCCATGGCATGGCGGTGCTCTTCGTCACGCACGACTTCGGCGTCGTCGCCGACATCGCCCACCGCGTCGCCGTGCTGCGCGAAGGCCGCCTGGTCGAGATCGGCTCGAAGCTCGACGTGCTCACCCGGCCGAGCCACGAGTACACGCGCGGGCTGATCGGCGCCGTGCCGACGCTGCAGCCCCATGGACGGCCGGTTCCCGCCAATGCACCGGTGGTGCTCGCTACGCGAGGGCTGTCGAAGACCTATCGGGCGCGCCGCTGGATGGGGAAGACGCGCGAGGTCCAGGCGGCCGCCGACGTCACGCTCGAGGTGCGAAAGGGGCAGACGCTCGGCCTCGTGGGAGAGTCGGGCTCGGGCAAGTCGACCGTGGCCCGCTGCATCGTGCGCCTGGTCGACCCCTCCGCCGGCGAGATCCACCTCGGCGGCGCCGATCTTGCGCGGCTTCGCGCGGGCGAAATGCGGCCGCTTCGCCGGCGCGTGCAGATCGTGTTCCAGGACCCCTATCGCTCGCTCAATCCGCGGCGCACGGTCGGCGAGGCGATCATCGAAGGCCCGCTCAATTATGGCGTGCCGCGCCACGAGGCTCTCTCGCGCGCGCGGCGGCTGATGGAGCTGGTGAGGATGGACGCGGCCGCGCTCGCGCGCTATCCGCACCAGTTCTCGGGCGGGCAGCGTCAGCGCATCTGCATAGCGCGCGCGCTCGCCCTCGAGCCCGAGCTTCTCATCGCGGACGAGGCGGTCTCCGCCCTCGATGTGTCGGTGCAGGCGCAGGTGCTCGCGCTCCTCGAGGACATCCGCAGCCGCCTCGACCTCGCCATGCTCTTCATCACGCACGACCTGCGCGTCGCGGCGCAGGTCTGCGACCAGGTGGCGGTGATGCAGGCCGGGCGCATCGTCGAGCTGGGCGACGCGGAAGAGGTGTTCCTGCGGCCCCGGCACGAATACACCCGCGCGCTTTTCGCGGCCGCCCCCGGCCGCGGCTTCAACTTCGCGGCCCAAGTAAACTAGAGGCATGAATTTGCCCGGAATCGAGGTGCGGAGGCTCGAGCGCTGCGGCTCGACCAACGCGGTGCTGCTCGGGGAAGGCAAGCCCAACGTGCTGCTCGCGGCGGAGATGCAGACCGCGGGACGTGGCCGCCGCGGCAAGCGGTGGCACTCTGCGCCGGGCGCAGGCGTCACCTTTTCGCTCTCGATCCGCATGTCGAAGCCGAATCCCGGGCTCTCGCTCGTCGCCGGGGTGGCCTGCGCCCGCGCATTGCGCGCGCTCGGCGCAGCGCGCGTGGCGCTGAAATGGCCGAACGACCTCGTCGTCGATGGCGCCAAGCTCGGCGGCATCCTGGTCGAAGCGCGCGGCACGCTCGCCGTCATCGGCGTCGGCATCAATTGCCGCCGCGATGCCGCGCTCGAGGCGAAGCTGCGCCGTCCGCTCGCTTCGCTGGATCAATTCATCACAGTCAACCGCGATCAAGTCATCGAGCGCGTCGCCGCCAGCCTGCTCGGCGCGCTGGCGAGCTTCGAGGCGCAGGGCCTCGAGCCGCTGCGCGCGGAATGGGAGCGCATGCACGCGCATGCGGGCGAGCGCGTGCGCGTGCGCCTGGCCGACGGGCGCGTGCTGACCGGGCGCGCGCGCGGCCTGGACCGCGAGGGTGCCCTCGAGATCGAAACGCGCGCCGGCGTGCGCGCGGTGCGCAGCGGCCACGTCCTTTCGGCGAGGCCCGCATGATCCTGTGCATCGATGCCGGCAACTCCCGCGTCAAGTGGGGATGGCACGACGGGGCCGGGTGGACCAGCATCGCCACCGTGTCGCTCATCGAATTCGCCGCCTCGAACGACCAGGTCAATCCGTTCTCGGTGACGCACGAAGCGCCCGAGAGCATCGTGATCTCGAATGTCGCTGGCGAAGGCGCCCACCAGCTGCTCGTCAACTGGATGAGCATCTTCGACGCCGAGCCGCTCTGGCTGCGGGCCGAGTCGAAACGCTGTGGCGTCGAGAACCGCTATGAGCGGCCGGAGATCCTCGGCCCCGACCGCTGGGCCGCGCTCATCGCAGCGCGGGCCATCCATAACGGTGCTTCGCTCGTCGTGAACGCGGGGACGGCAACGACGGTCGACATGCTGTCCGCGGAAGGCGTCTTTCTCGGCGGGGCGATCCTGCCCGGCGTCGAGCTGATGCGCTTCGTCCTGCACGAGCACACCGGCCGCCTGCCGATCCAGGAGGGAAAGCCGAGCGAGATGCCGCGCAACACGATCGACGCCATCGAGACCGGCTGCCGGCATGCCCAGGCCGGCGCGGTCGAGCGCATGTATCGCGTCTTCCGCGAAGTCACGCCCGCGCCGCTTTGCATCGTGGCGGGCGGCGCCGGCCGCTCGCTCGTCGACCAGCTTTCCATGCCGCGCCGCTACATCGAGAACCTGGTGCTCGACGGACTCGCGCATATCGCCCTCAACGAGCAGGCGCGCGCCAAGCTGTCGCTGAAGACCGCGCGGTGAGAACGCTGTTCCTGCTCCTCCTGCTCGCGAACGCGGCCTTCTTCGCATGGGCGCGCTACGTCTCGCCGCCCGATGCGTCGGCCGATCCGCTGCCGCTCACGCGCCAGATCGAGCCGGAAAAACTGAAGATCGTGGCGCCGAACCAGATTCCCCCGCCGCCTGCTCGCCCGCCTGCGCCGAGCCCGGCGGCAACTCCCGCGTCGCTGAAATGCATGGAGTGGGGAAGCTTCACCGTTGCCGACGCGCCGCGCGCGGAAAAGGCCCTCGAGCCGCTCGCCCTCGGGCCGCGGCTCGCGGAGCGGCGAACGGAGGAAACCGCCGGCTGGTGGGTGTTCATCCCGCCCCAGGGCACCCGCGCCGCGGCGCTCCGCAAGGCGGCCGAGCTGAAATCGCTCGGCGTGGGAGACTACTTCATCGTGCAGGAGGCCGGACCGTATCGCTGGGCGCTCTCGCTCGGCGTGTTCCGCAACGAGGACGCTGCGAAAGCGCGCCTCACGGCGCTGCGTGCACAGGGCGTGCGCAGCGCCCAGGCCGCGCCGCGCGAGACCGTCGTGCCGAAGGTCTGGCTCCAGGTGAAGGGCGCGGATGCGGTCCTGCAGGCAAAGCTGCAGGATACGGCGCGCACGATCGAGGGCAGCGAGCTGCGCGAGTGCGCGCCGTAGCGGGTCTAACCGATCGGCGTACGGCCGCCGCTCACGTGCTGGGCGACCAGCGTGAGCAGCTTGTCCGCGCGTACGGGCTTGGTGATGTAGCCCACCGCGCCCAGGGCTCGGCCCCGCTGCAGGCCCTCTTCTTCGGAGGTCAGGAAGATCACCGGGATGTCGGGAATCGTCTTGTCAGCTTTCAGCGCCTCGATGAACTCGAAGCCGTCGAGATGCGGCATGTTGACGTCCGAGATGATGAGGTCCGGCGGGCTGCGCAGGACGAGGTGGCCGGCCGCGATGGCGTCCTCGGCGACATGCACGCTGTAGCCCGCCGACGTGAGGTGCAGGCGCAGCAGGTCCCGCATGTTCTGGTCGTCGTCGACAATAAGGATCGTGGCCGACATGGCCGCCCTATTCTAGGTGTTCGCCGTTGAAGCCGAAGCACGGGCGTGCTTGACGAGCGACAATTACAGGACCGCCAAGAAACAGTTGAATCGGTAGGCATGGGAAAGACTTCCGGGGAAGCGACGGTCCTCGTCGTCGACGACGACGCGTCGATTCGCGACCTGCTGCGCATCCATCTGGGCAATGCCGGCTACCGGGTGCTCCTCGCCGAGGATGCCATCGTCGCCGGCCACATGCTCCTCAAGGAGCCGCCGGGCCTGCTCCTGCTCGACCTCGACATGCCCTACATGACGGGACTCGAATTCCTGCAGGTGCTGAGGAGCGACAAGACGCTGCCGACATTCCCGATCGTGTTCCTCACGGCCAATCCCGAGGCCCGGGACCTGGCCGCCACGCTTGGCGCCGCCGGCTACCTGGCGAAGCCCATCTTGCTGAACGACCTGCTGCGAGAGGTGTCGCGTCACTTCCCGGGTGCGCGCACGCCCATCGGATGAATCCCGGTTTCCAGATCGTCGTGCCCGTCTACAACGAGGCGGACGTCTTGCCCGACGTGCTGCATTTCGCGCTGGCGGCGGGCTATCTTCATCACGTGATCTTCGTCGATGACGCCTCCACCGATGCGTCGCCGCAGATATTGCAGGCCTGGGAACAAAGCCACGCCATCCGCGCGGTACGCCTCGATCGAAACAGAAGGAAAGAAGGCGCGATACGGGAAGTGCTGGAAGTTCTGCACTCGCAGGGCAAGCTCGAGCCTTACACGCTGCTGCTCGATGCCGATTCGTTCATCCAGTGCCCCGCCAACGGGGACTGCGTGGCGGCGATCCGCGAGGCCATCGCCTCGATGCGCGATCGGGGGTTGGCCGGCATGGCGTTCAGGATCGATGCCGCGATCGACCGCGCGTCAAACCTCCTCGACCGCTGCCAGTACGCCGACTATTCGGCGCTGCAATTCGACCAATGGCTGACCAGCCATCAGGAGCAACTCTGGGTGATCAACGGACCCGGCGGCATGTTCAGGAGCGACCTGCTCCTTCGAACGCTGCGCGACATGCAACCGGATTTCGAGACCGGGGATCTCTTGATCACCGTGAAGCTCATGAGAAGCGGCCTGGGCGTCGCCTTCTATCCGGAGCTCGTGGTGAAGACCTTTTGCCCCCGAACCGTGGCGGCCTACTTTGCGCAGCGCCGGCGTTGGGAACGGGGCACGACGAAAGTTCTCTGGTGGCAGCGGCGCTTCTACGCCGGCCTGTTCGCCAAGCCGAGGCTGCTCGCCCTCGGGCTGCTCGTGCACCTGTCCGTGTACCCAGGCATTGCCTGGCTCCTCCTCTGCGCCGTTTCGGCGCCGGATCGCCTGCGCGCTGTCCTCGACTGGTTCGCCGCTAGCTTTGTGGCATGGTTCGCCGTGAATCTGGCGAAGGGGGTATGGAACAAGCGGATGCGCGGCGAGGGGCATTTCGGCCGCTTCGTGATCCACAGCGCGCTCAATGGTTTTCTGTGGTTCGCCGTGACGCTTTGGGCCCGCCTTGCGGGTTTCACCGATGCGATCCTGTATCTCGTCGCGCAGCGCGCCGGTGCAATGCAGCGTCGCCCTCAAGCAGGCGCGGCGCTAGACTGACGCTTCGCATGCGCGCTTACCGCATCCTTCCCTTCCTGCTCGTTGCCGGCTGCTCCCAGCAGCCCGCGGAACGGCCGGCGCCGCGGGTCGCGCCCGGACCCACGCTAAACCTCAGCCAGGAGCCGCGCAGGCCGGCCTGGAACTGGGCCATGGCCGGAGGCACGCAGGAGCGCTTCAACCGGGACAATACCGAGTGCTACGGCCGCGACTCGTCGCTCGCGGAAACGGCCCCGGGCGAGAGGGCACAGCGCATCATCGCTTGCATGGAGTCGAAGGGGTATCGACGGGTCCCGACGGAGTGACCGGGCGATGGTGCTGGTTCAAATCAAGTCACAAACACGGCACAGGCAATGTCAAAAGGGCGCGCCGTGAGCGGCGAGCAAGGCGAGTAGAACCTTCAGGTCGCAAGGCTTCACCAGGTAATCGTCGAAGCCGATCATCTGCGCCAAGACTTTGTCGGCACCTTTCGTGTACTGCCCGCTTATGGCGATGAGGGGCGAGCGCCGGGAGCCTGCGAATCTGTCTCACGACCTCCCAGCCATTCATTCCGGGCTCGTCCTTGGGATGAAGTCAGGGCAGTACACTGGATACCGATGATTTCGGCGATTTCGGGAGCTAGCGAAGCCCGGCGAGCTGCCAATGGAAGGAGCCTACGACCATTGGAACTCGTCATTAACCGTCGGTCATTTCCCACGTATATAGCTGGTTGCCATCATGGTGCAGGGACAGTGCGTTCCATCCTGGCTAGCGAACCAAAGCTGAGCATCGAAGGGTAGACGTGTCCAGCGGTCCAGAGCCGCACCTTTTCGGCCAAGCCTCCGAGGATAGCGCCTCAGCTGCCTCGATCAGCCGCCGAGTTGACAAAAACGTGACGCGTGGCGCTATCGTGGCGCTGCTCGCCGCCACGGCGGCGCTGAAGCTCGTCTATGTTTTCGCGCTTACCGACTACCGCAGCTATCTCTTCAGCGATTTCGCCGGTTACTGGTATCGTGCGCTCGGCCGCCTCGGTGGCAGCGAATTGGACACAACTCAGTGGGCAGTTTGGCCGCCGCTAACCCATATCCTTCTAAGCGACTATCTGAGGGCTGTGGATCTCCTGGGCTTCTCGCGCTGGCGGCTGGAAGCCACGCTCGTCGCCAATGTTGCAATGTCGACGGCGAGCACGGCCGTGGTGTACGGCATCGCAAAGCAGACGCTGAAGCGCAGCTCCTGGGCACTCGGAGTTGCAGCGCTCTATGCGTTCACATTCCCGCTCGTCTATTTCAATGCCTTCGTCATGTCCGAGCATTTCGCCACGCTGTGTATGCTCGCCGCGGCGTGGTTCGCGCTGCGGTCGCGCGACGCTATGTTGCTCAGCACGGCCGGCGCATTGTTGGGGCTCGCGACGGCGCTGCGGCCTGGCTTTGGCCTGTTTGGCATCGCCTTCGTCGTCTACATTGCGTGGGCCGATCGGTTTGCGCGAGTGGCCTTAGGGCGTGCGGCGGCGTTTTCGCTCGGCTTTGCCCTAATCGTGGGTGCAGCTGCCGTCGAAGCGCATCGCATCTCGCAGGGCCGCGTCGTCGGCCTTGGTGCCAACGGCGGCATCACCTTCTACTTGTCTCAATGCCAGACGCGCAAGGTGATCACGCGCTACGAGGGGAGGGACTACGAGTTTGTCGAGCCGGCGCTCGCGGATCGACCCGAGAACGGCAGCGTGCGTTTCGACCGCCCGATCCATGATCAGGCGTTCTTCGCCGGGCTGGGCTGGCAATGCATGCGTGATCAGATGGACCTCCTCGCCGGCGCGTCCAAGCGCTTTCGTAACCTATTCTTCGGACCTTTGCTGCCATCAGTGCCGAGTGCGCTGGGTTTTGCTGCACTCCTGCCCGTTTTCCGCTGGTTCTTTCTCCTATGCACGCTTGCGTTGCCGCTCGCTTTCGTCGTGCGCCGCTCGTGCGATGTGCAAATTGACGCGCTCGCGCTCCAAGTCGGGATCCTCGCGGTCGCCGCCATTGGCCTCTACATTTTCCCTGCGGAGCACCGTTTTCTCTATCCGCTCACGGGACCGTTGTATATATCGTGTGCGGCTGTGTTGCTCGCCGCTACATGCGAGCGTCGCGTTGCACTGCTCGCCATCACTTGGGCTGCCGCGCTGGGGGCGCTCTTTGCTGGCTCGATCGCATTGGGCGCAATTACCGCGCCCCCCGTCGACGTCACTATCTATCGCTTCGCGCTGCCGTTGTCTGGTACGCAGCCTGGTGACCTGCCGATGACGACATTTGGAGTGCGTAAGCTGAGCTATGAGACGCCAGAACGTCTATATCCCCTGCGACCCGACGGGACCGAAGACTACGCAGTGTTCCGCACCTGCTTGAACGTGCGTAAGCCGGGAACGTTCGAGCTCCTCGTGTTGTCCGACGCGAGCGCTACGTTGAGCATCGACGGCGCCATCCTCGTCAGCCAGCGCGACCCGCACATGGATCGTCCTTTCGGTCGACGTACACAACTTGCGGTCGGCCGCCATGCGTACACCATCCGGGTCGATCGTCCTTTCGGTCTCAAGGCTACTTGGCGGTATCCCGCGTCGCCGGCAGATTACTGGCGGCCAGGCTTCGGGCTGCACTACATCGGCGAATCTGGAGCTGCGCTCGAGTTCCTGCCGGCAGCGCGGTGCAATGGGGGCGACGATTAGCGAGGCATTGAGATGTCCGCTTGAATCGACCGTCGTTAGAAGACATTCCGGTTTACCCCTTACAGCCAATCTCGCGGCGGAACTCGCAGGATTACGCGCCGAAGAAAACCATTGGGGCAGCCATTCGGTGCACATCGCGCGGCATGCGAGCGTTGTCGATCACTTGCTCGGCACAAATCCGTCACAGCCTGTTGTGCCGGAGGCTACGGAGGAAGTGCAAGTCGTTGAGTAATTGGTGCTGGTGGCCCGACTCGAACGGGCGACCTACTGATTACGAATCAGTTGCTCTACCAGCTGAGCTACACCAGCGGATTGCGCGAGCCGCCTGCACGAGCGCGCGGCGAATTATACCGCCGGGTGACATTTTCCTCGCCGCACGTCTGATCCCCGAGCGCTGACCGCCGGGCGCTCCGGGTTTGCGGCCGTTCGTCGGTTCGCATTGGCCCGCGCGGGGCGTTTGGCGGCAAGATGGCGGCAACCAAGAAAGGGCGCCGGAAGGCACACGGTGGTCCACCGACGGGCACGGGAGATGCGCACGGCAACCGGCTTCACGCTCATCGAAATTCTGATGGCGCTCGTCGTCATGGCCGTGCTCATGTCGCTTGCCGCCCCTTCCCTCACCAAGATGGTGCTGGACAACCGGCTGCGCAGCCAATCGGCCGACCTCATGACCAACCTTGCGATCGCGCGCAGCGAAGCGGCAAAGCGCGGGGTACGCGTCACCGTTTGCGCAAGCACCACTTACGCGAGCGCGACCCCGTCCTGCACCGGTGGCGGCCAGACGGCCTGGAACCAGGGATACATCGTCTTTGCCGACCAGAACGGCGACGGCGCGTTCACCGCGGGATCGGACACCGTCATCAAGGTGTCGGATCCACTGGCGGGTGGCAACACGCTCGCCACGAGCGGCTTCAACGCACCGGCATCGGCCGACAAGCTCCAATATCGCCCTTCGGGCAACACCAACCTGCCGGCCGCGGGCGGGTTTTTCCGGCTCTGCGACAACCGCGCGGGAGCGACGACGGGCCGCCAGATCCAGATCGGCATCAGCGGCCGGCCGGTGTCGGTGACGCCTACGACGGCCTGCCCGTTCCCATGAGACACCGGTCCGTCACCCGCCAGCACGGCTTCAGCATGCTCGAGGTCATGATCGCCGTGCTCGTGGTTTCGCTCGGCCTTCTCGGGCTTGCCGGGCTTCAGACGGTTGGACTGAGAAACAACTCTTCGGCGGCGCAACGCACCGTAGCCACCGCCCTCGCCTACGAGATGGCCGACCGCATGCGCGCCAACTTCGCATCGGTGCTGGCCGGCGACTACAACTACCCGAATTACTCGGCCACGGCGAGCGCCGGGCAGACCACCGCGAACTGCCTCAATACGACCGGCTGCACCTCCACGCAGCTCGCGCTCGAGGACCTCTACGAGTGGAACCAGCAGATTTGCGCGCAATTGCCTCAGAGCACCTCGTGCAGCGCGGGCGGCGCGGGGCCCTGGGGCGTCGTGTGCGTTGATTCGACACCGAACGACGGCACTCCGGCCGCGCCGGCTTGCGACAACGTCGCGGGCGGCCCCTATGTCATCAAGATCTGGTGGCTGGAGGACCGCAACAACCCGGCGATCCCGCTCAAGCTCTGGGTCACCTCCTTCCAGCCCTGAACACGCCATGAACCGACACCGCGGTTTCTCCCTCATCGAGCTGATGATCGCGCTCACGATCGGGTTGATCCTCTCGGTCGTCGTCTCGCAGATCTTCCTCAACACGAGCACCGTGTTCCGCTCCACCGACAATCTGTCGCGCGTGCAGGAGAACGCCCGCTACGCGCTCGCCCTCCTGACGCGGGAAATTCGCTCCGCGTCGTACAGAAGCGATCCCCGGATTCCCCGCCAGCAGGCCTACCCCGTCGCCACCACGCCGGGCATCACGGGCACCGACGGCGGCATGAGCGCGAGTCCGGTGAGCGGCATCCCGGACCAGATCACGGTCCGCTTCCAGGGAAGCGGCACCGGCGCCAGCGCCGATGGCACGGTACAGGACTGCATCGGCAACCGCATCGACTACGGCAACATGGTCGTGAACACGTTCCTCATCAAGAACGACCCGGCAAACAACAACGAGCCCACGCTGTACTGCAACACAGCGGTGCCGCCGGCGGCTTGCACCGATCCTCCGGCCGGAAGCTGCTACCCGCTCATTCCGAGCGTCGAGAACTTCCAGATCGTCTACGGCGAGGACATCGGCGCGGCGCCGTTCACACCCAACCCGGACGGGTCCGTCGACCGCTGGGTTCCGGCGGGCAGCGTCAGCAACTGGGACAACGTGCTGAGCGTGCGCGTCGCGCTGCTCATGCGCACGACGGACCAGGTCAGCTCGGCGGTGGACAGCAGGGTCTACGCCATGAGCGGCACCAACGTCAGGCCCTGCCCGGGCGGCTGGACCGCCGGCGCTTGCGCCGCCGGGACCGACAGCCGCTCGCGGCGCCTCTACACGAGCGTGATCAATCTACGCAACCGTACGCAATGAGCTCGCCCCGCATGGATTGCATGGGCGCAAGTGCCCGTTCTCGCGAGCAAGGCGCCGCGCTCGTCGTGGCGCTCATGTTCCTGATCATTCTCACGCTCCTCGGCCTCGCGACGATGACCGGGACGACGCTCGAGGAGAGGATGGCCGGCAACAGCCGCGACTACAACGTGGCCCTGCAGGCGGCCGAGGCGGCCCTGCGAGACGCGGAAGCCGACCTCAAGGGCACGGGTGTCAGCCCTTTGCGCGCGATTACGGTTACGGCGTTTCCGGTGGACCTCATCGGCAACGTCACTACGCCGTCGGGCTGCCAGACGACCGGCGGGACCACCACGGGACTCTGCATCATCGGCAGCGAGACCACGCAGCTCTACAACACGTCCACGGTGAGCTGGAGCAGCGGCAGCAGCACGACCGCTGCCTATGGACAGTTCACGGGCGCGAGCTCCCTCACGGGGGTCTCCAGCCAGCCGCGCTACTTCATGGAGCTCATGCAGTTCGCCGATGGCAGGAACAAGGACCGCGTAAGCGGCGCGAGCGGCACGGTCGACTACTACTACGTCCGCATCACCGCGCGCGGCTGGGGGCAAGGCGCGCAAACGCAGGTCACCCTGCAAGAAGTCTTCATCATCGCGCTTCCGACTTGAGCACGGAAAACAGGGAGAACAACTCATGAAATCCTGGACCGAGACTCAACGCTCGTTCGCGCTCGCCGCGGCGATCGCGTTGTCGCCGCTCGCTGGAGCCGCGCCGACACCCACTCTCAATATCGGCAATGCGCCGCTGTACCTCAGCTCCTCGGTTCCGCCGAGCGTGATGCTGACCGTTTCCAAGGACCACACGCTCTACAGCAAGGCGTACAACGATTACAGCGACCTCGACGGCGACGGGCAGGTGGAAACCACATACAACCACGGCATCGATTACGCCGGCTATTTCGACAGCTACAAGTGCTATGCCTACGACACCGCCAACAAGTATTTCTATCCGGTGAACTGGACGGCCAAGGACCGTACCCAGCCTGGCAGCGCCGCGGTCAACACGACGGCAAAGCTCTGCAATACGGGAACCGCTACGGCGCCGGCCGGCGGCAAGGCGAGCAATACCTGGAGCGGCAATTTCCTCAACTGGGCGGCGATGTCGCGTATCGACGTGATGCGCCTCGTGCTCTACGGCGGCCACCGCATAGTGGACAGCGCGGTCGCCTCGGGTGTGGCGCAAACGGTGGGCGGCACGCTGCTGCAGCGCACCTATCTGCCCAACGACGCACACTCCTGGTCGAAGTACTACAACGGCACGGATTCCCGCGGCGTCGCGGTGCCAATCAACCAGCTGACGCCTTTCAACCCGAGCACCACGCAGCCTTCGGTGGCGGCCGCGAGCGGCGGGAGCGCGATTCCGGGAAGCGGCGGCAGCGTCACCGTGAAGACCGGCACCGCGATCGCGGTAGAGGTCGGCGACCAGGTGAAGGTTTTCAACGGCGCGGCCTCCATGACGGGTACCGTGCTGACAGTCAACGGGGCCGCGCCGCCGAGCCAGCCCGCGACGGCGACGACCTTCACCATGCAGGTCGTGAACGGCGACCAGACGGGAAGCGGCACGCCCGATTCGACCTGGACGGTGACCAATCTGAGCCGCACGGGCATCAGCCTCTGCAATACCACGACTTCGAGCACGACCTACTCCCAGAACGTCAACATCTCGACCGACATGCCGCGCATCCGGGTGGTGCAGGGCAACTATGCCTTGTGGTCCGCCAACGAACGCTGGCAATGCCGCTTCTACGAAGAGAAGTCGAGCACCAACAGCGGCAATACGGGCTACGCGAACAGCAACGGCAACCGCGCCGCGCAATCGCAGGTCATGGCGAGCGCCGAGAACCCGAGCAACAGCTGCTCGCTCACGGGCCTCTGCACCGGCACGTCGCCGGACTATTTCGCGCGCATCGCCGCGTGCGTCGGGGTGCAGTCCGGGGACAACCTCAACGGCGAAGAGAAGTGCAAGCAGTATCCCAACGGCAACTTCAAGCCGATCGGCCTGCTGCAGACCTACGGCGACGGCGACCTCATCCGCTTCGGCCTGCTGACCGGCTCCTACGACCACAACGTCAGCGGCGGCGTGCTGCGCAAGAACATCGTCAGCTTCCAGAACGAGGTGAACTACACCACCGACGGCACCTACACCGCGGTCAACGGCGTCGTGGGCAACATGAACAAGTTCCGGCTCTACGGCTACAACCATTCCGTCGGCTACTACAACGACGCCACCTCGTCGGGCGGCGACGGCTGCCCCTGGCAGAACATCGAGATCGTGCCGAGCGGTACCACTCCAGGCACGGCGCAGCTCGGGGAAGGCAACTGCAGCAACTGGGGTAACCCGATGTCGGAGATGTACCTGGAAGCGCTGCGCTACTTGGCGGGCAAGACGCCCGATTCGCGCTTCATCTACCCCGGCAGCCCCGCATCGCCCAACGGCACGTCGAAGGACGCGACCCTCGGACTCACCTCGATCACCACCTGGACCGACCCCATCGCGCTGGCGAACTACTGCTCGCCGATGAACGTCATGATGTTCAACCCGGCGGTTTCGGCCTACGACGACCTCAACCCGGACCAGATGACCAAGTTCACGGACATCGTCGTCGGCGCCCCGCCCTCGCCGTTCAACCAGACGATGGACCAGCTCACCAAGGCCGTCGGCGACACCGAGGGCATCACCGGGCGCCAGTTCTTCATCGGCAACGCGCCGGGCGCGGCTGCGGGCACCGCGGATACCTGCGTGCCGAAGACGGTAACCGACCTCAGCCAGATCAACGGCATGTGCCCGGAGGCACCCGCCGCCAACGGCAGCTACCGCATGGTCGGCGCGGCCTGGTACGCGCACATGAACCGCATCCGCCCGACATTCGCCGGCGGCTCGACCGGCGTCGCGCCGCCGACTTCGGACAATCGCTCGCTCAAGGTCACCACCTACGGCGTGCAGCTCGCGACCAACACGCCCAAGATGGTGATCCCGGTCCCGCAGGCAAGCCTCGCCCAGACGCAGGCCTGCATCGCCGATCCCACTTGCCAGAAGGTAGTGATCCAGCCGACGTACCGGCTCGACCTGGGTTCCGGGCGCTTCGGCAGCGGCACGATCGTCGACTTCAAGATCGTGGCGCAGGACCTGCAGGCCGGCACTGGAACCTTCTACATCAATTACGAGGATTCCGGTCAAGGCGGCGACTACGACCAGGACATCTGGGGCCGCCTGAGCTATTGCATCAAGACGGCGGCCACGACCTGCCCACTCGTGAACGGCGCGACCTCCATCCCGAACGGGACGATCACGATCACGCAGGACATCATCGCGCAGTCCACCGTCAACCCGCAGGGCTGGGGCTTCATCATCAGCGGGACGACGCAGGACGGCATGCACTTCTTCGCCGGCATTCTCGGCCTCAACTACAAAAGCTCGACCACGCAGCCGCCGGTGGGCGACCCGAACCGGAACATCGGCACGGTGCCCCTCGATTCGACCGGCGTGCTCGGCTGCAGCAACTGCCAGGTCAACGATCCCGCGAGGTCGTGGATCTTCACGCTGGGCGCCGCCTCGGCCAGCGTCCTGGCGGACCCGCTTTTCTACGCGGCGAAGTGGGGCGGCTTCAACGACCTGAACGGCAGCAACACTCCCGACCAGGCGAGCGAATACGACATCGTCAACTCCTCCGGCGCCGTGGGATCCGACGGCGTGCCCGACAACTACTACTTCGTCACCAACCCGCTCGCCCTGGAAGCGGCCCTCGACCGCGCCTTCATCCAGATCCTCACCACGTCCTCGGCCTCATCGGTGGCCACCAACACCACGCGGCTGCAAGCCGGGGCCACGGTCTACCAGGCGAAGTTCAACAGCAACGACTGGAGCGGCCAACTGCTCGCGCTCGCCATCGACACCGCCGGCAACGTCAACCAGACCTCGCCGCTCTGGGATGCCTCGACCCTGCTGCCGAGCGCCAACTCGCGAGTCATCATCACGTACAACCAGAGCCGCACCTCCGGCAGCGACGACGGCATGCCGTTCCGTTATTGCGCACTCGGCGCGGCGGGCTGCAACGGGGTAGTCGACGTGACGCAGCGCGGCTGGCTCAACACCGATGCCTCCGGCGTGTCCGACGGCGCGGCGATCGGCACGGTGTGCACGACGCCCACGACGCCGGCGGGCTGCACGCTCAAAGGCCAGCTGCGGCTCAACTATCTGCGCGGCGACGCGACCTACGAGGGCGCCACCTCGTCTCTCTTCCGCCGGCGTCCCAACACGAAGCTCGGCGACCTCGTGAATTCGACGCCGAGCTACGTGGGCGCGCCGACGAAGTTCTTCTTCGATTCGGCCTACATCGCGTTCCGCAACGCGCATCTCAGCCGCAGCCCGGTCGTCTACGTCGGCGGCAACGACGGCATGCTGCATGCCTTCGACGCGACGGTCGGCCAGACGAATTCCGGCAAGGAGCTGATGGCCTACGTCCCCGGCACGGTCTACCGCAACCTCTCGAAGCTCACGGGGCAGACCTACAACAACACCGGCGCGCACCAGTATTTCGTCGACGGCAACCCGACGGTGGCGGACGCTTTCTTCGATCCCTCGACCGGCGGCGTCGCGACGGCGCGCTCCTGGAACACGGTCCTCGTCGGCGGCCTCAACGCGGGCGGCAAGGGGCTCTACGCCCTCAACGTCACGGACCCCACGAGCTTCAGCGAGGCGAACGCAGGCGGCACCGTGCTCTGGGAGTTCACCAACAACGACGACCCCGACCTCGGCTTCACGTTCAGCACGCCGGTGATCGCCAAGATGGCGAACGGCAAGTGGGCGGCGATCGTCGGGAACGGCTACAACAATTCCGTGGCTGCCGCGGGCGAGACCGCGTGCACGGGGCGCACTTCGACCTACGTGCAGACGCCGGCCGGCTGCAAGGCGAGCTCGGACGGCCATGAATCGCTCTTCATCATCTTCCTCGAGGGCGGCACGGCCGGCACCTGGCTCTCCGGAACGGGCTACATCAAGATCGACACGGGAATCGGGCCGTCGGCATCGCCCGCCATCGCGGCGGGCCTCTCCTCGGCGCTCGCGATCGACTACGACGGCGACGATGTCGTCGACTACATCTATGCCGGCGACCTGCAGGGCAACATGTGGAAGTTCGACGTGACCAACAGCGACCCGACGCAATGGAAGATCGCCTTCCCGGCCGCGGCGGGCTATCCGAACGGCGCGCCGCTCTACACCGCCAAGGACCCGAGCGGCTACCCGCAGCCGATCCAGGACTCGCCGGAAGTCACGGTGCATCCGAACGGCGGCCAGATGGTCCTCTTCGGCACCGGCAAGTACATCGAGCCCGGAGACGACGCAAATTCCTCCACCGCGCCCTTCCGGCTGCAGTCGTTCTACGGCATCTGGGACAAACAGACCAAGACGACCACTGGGTCACCGGTCAGCGGACGCAGCGTCCTGATGCCGCAGTCCATCCTGTGCTCGGCCACGCTCGGAGCCGGGCTGGTCTACGTCGATCCCTCAAAGACCTGTTCGATCAGCGTGCCCGGCACGACCAACCTGTTCCGCGTGACGACGCAGCACACGCCGAACTACAACAGCGCGAACCGCACCGACAGCGTGGTCGATCCCAACATCATGGCGACTTCGCCCGGGCCCGCCTCGGGCTCGCCGGCCACGGCGACGGTCACCCCGGAGCTCGGCTGGTACCTTGACTTCGCGAACAGCGGCGACCAGCTCGCGCCATCGTGGGCCAACACCGGGACGGGCGAGCGGGTCAAGGACCATCCGTTCCTCTCGACGGGCAAGCTCGTCTTCGCGACCGTCATCCCCTCGAACCTCTCCTGCGAGCTGGGCGGATCGGGATTCATCTTCGATCTCGATCCGCTGAGCGGCAGCCGCCTGACGACCTCGCCGATCGACGTCAACGGCGATAGCCAGCTGAACGCGAGCGACCTGATCTCCGTCGGCGGCAGCAACATCGCGGTGAGCGCCTCGCGCAACCCGGCATCGGGAATTCCGACCGTCCCGACCGTGATCCAGGGCGTGAGCGTCGTGGCCGGCAGCAGCTCGAGCTCCAGCAGCTCCAGCAGCTCCAGCTCCAGCAGCAGCTCCAGCTCGAGCTCCAGCTCGAGCAGCAGCTCGAGCTCCAGCAGCTCCAGTTCCAGCAGCTCCAGCTCGAGCGGCGGCGGCATCTCGGTCACCCCTTGCGGCTCCGGCTGCGAGATCAAGGTGATCAGCACATCGTCCGGCCAGGTGATTACACTGCGCGAGCGCGCCGGCTCGAGCGGGGCGGCACGCATCTCCTGGCGCGAGTTGATCCAGGACTGATCGGAGGCCCGGTGAATACATCCAAGAAACTACTACGCGGCGCGCGCGGCTTCACCCTGATCGAGCTCCTGATCACGGTGGCGATTGTCGGCATCATCGCCGCCGTGGCTTACCCGAGCTACAGGAACCAGGTGTACAAGAGCAACCGCGCACAGGGAAAGGCGCGCCTCGTGCAAGCCGCGCAGCTGCTGGAGCGCTTCTACAGCGACAACAACAGCTATTTCGTCGACGTGTCGGGCGGCAACCTGGTGGTGGGCACTGCCAGCACCGCGAGCGGCTTCGCCAAGCTGATGGTCGGGTCGGGCACGGCCGTCTATTCCGATCCCAACAACTCCGCCAACAGCCCCTATGTCGTGACGCTCGCGACGCCCACCGCGAGCAGCTTCACGCTCACCGCCACGGCACAGGGCGGGCAGGTGAACGACACGAAGTGCGGCAACCTCACGCTCACGAATACCGGCGTGCGTGGCGTGACCGGGACCGGCACGGTCAGCGACTGCTGGTAAACCATGCGAGCGCAGAACGCGCAGCGGCGCCGGCTGGCCGGAGCAATCCTGCTCTCCCTGTGCCTGCACGCCGCGCTCTTCGCCAACGTGAAGCCGGTGTCGGCGCGCTATGCGGGCGGACTGCCGGCTCGGCTCGAGGCGCGGATCGTCGGCGCGCCGCCCGAGGCGGGCGGCGATGCGCACGGCGTGCGCCACCTCCTCGCCATGAACCGCAAGCAGGTCGAGGGCAACGGCGCGGGTGCCCAAGGCGGTTCGACCGCGCGCGCCCTGATCGACACGACGCTCCTCAAGAGCTATCTCAAAGCGCGCGCGGCGCGCCCCGGCAACCTGCCTGACGGGCGCAACGCACGGGTGGAAATCGATCTCGCCCTGCTGAACGAGTACTACAACGCGCGTGAGCTCGACCGCAGGGCCGAGCCGCTGGAGGAAGTTCCCCTCAACAATCCACGCATCGGGCCGGAGCCCGGCCGGGCGGTCAAGGTGATCCTGCTTCTGCTCATCAACGATTCCGGCGGCGTCGACTCGGTGGCCACGCTCGAGGCGCCGCCGGCGGGCGGGTTTGCCGAAATGGCGCGAGCAGCGTTCACGACGACGCGGTTTTCGCCCGCCTTCAAGGATGGCCGACCCGTGAAGAGTCAGAAAGTCGTTGAAATCCTCTACGGCTCTTAGCCAACCCGCCGCACGTCCCCGTGGCCTCGACGTGCTCGCGAACTACGGCGCCAGCGTGGCGTTTATCGCGCTTGGCGTGTGGTTCTACACCGTGGCGAGCGCCTACCACCGGGGCGCCCTCGACGCGACGCTGACGATCAAGCTGGCCGGCGAGGAGCGCCTCATCCGTACGCCCGATGTGCTCGACTGGCTCGCGATCGGCTACGCGGTGCTGCTGCTGCCTTATTACAGCGCGCTGCCCGGCGTCACCAGCAAGGCGCGCGTGGCAATCGGCTGGCTCGTCGGCCAGTTCTTCGACGCCGAGCGCCCTGCTTTCCGCCGCGAAGAGCAGCAGGCCTTCCTCGCGTTGCTGCTCAAGTTCTTCTTCGTGCCGCTGATGGTGAACTGGCTGCTCGGTACGGCGGCCGAAGTGTCCGGACATTGGCGCGGGCTCGCCGCGCCGGCTTCCGCCGGCGGCTTCCTCGCCCAGTTCAACGCCCACCTGTATCTGCTTGCCTTCAGGCTGCTGCTCGCGATCGATGTTTTTCTTTTCGCGGTCGGCTATATCGTCGAATTGCCGGCGCTGCGCAACGAGATCCGCAGTGTCGACCCCACCGTCGCCGGCTGGGTCGTCTGCCTCGCCTGCTATCCGCCGTTCAATGGCGCCTTCTCGGCCTTCTTCCCCTGGCAACCGAGCGACTTCCCCAGGTTCGCCGATCCCGCGGTGCATGTCGCGCTCAACTGCCTGATCCTCGCCGCGATGAGCGTCTATGCATGGGCATCGCTCGCCCTCGGGGTGCGCGCGAGCAACCTGACGAACCGCGGCATCGTCGCCTCCGGCCCCTACGCCTGGGTTCGCCATCCGGCGTATGCGGCGAAGAATCTCGCATGGTGGATCGGGGCACTGCCTGCCCTCACCGCCGGCTTCACGCAGTCCTTCGGCACGGGCGTCTGGGTCCTCGCCTGCGTCGCTGCGTGGAGTGGCCTCTACGTTGCACGCGCGCTGACCGAGGAGCGTCACTTGCTGCTTATCCCCAACGGCTACGCGCAGTACATGCAGACGACGCGCTATCGCTTTTTCCCCGGCCTATGCTGAGGCTACTGCTTGGTGGCGCGCTCATCGTGGCGAGCGCTGCAACCCACGCCCAGGACCAGGGCGGCCTGCGAGCCGACGCCGCGGCGCACGGCGCGTGGTCCGCGTACGGCCGGCTCTCCTTCGACATCGGCACCGACCGCTACTACGTTTACGAGCGGGCAGGCGACGAATTCTCGGCCGCCGTGATCGATCGCAAGAGCGACATGGTCCGAATTCGCGCGGTCAGCATTGCCGGCGCAGGACTTTTCTACTTCCCGGCGGGTGCTTCGCCCTGCCAGCCCGACGCGATCGAGCGGTTGGGGCTTTATGCCGAGCTCGTGCTGTTCTACCTCTCGAGCGCCTTCCCGGACGGTCCGCAAGCCGTCCATGCGGGGGCTTCCGCCGTGGTCGACAAGCCCATCCCGGAGCTGCATTTCATGCAGGGCGTCATGAAATCCCGTGAAGGCGCGCGCACAGTCGTCAGCCTGTCGCCGCGCACCGGACCGAAGATCGACTATGTCCTCCAGGACGACAGGGACAACGTCAAGGGCACATGGGACGCGACGCGGCTGAGCCAAGTGGTGCCCGACGACGAGCCGCTCGCGCGCTGGCACACTTGCTGGGCCGGGTCCTGGCAGCGCGAGAAGGGCCGCTCGCCGGTCTTCAAGCCGCGCCTCGAGGACGCCCGCACCCTCAAGACGTTCGGCGAGGTTCGCCGGGCCCTGCGCGGCGCAGGCCGATGAAGATCGTGCTTCGCCTCGCTGCCCTCGCCCTTGTGTTCGGCGCGATCGGCGCACGCGCCGACAACTATCCCGCGGGACTGATCGCCGAGCAGCTCGAGCAAGCCGGGCGCGCCATCGACGTCGATCTGACCCGGATGCAGCCCGGCGACCTGGAAAGCGTCGAGTATGTCGGACGGCCGGTGTACGTCTATCGGCGCACGCCGTCCGACCGTCGCGCGCTCACAGGCGGCACGCCGGCAGCGCTCGTCGATGCCCACAGCGCCGGCTTCCACGAATCGGTGCATGCCGCGTACGGCTCGTCGGCGTCGCTCGTCTGGGCGCGGCTCCTGCTCGTCGACCAGCCCGCCCTTGAGAAGCGCCGCCTGCGCTCCTACAGGGACGAGTATCTGGTGGTCGGCGGCTGGAGTCCACGCTCGGGCTGCAAACTCCAGTTTCACCCGCCCACCGCGCGCGCGCGCAACGACATGGTCTTTACCGACTCCTGCCGCGGGACGGGATTCGACGCCGCGGGACACGCGCTGCGGGGAACGGGCACGGGCGCTCCCGAGTTCAATCTCTACCTGCCGCCGCATCGCTTCATCGGAGCGCGCAAGCTCGCGATCGGGCTCGCGCAGGGAAAGCCGCCGCCGCCGCTCGATTTCTCGCCTGCCGCGCTCTATCGCGAGGACGACGAGACGCATAACCTCATCATCGCCGCGCGCTACGACGACCGCGCCCGGGTGGATGCTGCGCTCGCCCGCGGCGCGGACGTGAACGCCTTTCGCGACGACGACGGCAGCCCGCTCGACGCGGCGATCCTCGGCAGCCCGATCGAAACCGTCAAGCTGCTGATCGAGCGCGGCGCACGGCCGACGGGACGGTCCATGCGCGCGGCGCTGTTCGTCGGCCGCGAGGAAGTCTGGCAGCTGCTCGAAGGCTTGGAAGCAAAGGAAGGGAGTCGCTAATATGGAACGCATGCACAAGCTTGGCTTACTCGCCTGCGCCGCGCTGCTGTGGGCGCCGCTCGCCTCGGCCCAGGTCTACAAGTGTGTCGGGGCCGACGGCAAGCCGACGTACTCGCAGTCGCCCTGTCCGCCGGGAACGAGCTCCAAGACCCTGATCCGCAGAGCGCCGGCGACCGAGGACGAGCCCGAGGCGAAGCCGGGGGAAAAGGCCGGCGGCAAGCCGCCGGCGAAGCCGCTCACGCCGGAGGAAGCCTTCCAGAAGCGTCAGAAGGAACGCGAGGAGGCGGAGCAGAAGGCGAGCGCAAAGGCCGCCGAGGAGAAACGCCGCCAGGATGAGTGCGCTCGCGCGCGCGAGCAGGTGGCCCAATACAACATCGGCGGCCGCATCACGCGGGTCGATGCACAGGGCGAGCGCTATTACCTGGACGAGGCGCAGATTGCCCAGGAAAGGGCGCGCGCCGAGGCCGTCGCGGCCCAGATGTGCAGGTAGGGCCTAGGCCTTCAGCTCTCGCGGCAGCGAGAACACCACCGTCTCTTCTATCCCGGCAAGCGGGCGCACACTCGTTGCGCCCAGGCTCTTGAGCCGCGCGATGACCTCGTTGACCAGCACTTCGGGCGCGGACGCCCCGGCGGTGACGCCGACGCGCGTCGTGCCGGCGATCCACTCCGGACGCAGATCGGCTGCCCGGTCCACCATGTAGGCCTTCGCGCCGATGTGCTCGGCGACCTCGCGCAGGCGGTTGGAATTCGAGCTGTTGGGCGAGCCGACGACGATCACGACGTCGCACTGCGGCGCCATGAACTTGACCGCATCCTGCCGGTTCTGCGTGGCGTAGCAGATGTCGTCCTTCTTCGGGCCGCGGATCTTGGGAAAGCGGCGCTTCAGCGCCGCCACCATCGATTTCGCATCGTCCACCGAGAGCGTGGTCTGCGTGACATAGGCAAGCTTGTGCCCAGAGCCGACCCGGAGCTGCGCCACGTCCTCCAGCGTCTCGACGAGATGCATGCCCATGGCAGACTGGCCCATCGTGCCCTCGGCCTCGGGGTGCCCGTGGTGGCCGATCATCACGATCTCGTAGCCCTCGCGCAGCATCTTCATCACCTCGATGTGCACCTTGGAGACGAGCGGGCAGGTCGCGTCGAACACCTTGAGCCCGCGGCGGTCGGCCTCCGCCTGCACCGCCTTGGCGACGCCGTGCGCGCTGAAGATCACCGTGCCGCCGGCGGGGACCTCGTCCAGCTCCTCGACGAACACCGCGCCCTTGGCACGCAGGCGCTCGACGACGAACTTGTTGTGCACGATCTCGTGGCGCACGTAGATCGGCGCGCCGTGCAGCTCGAGCGCGCGCTCGACGATCTCGATGGCACGCTCCACGCCCGCACAAAAGCCGCGCGGATTGGCGAGCAGGATTTCCATCAGGGCGATTTTCTCACGGCCGTCTTGCGTAGGCTGCGTCGAACGCTGCCTCGAGCCGTGGATGTACGCCGCGCAGGCCATCGACCACCTGCCGCGCCCAGTCGAAGTATTCCTGGCGGCGCGCGAGGTCCCACTTTGCCGGCGGACGCTCGGCGACGTCGCGCAGGTTGCAGAGCTTGTCGGCGAGCTTGACGAGCTTCGCTTCGCGCGAGATGTGCGGCGCGTGCTCGATCTGCAGGCGCTTCCTTTCCGCCTTCGGCAGGCGCTTGTCGTCGGTCACCTCGGCGACGATGCGCGCGATGCGCGAGCCGAACGCGTCGACCAGCTCCTCGTGCGTCGTGGCCGTGTCCTCGACCGTGTCGTGCAGCAGCGCCGCGCACAGCACTTCGCTGTCGGTGACGCCGCCCTCGTTCACCAGCACGTCGGCGAGCGCGATCGGATGGTTGATGTAGGGCGAGGCCTCGGCATCCTTGCGCCGCTGGTCGCGGTGCTTGTGGGCGGCAAAGGCCAACGCCTTAAGAAGAAGAGCGAGCTCGCCCTTCACGGTGCACGAAGCCTTCGAGGATGAGGAGCGCCGCACCGACGGTGATCGCCGAGTCGGCGACGTTGAACGCCGGCCAGTGCCAGCCCGCGGCGTGAAAGTCGAGGAAGTCGACCACCTGGCCGTAGCGCAGGCGGTCGATCAGGTTGCCGAGCGCGCCACCCAGGATCAGGCCAAGCGCGGTGTTGAGCATGGGGCGCCCGGGCGAACGCACGATGAACGTACCGACGAGGCCGATCGCGACGAGCGCGAACACGACGAGCGCGGGCGTCTGCCAGCCGCCGGCGTCGGACAGGAAGCTGAACGCGGCGCCCTTGTTGTAGACCAGCACCATGTTGAAGAAGCCGGTCACCTCGACGCGCTCGCCGAGGAGAAAGTGCGCCAGCACGATCGCCTTCGTCACCTGGTCGGCGGCCACGACGACGAGCGCCAGCGCGAACCAGCGCCACGCGCCTTGACGCGCACTAAGCATGCGTGCGGCGCTCGCCCGGGCCGTTCAGGTTGGTCTGGCAGCGGCCGCAGAGCGCTTCGTCGTTGACGTCGGCGCGGTAATGCCAGCAGCGCTCGCACTTGCGGTGCCCGCTCGGCTTCACCTCGACGGCGAGCGGGCCTCGATGCACGCGGGCGGCCGAGGTCAGCATGACGAACTTGAGGTCCTCGCCGAGGCTGCGCAGCAATTCGAAGTCCTCGCCCTCGGCATGGAACTCGACTTCCGCCTGGAGCGACGCGCCCACCTTGCCCGCCGCACGCAGCGCTTCGATGTCCTTGCGCACCGGGTTGCGCAGCTCGCGCAGCCGCGTCCACCGGGACAACAGCGCCGTCGCGTCTGTAGGCTGCGGCAGCTCGTGCCAGGTGTGGAAGAAGACGCTGTCGTCCTTGCTTGCCGTGAACGCCTGCCACAGCTCCTCGGCGGTGAAGGACAGGATCGGCGCCATGAGCCGCACCAGGCTGTGCGTGATGTGCCACAGCGCCGTCTGCGCCGAGCGACGCGCCGCGGAGTCGGCTTTGCAGGTGTAGAGCCGGTCCTTGAGGATATCGAGATAGAACGCGCCGAGATCCTCGGAGCAGAACGACTGCAGCCGCTGCGACACGAGGTGGAACTGGTAGCTCTCGTAGTCCGCCTTCACCGCCTTCTGCATTTCGGCGGTCATGGCGAGCGCATAGCGGTCGATCTCGACCATCTCCGCCACGGCCACCGCGTGCTTCGCTGCGTCGAAGTCCGAGGTGTTGGCGAGGAGGAAGCGCAGCGTGTTGCGCACGCGCCGGTAGCTCTCGACCACGCGCTTCAGGATCTCGTCGGAGATGGAGAGCTCGCCCGAGTAGTCGGTGGACGCGGCCCACAGCCGCAAAATTTCCGCGCCGAGGGTATTCGACACCTTCTCCGGCGCCACGATATTGCCGAGCGACTTCGACATCTTGCGGCCGCTGCCGTCCACGGTGAAGCCGTGCGTGAGGAGCGCCTTGTACGGCGCCACGCGGTCGAGCATGCAGGAGACGAGGAGCGAGGAATGGAACCAGCCGCGGTGCTGGTCGGAGCCCTCGAGGTAGAGGTCGGCCGGAAACGCGGACTCCTCGCGATGCGAGCCGCGCAGCACGGTGAAGTGCGTCGAGCCGGAGTCGAACCAGACGTCGAGCGTGTCGCGGCTCTTCTCGTACTGGCCGGCATCCACTCCAAGCTCCTCCGCCGTGACCGACTGCCACGCCTCGATGCCGCCCTTCTCGACCCGCTTCGCCACCGCTTCCAGCAATTCCTGGGTGCGAGGATGCAGCGCCCCGGTCTCGCGATGCAGGAAGAACGGCATCGGCACACCCCACTGCCGCTGGCGCGACAGCGTCCAGTCCGGCCGGTTGGCGATCATGCCGTGCAGCCGCGCCTTGCCCCAGGCGGGAAAGAACTGTGTCGCCTCGATGCCGCGCAGGGCGGTGCTTCTCAGGCTTTCGCCATTCACCGGCTTGTCCATCGATGCGAACCACTGCGTGGTCGCTCGCAGGATCACCGGCGTCTTGTGCCGCCAGCAATGCATGTAGCTATGGACGTAGCTCTCCCGGTGCAGGAGCGCGCCGCGCCGCTCCAGCTCGGCGATGATCTTCCCGTTCGCGTCCCAGATCGAGAGCCCGCCGAAGAGCGGCAGCGACGGGGCGAACTTGCCGTCCGCCATCACGGGCGTGAGGATTCCCCCATCCTTCATGCCGTAGCGCCGGCAGGAGTCGAAGTCCTCGACGCCATAGGCGGGCGCCGAGTGGACGATGCCGGTGCCGGTATCGAGCGTCACGTACTCGCCGAGGTAGATCGGCGCGCGGCGCTCGTAGAACGGATGTTGGAAGCGAATGTTCTCGAGCGCCCTTCCCTTGCAGGACGCGAGCGTCCTGCCGGAGAGCTTGTAGCGCGAGAGGCAGGCCTCCTGCAGCTCGGCCGCGAGGATGAGCAGCCCCTTCGGCGTGTCGACGAGGTTGTAGACGAGCTCGGGATGGACATTCAGCGCTTGGTTGCCCGGCAGCGTCCAGGGCGTCGTGGTCCAGATCACCGCGAAGCCCGGCCTCTCGACTCTCACGCCGAAGGCCCTGGAAAGCTTTTCCGGCTCGGTGAACGCAAAGCCGACATCGATCGCCGGGTCCTTGCGGTCCTCGTACTCGACCTCGGCTTCGGCGAGCGCGGAGCCGCAGTCGAAGCACCAATTGACGGGCTTGAGCCCGCGGTAGACGAAGCCGTTCGCCAAGATCTTGGCGAGCACGCGGATCTCGTTCGCCTCGGTGGCCGGATCCATCGTGAGATACGGATGCTCCCAGTCGCCGAGCACGCCGAGGCGCCGGAAGCCATTTTTCTGGCTTGCGATCTGCTCGGTGGCGAAGGCTCGGCACAGCCGCTGCGTCTCCTGCGGCGGCAGGTCCTTGCCGTGCTTCTTCTCGATCTGCACTTCGATCGGCATGCCGTGGCAATCCCAGCCCGGCACGTACGGCGCGTCGAAGCCCGCGAGCGTCCGCGACTTGACGATGATGTCTTTCAGGATCTTGTTCATCGCCGTGCCGATGTGGATGTCGCCGCTCGCATAAGGCGGCCCGTCGTGCAAGACGAACCTCGGCCG
>DASQGW010000091.1:0-25962 GCA_035632415.1 Burkholderiales bacterium | reverse complement strand
ACTTCGCCGATCTTCTCCGGCGTGGCGTAGATCGCGGCGCGGATCACGCACTCGCCCTTCTCTTCGTCGACCTTCAGGTCGGCGACGTAGGTCGTGGCATAGCCCAGCTTCTCGATCAGCTGGTCGAGGATCATGTTGGTGGCGAGGCAGCTATAGGGCTTGATGCCGCTTTCGCGCAGGAGCTGCTCCTTCAGCATGTGCGGGCAGCCGGCGACGCGCAAGGTGAGGAGGATCCCCTTGCCGCTGATCTTGTACTGGATGTCCTTGACGAGGCCCGCGCCCTTCAGCTTCGCGATGCAGGCTTCGATGATCTCCTGCTCGTTCTTGCCCTGGATGTCCTCGGTCTTGAGGAAGTCGCTGCCGATGAGCTCGGTCTTCCACGACGCGCAGTCGGAGAGCTCGTGGTAGAGGAGCTGCTCCATCCGGAAGAGCAGATGGTTGTAGTACTTGTCCTTGTCATCCACGGCGCGGACGCTCCTTGTTGCCGAACCGTTCCCAGAAGACGAGCTCTTCCAGCGCCTTCTTCGGCCGCGGATGCTTGCGCTGCTCGGCGGGCCAGCCGATCGACACGTAGGCGATCACCTTGTACTGGCCGAGCCCGGTGGGGATACCGAGGATCTCCTTGAATTTCTTTGCGTCGCGCGTGGAGGCGACCGGGCCATGCACCCAGCAGGCGCCGAGACCCAGCGAATGCGCCTCGAGGCAGATGTTCTCGATCGCCGCCGAGAGGTCGTAGGGCACATCCACCGAACCTTCCATCAGCGTGCCGATCACCGCGATCACCACCGGGGCGTCCTTCGCGAACGCCGACACCTCGCCCGAATACATGAAGCGCAGCACCTTTTCGCGCTTCACCGGGTCTTCGATGCCCGAGAAGCGATCCTGCATATGGCCCATGCAATACCACGCCGTCATGCGCGAGCCGCTGCCGAGGCGCGCGAGGTCGGCGATCTTGTTTCGCGTCGCCTGGTCGCGCACCACGATGAAGCGCCACGGCTGGTAGTTCTCGCCGGTCGGCGCCCAGCGCGCCGCCTCCAGCACCTTGTCGATCAGGTCGTCCGCGACAGGATCGGGCTTGTAGCGCCGGATGCTCTTGCGGCTGACGATGACGTCGAGGATGTCAGGCATGCGCCGCGACCTTGACTTCCTTCAGCGCGAGCACCTTCATCGCCGTGCCGCCGAGGATCAGCGTCTTTTCCTCCTCGGAGAATTCCTTGGGCAGCTCCTTGAACACCTGCGCCCATTGCGGCAGGCGAAGATGGAAATTCGGATGCGGCGCGTCGGTCGCGAACATGATCTTGTCGGCGCCGACCATGTCGGTGAGGTGGCGCAGCCACGCGATGAATGCCTTGTGGCCCATCTTGCGATACGGCTTCTGCCAGAGCGACAGATCGAGATACACGTTCGGCAGCCAGGCCGCGGCCTGCATCGCTTCCTGCCACCAGCCGACATCTCCGGTGTGCGCGAAGATGAACGTCGCATCGGGATACCGCGCCGCCGCGGACGCGAAGTACGCCGGCCGCGAGTTCTCCCAGCGCAGCGGCGCCGATGGCGCGCCGCCGGTGTGGCACATGATGGGAATCTGCCACTCGGTCGCTTTCTCGTAGACCCAGTTGCACACCGGGTCGTCTGGCATGTAGCCGACGCCGGCGTGCAGCTTGAACCCTTTCATGCCCCACTCGCGGTAGGCCTGCTCGCAGTGCTTGAGCCCGCCCTGGCGTCGAGGGTCGATCGCCATGAACGGGATCATGCGGCCGGGATGGCGCTTCGCGATGTCGGCGTAGAGCTTGTTCTGGTCGAAGATGTGGATCGGCGCTTCGCCGAGCAGCAGGCCGTAGTCGACGGCGAAGGTCACCGATACGTCGACGCCTGCCGCGTCCATCTCGGCGATGACGTTGTCGGCGTTGGCGTCGATCTCCTTGCGCACGATGTCGTCGATGTACTGGCGCGGCGTGATGTGCGTCTTGTTCGCCTTGTTGTACATCATGCTGAAGCTCTTCGAGGCCGCCTGGATGTAGGAGCCCTGCACGGTGCCCTTGAGGACCAGGTGCCGGTGGACGTCGATGATCATGTGAGCGCTCCTTCTTTTGCCTTCGACTGGATGAACTGCACGATCTCGCCCGGCGGCGTGCCGGGGAGGAAGACCTTGCGGACGCCCATGGCCTCGAGGCGCGGGATGTCGCGCGCGGGCACGATGCCGCCGACCACCACCATGACGTGGCCGAGGCGCGCGCGCTGCAGCGCGGCGAGCACCCGAGGTACGAGCACCATGTGATCGCCGGCGAGGAGAGACAGGCCGACCACGGCGGCGTCCTCCTCGAGCGCGGCGGCAGCGACCTGCTCGGGCGTCATGCGCAGGCCGAGGTAGACCACCTCCATTCCCGCCTGCACGAGGTGGTGGGCGATGATCTTGATGCCGCGATCGTGGCCGTCCAGGCCAACTTTTGCGAGCAGCACCTTCATCGATATTCTCCCCACCGGCTTCGCATCACGCCGCAGATCTCGCCGACGGTGGCGTAGGCCCTGACCGCGGCGAGCACCGTCGGCATGACGTTGTCGCCGCGAGCGATGGCGCCGTCCAGGTTTTTCAGGGAAGCCACTACTTCAGGCTGCGAGCGCCGGCGCTTTACTTCGGCCAGGCTCGCCTTCTGGCGCCCCTCGACCTTCGGGTCGGCTTCGAAGAGCTCGGGCACTTCCGCCGCCGCCTCCGACTGGAAGCGGTTCAAGCCGACGATCACTTTCTCGCCGCTATCGACCGCCGCCTGGTAGCGAATGCTCGAGGCGTCGATCTCGCGCGCGACGTAGCCCGACTCGATGGCGCGGAGCATGCCGCCCATGGCGTCGATCTTCTCGAGGTAGCCCTGGGCGCGCCGCTCGATCTCGTCGGTGAGCGACTCGACGTAGTACGAGCCGGCGAGCGGATCGACCGTGTTCGCCACGCCCGACTCGTAGGCGAGGATCTGCTGCGTCCTGAGCGCGAGCGTCGCCGCCTCCTGCGAAGGGATGGCGAAGCCCTCGTCCCAGCAGGCGGTGTGGATCGCCTGGTGCCCGCCCAGCACACTCATCAGCGCGTGCATCGCGACGCGCACGACGTTATTCATCGGCTGCTGCGCGACGAGCGTCGAGCCGCACGAGCCGCTGAAGGTACGGAAGAGCAGGCTCTTCGGATCCTGAGCGTGGAAGCGCTCCTTCATGATGCGGGCGAACAGGCGCCGGGCGGCGCGGAACTTCGCCACCTCCTCGAAGAGGTCGCGGAAGCAGCCGAGGCTGTACGAAAGCCGCGGCGCGAACTCGTCGACCGCTAGACCGCGCGCGATTGCCGCCTCGATGTAGGCGATGGCATCGGCGAGCGTGAAGGCGAGCTCCTGCACGGCATCGGCGCCCGCCTCGCGGATGTGGTAGCCGGCGATGTTCATCGTGTTCCAGCGCGGAAGACTCGTGTGGCAATGCTCGACGATGTCGAGCGCGAGCTTGAGGCTCGGCTCCGGCGGGAAGATGTAGGTGCCGCGGGCGATGAACTCCTTCAGGATGTCGTTCTGCGTCGTGCCCGAGAGCTTCGCTGCCGGCACGCCCTGGCGCTCGCCGACCGCGACATACATTGCGAGCAGGATCGGTGCCGTGGCGTTGATCGTCATCGACGTCGAGACACGATCGAGCGGGATGCCGGCGAAGATGGTCTCCATGTCCGCCAGCGAATCGACGGCGACGCCCACCCTGCCGACGGCGCCTTCGGAGGCGGGAGCGTCGGAGTCGAAGCCCAGTTGCGTCGGCAGGTCGAAGGCGATCGAGAGGCCGGTCGAGCCTTCGCCGAGCAGGTAGCGGAAGCGGCGGTTCGTCTCCTCGGCGGTGCCGAAGCCCGCGTACTGGCGCATGGTCCAGAGCTGGCCGCGATACATCGTCGGGTAGACGCCGCGCGTATAAGGGAACTCGCCCGGAGCGCCGACCTTGGCGGCGTAGTCGCGCTCGGAGAAATCGTCCGGCCCATAGACGGCCTTGACCGGGATGCCGCTGTCGGTGGTGACGGTCATTGCGGCGGGTTGGAACGCTTGCGGCGCGGGCCGCGCTTCTCTTCGAGGAGGCGCAGCGCCGAAATAAGGCGCTTGCGCGTGTCCTGCGGCCGGATCACCTCGTCGACGACGAGGAGCGAGGCCGAGTGATAGGGCGTCAGATACAGGTCGCGGTACTCGGCCACCTTGCGCTCGAGCAGCGCTTGGGGGTCCGGTGCTCGCTCGAGCTCGCGCCGGCAAAGGATCTTCACCGCCGGCACCGCCGGCACCATCTGCATCTCGGCCGCGGGCCAGGCGAGCACCTGGTCGAAGCCGATCTCGTGCACGCCCATCGCTGGAATGGCGCCGCCATACATCTTGCGCAGCACGACCGATATCTTCGGCACTCGAGCCTCGACCCACGCGTGCAGCATCTTGGCGCCGTGGCGGATGAGACCGAAATGCTCCTGCGCCACGCCCGGCAGGAACCCGGGCGAATCGACCAGGGTGACGATGGGAATGTTGAAGGCGTCGCACGTGCGCACGAAGCGCGCCGCCTTGTCGGCCGCATCGAGATCGATGAGCCCGCCCTGCACCGCCGGGTTGTTTGCAACTACACCGACGGCGCGGCCGTCGAGCCTCAGGAATCCGATGACGAGATTCCGCGCAAAGTCTTCCTGTATCTCCAGGAAGTCGCTGTCGGCGATGGCACGGACGACCGCCTTCATGTCGTAGGCGCCGCCATCGGGCGGCACGATGTCCTGCAGCTCGGGCACGGCCCGGTCCGCTGCATCGTCGCCCGGCTTCCTCGAGGGCAGTTCGCGGTGGCTCTGCGGCAGGTAGTCGAGAAGCTGGCGGATCAGCGCGAGGCAGTGGTGGTCATCGCGCGCCACGAGATGCGTGACACCCGATCGGGTCGCGTGCACTTGGGCGCCGCCGAGCGCTTCGGCGCTGATTTTCTCGCCGTGCACCTCCTCCACCATCGCCGGTCCGGTGACGAAGAGCGAGGTCTTGTCCACCTGCACGGCAAAGTCGGCGAGCGCAGCGGAATACGCAGCGCCGCCCGCGCAGGTCCCCATGATGCCGACGATCTGCGGCACGGCGCCGGAGGCGAGCACGTTCTCGCGGAACACGCCCGTCATGCCGTAGACGTTATCCATGCCTTCCTGGATGCGCGCGCCGCCCGAGTCGTGCAGGCCGATCACCGGCACGCCGTGCGTGCGCGCCTGGCGCAGCACGTTGTGGATCTTGGTGCCATGCACGCGGCCGGTCGATCCGCCCAGCACGGTCGCATCCTCGGCGTAGACGTAGACGCTGCGCCCGTCGATCGTCCCGTAGCCCGTGATGACGCCGTCGCCGGGGTACTTCTTGCCTTCCATGCCGAAATCGCGGCACTGGTGCTCGGCGAACATGCCGAGCTCGACGAAGCTGCCGGCGTCGAGCAGCGCGTCAATGCGTTCCCTCGCCGTCAGTTTTCCAGCGCGCCGCTGCTCGGCGAGGCGCTCCTCGCCGCCGGCGGCGCGTGCGCGCGCTTCGCGCACCTCGAGCTCGGCAAGCTCGGCGGTCCAGCTCGACATGCTCAGGCGACTTTCGCCGCGACTTTGGCGACGGGTTCGGGCTGCATGGTTTTCGCGATCTCGCGCAGCACGAACTTCTGGATCTTGCCGGTCGGGGTGCGCGGCAGCTCGGCGAGGACTTCCAGCCGCTCGGGCCAGAAGTGCTTGGTGAAGCCTTCGCGCTCGAGCCGCGAGCAGACGGTGCCGAGGTCGAGCGAGCTGCCGCGGTGGAGCGTTACAAAGGCACAGGCCCGCTCCTGCAGGCGCGCATCCGGCATCGCCACGAGCGCCGCCTCGGCGATCTCGGGCATGCGGTAGAGCGCCGCCTCCACCTCGACCACCGGAATGTTTTCCCCTCCGCGGATGATGACGTCCTTGCTGCGACCGCAGATGCGGATGTAGCCGTCCGGGTCCATGCGCGCGAGGTCGCCGGTGTCGAACCAGCCGTCCGCGTCGAGCTTGTAGAGCTGCGGGCGCTTGAGATAGCCGCAAAAGAGGGAGGCACCCCGTACTTTCAGCGCGCCGATCTCGCCGCGCGGCATCTCGCGCCCTTGCTCGTCGACGATGCGCACCTCGCCGTTGGCGATGGCACAGCCGTCGGATTCCGTGGCGCGGCTGCCGTCGGGCGGCGTGACGGTGATGCTGTCGCACTCGGTCATGCCCCAGCTCGCGGCGACCGCGACGCCGAGGTAATCGCGACCGGCCTGCGCGACCGCCGGCGGGATTGGCGCGCCCGAGCTCGCGAAGAGGCGCAGCCTGCCGAGCTTCTTGCCGGACTCGCGCGCGAGCGCTGCCAGGTCGGCAAGAAACGGCGTCGCCGCGAAGGTGAACGTGACGCCGTTCGCTTCGATCAGCTGCGCGGCACGCGCCGGGCGCCAGATGTCGGTGAGCACGAGCGGCACGCCGAGCATGACCGACATGAGCATGCCGTAGCAGAAGCCGAGCTGATGCGCGATCGGCGACGGCATGAAGATGACGTCGTCCGCGCCGATCTTCATGTGATCGGCAAAGGCGCGCACCGCGCCAAGCAGCGTGTTCGAGGTATGCAGCGCGCCCTTCGACTCGCCGGTGGTGCCGGACGTGTACAGAAGCTGCGTGATGTCGTTCGGCGCAAGGCGGGCGCCGCGCTCGAATCCCTCGGCATCGATCTCGTCCTCCATCGCGTCTTCCAGGGAATCGGCGCCGTCGCCCCCGGCGATGAACACGCGCATGCCGGGCAACGTGCCGCCGAGCTCGCGAGAGAGGCTCGCGTGGTCGAAGCCGCGGAATTGCGCCGGCGAGACAAACACGCGGGGCTCCGCCTGCTTCAGCATGAAGCCGAGCTCGCGGCTGCGGAAGATCGGCATCAACGGATTGGCGACTGCGCCCAGGCGCACCGTGGCGAGATAGAGCACGACGAACTGCCACCAGTTCGGCAGCTGGAACGACACGACGTTGCCGGGGCCTACGCCCGCGCGCTCCAGCGCCGCGGCCGCGCGCGCCACGCGCTGCGCGAGCCTGCGGTAGGTGAGGCGCGTTTCCCTCTCTTCCTCGAGCTGCCAGGCGATGAGCGCGGTGGCCTGCGGCTTCTCCGCCACCCAGCGATCGAGGTAATCGGTCGCCACGCGCTGCGGCCACACGCCGCGCGCGCTCTCCTGCTTGATGCGCTCCTCGCTCAGCACAAATCCGTCGAGCGGTTTCATGCCGCCTCCTTGCCGTCGAGCGGCCTCATGCGGCCTCCTTGATCAGGCTTCCCGCGATGACGAGCTTCTGGATCTCGCTCGTCCCTTCATAGATGCGCAGCGCGCGGATCTCGCGGTACAGGCGCTCCACCGAGCTGCCTGTCACCACGCCGACTCCGCCGAAGAGCTGCACCGCCGAATCGATCACCTGCTGCGCCGCCTCGGTGGCGAAAAGCTTGGCCATCGCCGCCTCGCGCGTGACGCGCGCCCCGGACCGATCCTTGGCCCACGCTGCGCGATAGACGAGGAGCGCCGCCGCATCGACCGCGAGCGCCATATCGGCGAGCCGCCCCTGCGTGAGCTG
Organism: Burkholderiales bacterium; assembly: GCA_035632415.1. Lineage (GTDB taxonomy): Bacteria > Pseudomonadota > Gammaproteobacteria > Burkholderiales > SG8-39 > SCGC-AG-212-J23. The sequence goes on along the minus strand of DASQGW010000091.1, from coordinate 18,395 downwards.
ATGCTCGATCAGCATGTGGCCGGAGACACGTCGCGTGCGTGTGCGTGCCAGCGCCTCGTCGAGGGCCCGGCGGGCAAGCCCAAGCGCCGCGGCGCCGACCGTCGTGCGGAACACTTCCAGCGTCGCGAGCGCTACCTTTAACCCTTCGCCGGGCGCGCCGACCACGGCTTCGCGGGGTACGTGGCAGTTCGTGAGCCTGAGCGTCGCGAGCGGATGCGGCGCGATCGTCTCGATGCGTTCGGCCACTTCGAGCCCCGGCGTACCGGCATCGACGATGAAAGCCGAGAGCCCGATGCCGTCGCGCGCGAAGACGACGTAATGGTCCGCGATGCCGCCGTTCGAGATCCAGGTCTTGGTGCCGTCGAGCCTCCAGCCGGGGCCGTCGCGCCGCGCGGCCGTCTCGAGCATGGTGAGATCGCTCCCCGCCTGCGGCTCCGAGAGCGCGAAGGCGGCGATGCGCTGGCCGGCCATGACCGGCGGCAGGTAATCGTGCTTTTGCGATGCAGACCCGAAGAGCGAGATCGGCCCGGTGCCGAGGCCCTGCATGGCGAACGCAAAATCCAGCAATCCATCGCTGCGCGCGAGCCGGTCGCGGGCGAGAGCAAGCGAACGCACATCGAGCCGGCTGCCCTCCTCCAGCGCGCAGCAGTGCTTGAGGAGCCCTGCATCGCCGAGCGCGCGCACGATCTCGCGACAGGCCTCGTCGACGCCTGCCTCCGGGAGGACGTAGGCAGAGGCGAAAGCGTCCAGCTCGCGCGCGAGGCGCCGGTGCCGGTCGTCAAAGAATGGCCAGCCGAGAAAGCTCTCGTCGGCCATCTCGATCAATCTCCCTGGAACTGCGGCTTCTGCTTCGCGACGAAGGCCTTGTAGGCGCGCTCGAAGTCCTTCGTCTGCATGCAGATCGCCTGCGCCTCGGCCTCGGTCTCGATCGCCTCGTCGACCGACTGGTTCCACTCCTGGTGCAGGCACTTCTTCGTCATCGCATGCGCGAACGACGGGCCGTCGGCGAGCGACTTCGCCGTGTCCTGCGCTTTCGCGAGCACCTTATCGGCCGCGAGGACGTCGTTATAGAAGCCCCACGCCTTGCCCTCTTCGGCGCTCATCGAGCGCCCGGTATAGAGGAGCTCGGAGGCGCGCCCCTGCCCGATGATCCGCGGCAGGATGGCGCAGGCGCCCATGTCGCAGCCGGCGAGGCCGACGCGCGTGAAGAGGAATGCAGTCTTCGCTTCCGGCGTCGCGTAGCGCAGGTCGCTCGCCATGGCGATGATCGCGCCCGCCCCGGCGCAGATGCCGTCGATCGCCGAGATGATGGGCTGGGGGCAGCTGCGCATTTCCGCGACCAGCGCGCCCGTCATGCGCGTGAAGCGCATCAGGTCCGGCATGTCCATGCCGACCAGCGGGCCGATGATCTCGTGCACGTCGCCGCCGGAGCAGAAGTTGCCGCCGGCGCCGGTGAAGACCACCGCGCGGACGTCCTCCGCGTAATGCAGCTTGTGGAACGTGTCGCGCAGCTCCGCGTAGCTCTCGAAGGTGAGCGGGTTCTTGCGCTCGGGGCGATTCAGCGTGATGGTCGCGACGCGGTCGGCGACCTGCCACTTGAAGTGTTGCGGCTGCCAGTCGGCGGCCTTCAGCTTGTACATGGATCACCCTGCCATGGTTAGGCCGCCGCTCACGGAGAGCACCTGGCCGGTTACGAAATCGGATTGGGAGCTTGCGAAGAAGAGGATCGCGTCGGCGATCTCGGAGGGCTTGGCGAGCCGGTGCATCGGCGTCACGCGGCTGAAGGCCTCCTTGATCTTGTCCGGCACCGCCGCCATCAGCGGCGTGTCGGTCGGGCCCGGGCAGACGCAATTGACCGTGATGTTGTAGCGGGCCATCTCGCGTGCGAGGCCCTTGGTGAAGGCGATGACTCCGCCCTTCGCGCCCGAGTACACCGTCTCGCCGAGGCTGCCGACGCGTCCGGCGTCGCTCGCCACCGTGACGATCTTGCCGGCGTTGCGCTCGATCATCGGATCGAGGAAGGCCCGCGTGATCATGATCGTGCCGACGAAGTTGAGATCGATCAGCTTCTTCCAGAACTCCGGCGTGTTCTTGACGAAGGGCTCGGTCTTGCCCCAGCCGGCGACGCTCGCGAGGATGTCGACCTGCCCGTAGCGCTTGAGCGCTCCGTCGCGGAACGCCTGCACCGAATCGGGTTGCGTGACATCGAGCCGGATGAACTGGACGTCGGCGCCGCGCACCTGCAACGCACCGGCGACGGCTTCGCCGCCCTCCTCGTTGATGTCGCCCAGCACGACGCGCGCGCCGCCGAGCGCAAGCGCCTCGGCGGTCGCGCGCCCGATGCCGGACGCGGCGCCGGTAACGACCGCGGTCTTGCCTTTGAAGCTCATGGGGTTTCTCCTTTCGTGAGGCGCGCGAGCAAGCGCCGCGCGAGAACGGCAGCAACCTGCCGTCGATAATCCGCGGCGCCGATGGTGGTGCGCAGCGGCTTGACTTGCTTCTGGACGAGCTTGGCGAGCGCATTCGGCGCCATGCCGGGCTCTGTGCCCGTAAGGACGAACGGGCTGGAATTGGTGCCGGTGAGCGCGACGCGCAAGCGATCTCGGCCGAGCGCCATCGCCACGCCGGCGAGCGGGAAGTCGATCGCGCCGCGGCGCCGCACCTTGGCATAACCCGAGCGCACCTGGAGCGCCGGCAGGCGAATGCCGGCGACGATCTCGCCCTGTTCGAGCACGAGCGCATTCGCGCCGTCGTCCCGGTAGAGCTTCTCGAGCGGCCGTACATCGAGCGTGCCGCCATAGCCGACGATCTCGACCTCGGCTTCCAGGGCAAGCGCCGCTGCGGCGAGATCGCCGCTGAAGGCAGCGCGGCACACCTTGCCTTTCGGCGCGACATGGCAGGTCTCGCCGCCGCGCTTCAGGCAATAGCGGTTCGACGCTCGCCACTCTTCGCTCTGGTTGTAGTAGAGGCAGCGCGTGTCGAGGCAGAGGTTGCCGCCGACCGTGCCGGCGGCGCGGTGCGCGGGCGCGCCGACTGCAGCGGCGGCCTCGCGTAACGCGGTGTATTCGGAACCGAGCTCTTTCGCAAGGCGGTTGAGGGAAACGCCGCTGCCGATCCGTACGCCGCCATGGGGGCGGCGCTCGATCGTTCTCAATTCATGCAGGAGCTCGAGCGAGACCAGCATGCGCGGCGCTTCCAGCCCTTGCCGGATATTCGGCATGAGGCCGGTGCCGCCGGCAATGAGGCGCGCGCCCGGCTCGGCGGCCATCTCGGATGCCTCTTCGAGGGTGCGCGGTCGCGCGAGGGTGAGCTCAGGCAGCAGCACGGGCGGGCTTGGGCTTCGTAAGCTCGGCAAGGAGCCGCTCGGGCGTCGCCGGCAGCTCATGCAGGCGCACGCCGACGGCGTCGGCGATCGCGCTGGTGAACGCAGGCAGGAAGCCGGCGAGCGCGCCCTCGCTCGCTTCCTTGGCGCCGAACGGGCCGACCGGGTCTTTCGACTCGACGATGCGCACGTCGATCGGCGGCGAATCCATGATGGTCGGCACGCGGTAGTCGATGAAGTTCGCGGCCGCCGGCAGGCCATGCGGCGCGTCGTAGCGCGTCGCCTCGCCCATCGCCTGGCCCATGCCCATCCACACCGCGCCGTGGATCTGTCCTTCCACCGCGAGCGGGTTGATGGCGAAGCCGCAATCCTGCGCGGCCCACACGCGCTCCACCTTCACTTCGCCGGTTTCCTCATCCACTGCCACCTCGACCACCTGCGCCGCGTACGAGAACGCCGGGCTCGGACCGACCGCGCCGCCGCGGTGCTTGCCGCCCTGCAGCTCGGGCGGCACATAGAACGTGCCGCGCGTGGTCACCGGGCCGCCCTTCGAGAGGAGATCGCGGACCGCTTCATCGAACGGAACCTCCGGCTTCAGCAGCTTCTTCAATTCCTGCGCCGCCTGGATGGCGGCGTTGCCGCACATGAAGGAGATGCGCGAGGAGAAGGCGCCGTTGTCCTTCGGCGTGAGCGCGCTGTCGCCTGCGATGACGCGGATGCGCTCGAGGCCGATGCCGAGCACCTCGGCGACCACCATCGCAAGCAGCGTGGATGAGCCCTGGCCGATGTCCGCGGCGCCCGTGAGCACAGTGACGCCGCCGTCGAAGTCCAGGCGCAGGTTGATCGTGGCGGCCGGCTCGCCGGTCCAGTGCACGGTCTTCGCCGCGCCCGACACATAGTGCGAGCACGCCATGCCGAGGCCGCGGCCGCGCGGCAGGGTCTTCCTCCGCGACTTCCAGCCCGAGGCCTCCTCGACCCAGTCGAGGCATTCGGCGAGCCCGCAGGAATTCACCTGCATCTCGTTGGCCGTGCGGTAAGGCGCTGTGATCAGGTTCACTCGGCGCAGCTCGAACGGATCGAGCTTGAGCTCGGCGCCCATCGTGTCGAGGAGCGTCTCGAATGCGTGGCGCATGTCGACCGAGCCGTGGCCGCGCATCGGTCCGCACGGCGGCGTGTTCGAATAGACGCGGAAGCCGTGGTAGCGCACCGCCGGCAGGCGGTAAAGGGCATTCAGCAGCGCGCCCGCGTAGAGGATGGTGACGATGCCGTAGCCGGCATAGGCGCCGCCGCGCTGGACGCACTCGGCCGCCACCGCCGTGATTTGCCCATCCTTCTTCAGGCCGATCTTGAGCCGCACGTCGGTTTCCGGGCGCCCGTGGTGCAGCATGAACGTCTGCTCGCGCGAAAGCGCGATGCGCACCGTGCCGCGCGCCGCGCGCGCGAGGAGCGAAGCGATGATCTCGATGTTGAGGCACTCGGTGCGGTGGCCGAAGCCGCCGCCGACGAAGGGCTTCATGATGCGGATGTCGGCGGGCTGCATGCCAAGGCATTGCGCGAGCGTGAGGTGCACGTAGTACGGCACCTGCGTAACCGATTGGAGCGTGAGCCGTTGGCGCTCGGCGTCGTACTCGGCGAGCGCGGCATCGGGCTCCATCTGCGCATGCGTCACCTCGGCGTAGTGGAACTCGGCCTCGCGCACGAGATCGGCCGACTCGAAGCCGCCGTCGACGTCGCCAAAGGAGTGCTCGACCTCGCGCTCGATGTTGCCCTTCTTGTCCTCGTGCAGGAGCACCGCGCCCGGCGCACGCGCCTCCTTCGCGCTGAAGTACGAAGGCAGCTCGCAGTAGTCGACTTCGATCATCTCGAGCGCTGCGCGGGCGGTCTTCTCGTCGTCGGCCGCCACTGCGGCGACCGGCTCGCCCCAATAGCGCACGCGGCTGCGCGCAAGCGGGTATTCGTTCTGCGCGATCGGCAGCACGCCGTAAGGGATCTTGCAGTCTTCGCCGGTGAGCACCGCGCGCACCCCGGGCAGCGCCCTGGCGCGGCTCGCGTCGATGCGCACGATCTCGGCGTGCGCGTGCGGGCTGCGCAGGATCTCGCCGTGCAGGAAGGCGCCCTGGATGTCGGCGGTGAACCGCGCGCGCCCGGTGACCTTCTCGATGCCGTCTATCAGCGGCGTGGGACGGCCGGCGATCGTGTTCATGCGGCGGCGGCCTTGACCGCCTCGATGATCTTCACATAGCCGGTACAGCGGCAGAGGTTGCCGGAAAGCGCTTCGCGGATCTCGGCTTCGCTCGGCTGCGGCACGCGCCGCAGGAGCGCTTCCGCCGCCATGATCATGCCGGGCGTGCAGTAGCCGCACTGCGTGCCGAGGTGCTCGTGGAAGGCGCGCTGCAGCTTGCTCAGCACGCCGTCTGAATTCTGCGATTCGATCGTCTCGACCCTGCGTCCTTCGCAGGTCGCGGCAAGCGTGAGGCAGGCAAGGCGGGGCTCGCCGTCGACGAGCACCGTGCACGCGCCGCATTCGCCGCCGTCGCAGCCGCGCTTCGTGCCGGTGAGCGCGCGGCGCTCGCGCAGGTAATCGATGAGCAACAGCGCGTCGTCGATCACTTCATCGTGATCGCGGCCGTTCACATGCAACGTGACGCGCAGGCTCAACCGGGCTCCTCTCCGCGGCCACGTTACCGGCCACACCGTGGACTTGCTTGATCTGCATCAAAAGGGACACGGCGCGGCCGGATAAGGATGTACGCCGGATCTATCCAGGAGGAGAGAACCATGCGCGCAAGAATTGCGGCCGTGGCCATCGGCTCGGCCTTTCTGCTATCACTCGCCGCCCAGGCACAGGATGTCGTCCGCGTCGGCCTGATCGTGCCGCTGACCGGACAGCAGGCGTCCACCGGCAAGCAGATCGAGGGCGCCGTCAAGCTCTACATGCAGCAGCACGGCAGCACCGTCGCCGGCAAGAAGATCGAGCTCATCGTCAAGGACGATGCCGCGGTGCCCGACAACACCAAGCGCCTCGCCCAGGAGCTGATCGTGAACGACAAGGTTGCGTTCATCGCCGGCTTCGGCATCACGCCCTGCGCGCTCGCCGCGGCGCCGCTCTCGGCGCAGGCGAAGGTGCCCGAGATCGTGATGGCCGCGGGCACCTGGTTCATCACCGAGCGCTCGCCCTACATCGCGCGCACCAGCTTCACCATGGGACAGTCCTCGGTGATCATCGCCGACTGGGCGGTCAAGAACGGCATCAAGAAAGTAGCGACGCTCGTCTCGGACTACGCGCCGGGCGCAGACTCGCAAGCGACCTTCAAGGAGCGCTTCGTCGCCGCGGGCGGCACGATCGTCGCCGAGCTGAAGGTGCCGCTCATGGCGCCCGACTTCGCTCCGTTCCTCCAGCGCGCGGCGGACGCGAAGCCCGACGCGATCTTCGTGTTCGTGCCCTCGGGCCAGGGCGGCGTGTTCGTCAAGCAGTACATCGAGCGCGGCCTCGATAAAGCCGGCATCAAGCTGATCGGACCGGGCGACGTCACCGACGACGACCTCCTGAACGGCATGGGCGACCAGGTGATCGGCACGGTCACCGCGCATCTTTATTCGGCATCGCATCCGTCGGCGCTGAACAAGTCCTTCGTCGCCGCCTTCAAGAAGGCGAACGGCGGCATGCGGCCGAACTTCATGGCGGTGGGCGGCTACGACGGCATGCACCTCATCTATGAGGCGCTGAAGAAGACCAAGGGCTCGACCGACGGCGACGCGCTGATCGCAGCGATGAAGGGCATGGCGTGGGAAAGCCCGCGCGGCCCCATCAGCATCGACGCCGAGACGCGCGACATCGTCCAGAACATCTACATCCGCAAGGTGGAGAAGGTCGGCGGCGAGCTCTACAACACCGAGTTCGCCACCTTCGAGGCGGTGAAGGACCCGGTCAAAGCCGCGAAGAAACAACAATAGATCGGAGCGCGGGCCGGCGCGGGCCGCCATGGCGACCATCCTCGTCGACGGCATCGCGTACGGCATGCTGCTCTTCGTGCTGGCCTGCGGGCTGTCGGTGACGCTCGGGCTGATGAACTTCGTCAACCTGGCGCACGGCAGCTTCGCCATGGCCGGCGGCTACGTCGCCGTCACGCTCGCCAACCGCGCCGGCGCCCCGCTCGCCGTCGCCCTCGCCGCGGCGTTCATGATTCCCGCCCTCGCCGGCGCGATCCTCGAGCGCACGCTCTACCGGCCGATCTACAAGAGGAGCCACCTCGACCAGGTTCTTTTCACGATCGGCCTCGTCTTCATGTCGGTCGCCGGGGTGGATTACTTCATGGGGTCGCAGCAGGTCTTCGTGCAGCTGCCGCATTGGCTGGAAGGCCAGTTCGAGCTGCCCGGCGGCGTGCGCGTCGGCCGCTACCGCATGCTGATCGTGGTGCTCTGCGGGCTGATCGCGTTCGCCCTGCAGGCGGTGCTCGTGCACACGCGCTTCGGCAGCCGCCTGCGCGCGGCGGTCGACGACGCCCGCACCGCGCGCGGCCTCGGCATTCCGGTCAATCGCGTGTTCGCCTTCACCTTCGCCGCGGGCAGCGGGCTCGCCGGCCTCGGCGGCGCCCTCGGCGCGGAGATCCTCGGCCTCGACCCGCAGTTCCCGCTCAAGTTCATGATCTATTTCCTGATCGTGGTCGCGGTCGGCGGCACCTCCAGCATCACCGGGCCGCTCGTGGCGGCGATCCTGCTCGGCATCGGCGACGTGGCCGGCAAGTACTACGTGCCCAAGTTCGGCGCGTTCGCGATCTACGCCATCATGATCGCGATGCTGGTGTGGCGGCCGCACGGGCTCATCGCTCGAAGCGAGTCCCATTGAACGCGCCCGAGACGGTCAAGCTGTATCTCGCCCGGCGCGCGCGCTGGCGCGTGTCGGAGATCGCGTTCTGGCTCGCCGCTGCCGCGACGCTCGCCTTTCTTCCCGGCAAGCACCTGATCCTCGCCGAGATCGCGATCCTCGGGCTGTTTGCGCTCTCGCTCGACCTGATCCTCGGCTACGCCGGGATCCTGTCGCTCGGGCACGCTGCGTTCTTCGGCGTGGGCGCCTACGCCGCGGGGCTTTTCGCCAAGCACGGCTTGATCACCGAGCCGCTCGCGGCGCTTGTAGCCGCGGCTGCCCTCGCCGCGGTGCTCGGCTTTGTCACGAGCTTCCTCGTCCTGCGCGGCTCCGACCTCACCCGCCTGATGGTGACGCTCGGCGTCGCGCTCATGCTGCGCGAGCTCGCCAACCGCTACGACAACATCACCGGCGGCGCCGACGGCCTGCAAGGCATCACGATCGCTCCGGTGCTCGGCCGCTATCCGTTCGACATCGCGGGCCACACCGGCTACGCGTACAGCCTGGCCGTCCTCTTCGTCCTCTTTCTCCTCGCGCGTCGCATCGTCTACTCGCCGTTCGGCCTTTCGCTGCGCGCGGTAAAGGGAAACCCGTTGCGCGCGGCGGCGGTCGGCATCTCCGTCAACGCGCGTCTGGTCGGGATCTACACCGTCGCCGCGGCGTACGCCGGCGCGGCGGGGGCTCTTCTCGCGCAGGTCACGCAGTTCTGCTCGCTGGACGTCTTCTCGTTCGAGCGCTCCGCCGATCTCCTGATGGTGCTGATCCTCGGCGGCGCAGGCTACCTCTACGGCGGGCTGATCGGCGCGGTCGTGTTCAAGCTCATGCAGGACTGGCTGGCCGCGGCCACGCCCCAGTACTGGCAATTCTGGATCGGCCTCATGCTGGTCGCGATCGTGCTCCTCGGGCGCGAGCGCGTCCCGTACTGGGTACAGCGCGCCAGACTGCGCCTGCGCATGGCATGAGCGCCGCGCCTGCTCTCGAGACGACGGGACTCAGCCGCCACTTCGGCGGCGTGTACGCGGCCAACGGCATCGGCCTGCGCCTCGAGCGCGGCGCGCGGCAGGCCCTCATCGGGCCGAACGGGGCCGGGAAGACGACGCTCATCAATCTCCTCACTGGCGTGCTGCGTCCGCACGCCGGCACCATCCGCCTCGAAGGGCGCGATATCACCTCCCTCGCCCCGCAGCGGCGCGTCGCGCTCGGCCTGGCGCGCACGTTCCAGATCAACCAGCTCTTCGGCGACATGACGCCGCTCGAGGCCGTCGGCCTCGCCGTCTCCGAGCACCTCGGGCACGGCGCCGACTGGTGGCGGGTCGCGGGCAGCCGGCAGGCGATCGACCTGCGCATCGCGGACATCCTCGAGCGCTTCCATCTCGCCGACGCGATGCTCGAGCGCACCGCGAGCCTCTCCTACGGCAGGCAGCGCCTGCTCGAGATCGCCCTCGCAATCGCCTGCTCACCTCGCGTGCTGCTGCTCGATGAGCCGGCAGCGGGCGTGCCGGAAGGCGAGCGCCACGAGATCCTGGCGGCCGTCTCCGCCCTGCCGCGGGACGTGAGCATCCTCTTCATCGAGCACGACATGGACCTCGTGTTCAGCTTCGCCGAGCGCATCTCCGTGATGGTCGGCGGAAGCCTGCTCGCCGAAGGCGCTCCGCGCGACATCGCGCGGGACCCTCGCGTGCAGGCCGCCTATCTCGGCGAGGAGGCGCCCGCTGGCTGAGCTGCTCGCCATCGAATCGCTGACCGCGGGCTACGGCGAGGCGCAGGTCCTTGCCGCGCTTTCGCTCACCCTTGCCGAAGGCGAGTCGCTTGCGCTGCTCGGCAGGAACGGCGTGGGCAAGACGACGCTCCTCACCTCCATCGTAGGACTTACGCGCCGCTTCGGCGGCAGCATCCGCCTCGCCGGGCAGGACGTGACGCACCTCGCACCGGAGGGCCGCGCCGCCGCCGGCGTGGGCTGGGTGCCGCAGGAGCGGAACATCTTCCGCTCGCTCACCGTGGAGGAGAACCTGAGCGCGGTGGCACGTCCCGGGCACTGGACGCCGGCGCGCGCGCTCGAGCTCTTCCCGCGGCTCGCCGACCGGCGGCGAAACCTCCGCACGCGCCTTTCGGGCGGCGAGCAGCAGATGCTCGCGATCGCCCGCGCGCTCGTGCTGAACCCGAAGCTCCTGCTCCTCGACGAGCCGCTCGAAGGCCTGGCACCGGTGCTCGCTCAAGAGCTGCTGGGCGCGCTGCGCCGGATCGTGCGCGAAGAGCAGCTGGCGGCGATCATCGTCGAGCAGAATGCCCGCAAGATACTGGCGATGACCGACCGCGCCGCCATCCTCGAGCGGGGCGCGATCGTGCATGCGGCGCCGAGCGCCGCGCTTGCCGGCGACCGGGTGACGCTCGAGCGCTACCTCGGCGTCAAGGCGGCCGCCTAGCTGATCGAATCCCAGTACTGAACCATCCGGCGACGCATCGCCGCATCCGGCATGGGACCGCGCCCTGCCTGCAGGTTGTCGGCCATGTACTCCGGCTTGTCGGTGCCGGGGATCACCGCCGTCACGGCCGGGTGGGAAAGAATGAACTTCAGGAAGAACTGCGCCCAGCTGCCCGCGCCGAACTCGGCGGCGAAATCGGGCAGCGGCCGGCCCGCGCTCTTCCGGAAGAGCGAGTTCCTGCCGAACGGCAGGTTGACGAGCACTGCCGCGCCCGCGTCGGCGGCCTTCGGCAGGAGCTCCTCTTCCGCCTCGCGGTCGCCGAGCGAATAGTTGACCTGGAAGAAATCCGGCCGCTCGCGCTTGAGTACTTTGCCGATGGCTTCGTACTGGCGGTTGAAGCTCGTCGTCATGCCGATATAGCGGCAGCGCCCTTGCCGTTGCCATTCGCGCAAAAGGCCGAAGTCGAAGCTCGCGTCGCCGACGTTCCACGCCTGCATCAGGTCGACGCGGTCGGTCTTCAACCGGCGCAGCGAGGCCTCGAGCGAGGCCATAGCGGCCTTCCGATCGGCCGCATAGGAATACTTGGTCGCGAGGAAGAGCTTGTCGCGCACGCCGAGATCCGCGACGACATCGCCGACCCGCTCTTCCGCACGCCCATAGGAATGCGCCGTGTCGACGAGCTTGCCGCCGCCCGCCACCAGCGCCTGCACGACGGCGCGGCGCTGCGCGTATTTCTCGGCGTCGTCCGCGAAGTCGAACACGACCGCCGTGCCGATGCCGACGATGGGAAGCCGCTCGCCGCCATGGGGGATCGGACGGGTGGCGAGCGGCTCTTCGGCGGCCAGTGCCAAGCGAGGAGAGAGCGCCAGCGCCCCGGTACTCACGAACTGGCGGCGGGAGACGTTCATAGGCACAAATGTAGCCCCTAGAATGCCGCGATGCGTATCGCGGTATTGGGAGGCGGACACGGCGCGTACGCCGCCGCGGCGGACCTTGCCGAGCAAGGCCACGAGGTCAGGCTGTGGCGGCGCAACGCCGCCGCGTTTGCGCCGGTGCTGAAGAGCGGCGCCCTGCGCCTGAAGGACGTGAAGGGCGCGCGCGACGCCCCCCTCGCGCTCGCGACGACCGATCTGGGCGCCGCGCTACGCGGCGCGGCGCTCGTGCTGATACCCACGCCGGCCGACGCGCAAGCCGACATCGCGCGCGCCATGGCGCCGCACCTCGAGCGGGGGCAGGTCGTTTTTTGCCCGCCGGGAACGTTCGGCAGCTACGCGATGGCAAAGATCGTCCGTGCAAGCGGCGGACCCGATATCGCGTTCGCCGAGACCGGCACGCTGCCCTACCTCGCGCGCAAGCACGGCGCCGATGAGATCGCGATCACGATGCGCGCAAAGCGCCTGCCGGTCGGCGTCTTCCCGGCACGCAGTACCGAAGAGGCGCTGGCGGTCATCGCCAAAGCATATCCGGTAGTGCACGCGGTGGAGGACGCCTTGTCGGCGGCGCTCATGAACGCCGGCCCGATCATCCATCCGCCGCTCATCCTGATGAATGCCGGCCCGCTCGAGCATTTCGAGCGCTGGGACATCCACAACGAGGGCACGCAGCCTTCGATCCGGCGCGTCACGGACGCCCTCGACGATGAGCGCATCGCCCTGCGCGAAGCGCTCGGCTACTCGCCCTACCACTATCCGCTGCGCGACCATTACACGAGCGAGCGCTGGATGTACGGCGATGCGCACGACCGGCTCACGGAGTCGGGCGACTGGCGCGAGCACATCGACCTGCGCACCCATCGCTATATGCGCGAGGACGTGGCCTATGGACTCGCCCTCCTCGTCTCGGTGGGACGCTGGGCCGGCGCGGCGACGCCGCTCGCCGCCGGGCTGCTCGCCATCGCGTCGGCGGCTCTCGGCGAGGACCTGTACGGCGCTTCACCCCGCACGCTGGAGGCGTTGAAGCTCTCGAAACTCGACCGGCCGGCGATGAGGAAGCTGTTGCACGAAGGATGAACCCGCTGCCGCTCATCGGCTCGCTGGGCGCCGGGCGCATGGGCCGCGGCATCGCGCATGCGTTCGCTTATGCGGGGCACGAGGTCGTCCTGATCGACAGCAAGCCGCGCGACGCGCAAGCGGCGGCGCGAGTGCAGGCCGAGGCGCTGGCCGAGATCCGCGCAAGCCTCGGCGCGCTTGCCGATGCCGGCGCGTTCGACGCTCGCGAGATCGAGCCGATGCTCGCGCGCGTGAGCTTCGCGGCGTTCGCCGATGCGCCCGCCGCGCTCGAGCGCATCGACGTGCTCTTCGAAGGAGTGCCGGAAGTGCTCGAGGCGAAGCGCGCGGCGCTCGGCTTCGCCGGCAGCCATCTGCGCCCCGGCGCGATCGTCGCGTCGACCACTTCGACCATGTTGTCGACCGAGCTCGCCGGGTTCGTGTCCCGGCCCGAGCGGTTCCTGAACTGCCATTGGCTCAACCCGGCCTATCTCATCCCGCTCGTCGAGCTCTCGCCGCACGAGGCCACCGATGCGGCCGTAACCGACCGGATGAAAGCGCTGCTGGAAGCGATCGGCAAGAAACCGGTCGTCTGCAAAGCCGCGCCCGGCTTCATCGTGCCGCGGCTCCAGGCGATCGTCATGAACGAAGCGGCGCGCATGGTGGAGCAGGGACTGGCGAGCGCCGAGGACGTCGACCGCGCCGTGCGCTACGGCTTCGGCGTGCGCTACGCCAGCATGGGCGTGGTGGAGTTCATCGACTACGGCGGCCTGGACATCCTCTACTACGCGAGCCGCTACCTCGCGCAGGCGCTCGGTGAGCCGCGTTTCGCGCCGCCGGCGATCGTCGAGCGCTACATGCACGAAGGCCGCCGCGGCCTGCGCGATGGACGCGGCTTCTTCGACTGGAATTCGGTCGATACCGCGCGCTACCGGCGGGAGGTCCTCGAGCGCCAGCTCGCGCTCCTCAAGCATCTTGGCCTCGCGCCGCAACCCGGCGCCGCGTTGAAGGCTATTATTTGATCTAGCTCAATCGACATGGGCCCGCGGGCGTCTATAGAAACCAGCTACGACCATCACTAGGAGGGGAAAATGAACCGAAGGATCATCACCGCGCTGCTCGCCGCTGGCGCGCTCGGCGCTGCCACCGCGCAGGCCGAAGTCATCGTCGGCGTCACGCTCGGCGCCACGGGCCCGGGCGCCTCGCTCGGCATCCACTACAAGAACGCATTCCAGCTCATGCCGAAGACGCTCGGCGGCCAGCCGGTCAAGTACATCATCCTCGAGGATGGGTCGGACGCGACCAACGCCGGCAAGAACGCGCGGAAGCTCATCTCCGAGGACAACGCCGACGTCGTGATGGGCTCGAACGGCGTGCCCTCCTCGCTGCAGATCGCGCAGGTCGCCACCGAGACGCAGACGCCGTTCCTGTGCCTCACCCCGATCAACGTGAAGCCCGACCAGTACAAGTGGACCTTCTCGGTGCCGCAGCCGACCGAGCTCATGATGAGCGCGGTCGCCGAGCACATGAAGGAGCACGGCGTGAAGACGGTCGGCTTCATCGGCTTCTCCGACGCCTGGGGCGACCTGATGTACAAGGCGACTCAGCACTGGGCGGACAAATATGGCTACAAGGTCGTGACCGACGAGCGCTACGCGCGCGCCGACACGAGCGTGACCGGCCAGATCCTGAAGATCATGGCGGCGAATCCGGACGCAGTCGTTGTCGGCGGCTCGGGCACCGGCGGCGCGCTGCCGCACATCGCGCTGGTCGATCGCGGCTACAAGGGCCTGATCTATCACAACCACGGCACGGTGAACGCCGAGTTCATCAAGGTCGGCGGCAAGAAGGTCGAAGGCGCGATCGCGCCGACCGGCCCGCTGATCGTGCCGGAAGAGCTCCCGGCGACGAACCCGGTCAAGAAGGTCGCGCTGGAATTCACCACGCGCTACGAGAAGACCTTCGGCGCCGGCACGCGCAATGGCTTCGCCGGCTACAGCGCCGACGCGGTGCGCCTCCTCGCCGCGGCGATCCCCGAGGCTGTGAAGAAGGCGAAGCCCGGCACGCCGCAGTTCCGCGCCGCGCTGCGCGACGCGCTCGAGCACGTGAAGAACGTGGTCGGCACGCACGGCGTGTACAACCTGACGCCGCAGAACCACAACGGCGAGGACGAGCGTGCGCGCGTCCTGGTGCATGTCGAAAATGGCCAGTGGCGGCTGATGAAGTGATGCGCCGCTGCAAGTAGCCGCGCGAGGGGACGGGCGACCGTCCCCTTTCATTTTGTGAACGCGGACATCTTCCTCTGGCTGGTGCAGGACGGCGTCACGAACGGCGCGATCTATGCGCTGCTCGCGCTCGCGCTGCTGCTCGTCTTCGCGGTGACGCGCGTCATCTTCGTGCCGCAGGGCGAGTTCATCACGTATGCCGGGTTGTCGCTCGCGCTGCTCGAATCCGGGCGCACGCCGGGCACGATCTACATCCTCGCCATCGGCGGGCTCGTCGCGGCGCTGATCGATGCCGTGGCGGCGCTGCGCGATCGCGCCTGGCGCCGCCTGCCGCGCATCGCCGCCCTCTACATCCTGCTGCCGATCGGCGTCGCGTTGCTCGTCGCATGGGCGGCGCCGCGCAAGTTCGATCACTGGGTGCAGGTGCTGCTCGTGCTCGCGATGGTCGTGCCGCTCGGCCCGATCGTGTATCGCATCGCCTATCAGCCGCTCGCGAGCGCGTCCGTGCTGGTGCTCTTCATCGTGTCGATGGCGGTGCACTACGTGCTGGCAGGGCTCTCGCTCGTCTTCTTCGGCGGCGAGGGGCTGCGCTCGAGCCCGTTCTGGGATGCGCACTTCAAGCTCGGCGTGATGGACTTGTCCGCGCAGAGCCTGTTCGTGATCGGAGCCAGCGCGCTCCTCATCGTCGCGCTGTGGTTGCTCTTCGAGCACACGATCTACGGCAAGGCGCTGCGCGCCACGGCCATCAACCGGGTCGGCGCGCGCCTGGTCGGCATCCGCACGGCGCTGACCGGTCAGATCAGCTTCCTGCTCGCGGCGTTCATCGGCGCGGTGTCCGGGATCCTCATCTCGTCCATCACCACGCTCTACTACGACACCGGCTTCCTCATCGGCCTGAAGGGCTTCGTCGGCGCCATCCTCGGCGGCATGGCGAGCTACCCGCTCGCCGCGCTCGGCGCCCTGGTGCTCGGGCTGCTCGAATCGTTCTCCTCGTTCTGGGCGAGCGCGTTCAAGGAGGTGATCGTCTTCACGTCGATCATTCCGATGCTCGTCTGGCTGTCCGTGCGCTCGCGTCATGTCGAAGAGGAGGAGGAGGAATGATCGGCGCGAGGTCGGGGCTTGCGCTCTTCGTCGCGTTCCTCGTCGCGGCGCCCTTCTTCATGTCGGAGTTCACCATCACGCTGATGAACTACATCGGCCTCGCGACGCTCGTCGCGCTCGGGCTGGTGCTGCTCACGGGCGTCGCCGGCCTCATGTCCTTCGGGCAGCAGGCGTTCGTCGGCTTCGGCGCCTACGCCACGGCGCTCCTCACCACCCAGTACAGCGCCTCGCCCTGGCTCGGGCTCATCGCCGGCCTCGCGCTCACCGCCGCGATCGCCGCCGTGCTCGGCGTGATCACCGTGCGGCTCTCCGGGCACTACCTGCCCCTCTCGACCATCGCCTGGGGGATCAGCGTGTTCTTCCTCTTCGGCAACCTGCAGATCCTGAACAAGTACGACGGCATCGGCGGGCTGCCGCCGGTGCGGCTCTTCGGCTGGGCGCTCGACACGAGCCGCGAGTCGTACCTCCTCATCTGGGTCGTCACGCTGGCGGCGCTCGTCGCGGCGCGCAATCTGCTCGATTCGCGCTCCGGACGGGCCGTGCGCGCGCTGCGCTGGCGCGCCACCATGGCGGCGAGCTTCGGCATCGATACGGCGCGCCTCAAGCTCGTCGTCTTCATTTATGCGGCGCTCCTCGCCGCGCTCTCGGGCTGGCTGTACGCGCATTTCACCCGCTACGTGAGCCCCGGCGCCTTTACCGTCAACGTCGGCATCGAGTACCTCTTCATGGCGGTCGTCGGCGGCGCAAGCCAGGTGTGGGGCGCGGTGGTGGGCGCGGCGCTCCTCACCATGCTCAAGGAATGGCTGAAGGACATCCTGCCGCGGCTCTTCGAGGCGAGCGGCAACTACGAGGTCATCGTGTTCGGCCTCTTGATGCTGCCGCTCCTGCACCACGCGCGCGACGGCCTGATGCCGCTCGTCGCGCGCCTCGGCGGCGGCAGCCGCCGCCTTTCCGCGAGCGTCGTCGCGGCGGATCCGCTCCCGCGCCGCGCCGAGCCCGCCGCCGGAGCCGCGCTCCTTTCGCTCTCCGGCGTGCAGAAGAACTTCGGCGGCCTCGCCGCGGTGCGCGAGCTTTCGTTCGAGATGCGCGCGGGCGAGATCCTCGGCTTGATCGGCCCGAACGGCGCCGGCAAGAGCACGCTGTTCAACGTGGTCACCGGCGTGCTGCGCGCCGATGCCGGCGAGATCGGCTTCCGCGGCAGCCGCATCGACCGGCTCGGCTCGCGGCACATCGCGCGCCTCGGCATCGCGCGCACCTTCCAGCACGTGAACCTGATCGGCGGCATGTCGGTGCTCGAGAACGTCGCGATCGGCGCGCACCTGCGCGGCAGCAAGGGCACGCTGCCCGCGATGCTGCGCCTGGATCGCGCGGAGGAGCGGCGCCTGCTGCACGAGGCGGCGCGCCAGATCGAGCGCGTCGGCCTCGGCGCGCACCAGCAGGACGCCGCGGCGAGCCTGCCGCTCGGCCAGCAGCGCGTCGTCGAGATCGCGCGCGCCCTCGCCGCCGATCCGGTGCTCCTCATGCTCGACGAGCCGGCGGCGGGACTGCGTTACCAGGAGAAGCGGGCGCTCGCCGATCTCCTTCGGCAGCTGCGCCAGGAAGGCATCAGCATCCTTCTTGTCGAGCACGACATGGACTTCGTCATGGGCCTGGTCGACCGGCTGGTCGTGATGGACTTCGGCGAGAAGATCGCCGAGGGACTGCCGGCCGCGGTCCAGGCGGATCCGCTGGTGATCGAGGCCTACCTCGGGGGAATCGAATGACGAGCGCCCTCGAAGTCGAAAACCTCAGCGTCGCCTACGGCAAGGTCGAGGCGCTGCACCGGGCAAGCCTGCGCGTCGGCGCCGGCGCGATCGCCACCGTGATCGGGCCGAACGGCGCCGGCAAGACGACGCTGCTCAGCGCGATCATGGGCTTGCTGCCGTCCCAAGGCCGGGTGGTTTACGCGGGCGCCGCATTGGACGCCACGTCGACCGAGGAGCGCGTGTCGCGCGGCATATGCCTCGTGCCCGAGCGGCGCGAGCTCTTCAGCGAGCTTTCGGTCCACGACCATCTGCTGCTCGGCGCGTTCCACCGCCGGCGCGACGGGGCACGCGTAATCGCCGCCGACATCGGCGAGGTGTACGCGCGCTTTCCGCGCTTGAAGGAGCGCACTTCACAGCTCGCCGGCACGCTCTCGGGCGGCGAGCGCCAGATGCTCGCGCTCGGCCGCGCGCTGATGGCAAGACCGCGCCTGCTCCTGCTCGACGAGCCGAGCCTCGGCCTCGCGCCGCGCATCGTGCGCGAGATCTTCCACATCATCGCGGAGCTCAAGCGCAGCGGCGTCTCGATGCTGCTCGTCGAGCAGAACGCGCGCGCCGCCTTGCAGGTCGCTGACTATGCCTACGTGCTCGAAACCGGCGACATCGTGCTCGAAGGCTCCGCCGCCGAGCTCGCCGGGCACCCGCGCGTCGTCGAAACCTACCTTGGGCTGAG
>DASQGW010000090.1:0-37627 GCA_035632415.1 Burkholderiales bacterium | reverse complement strand
TGATCGACATGGGTCCGGCCGCCGGCGTCCACGGCGGCGAGATCGTCGCCGAGGGCAAGCCGGCCGACATCATGGCCAGCCCGAAAAGCCTCACCGGCCAGTACCTGGTCGGCGCGCGCGAGATCGCCGTGCCCGAGCATCGCCGGCCGATCTCGCCGAAGCGGATGCTGAAGGTGATCGGCGCCACCGGCAACAACCTGAAGACCGTCACCGGCGAAATCCCGGTCGGGACCTTCACCTGCATCACCGGCGTCTCCGGCGGCGGCAAGAGCACCTTCACCATCGAGACGCTCTACAAGGCCGCCGCGCGCCGGCTGAACGGCGCCTCAGACGCCCCCGCCCCGCATGAGCGCATCGAGGGCCTGGCCGAGTTCGACAAGGTGATCGACATCGACCAGTCACCGATCGGCCGTACCCCGCGCTCGAACCCGGCCACCTACACCGGCGCCTTCACCGCCATCCGCGACTGGTTCGCCGGCCTGCCGGAGGCCAAGGCGCGCGGCTCCGGCCCGGGCCGGTTCTCGTTCAACGTCAAGGGCGGCCGCTGCGAAGCCTGCCAGGGCGATGGCCTGATCAAGATCGAGATGCACTTCCTGCCGGACGTCTACGTCACCTGCGACGTCTGCCACGGCCAGCGCTACAACCGCGAGACGCTGGAAATCCTGTTCCGCGGCAAGTCGATCGCCGAGGTGCTCGACATGACGGTCGAGGAGGCGGCGGACATGTTCAAGGCGGTGCCCCCGATCCGCGACAAGATGGAGACGCTGAAACGCGTCGGGCTCGGCTACATCAAGGTCGGCCAGCAGGCGACCACCCTCTCCGGCGGCGAGGCGCAGCGGGTGAAGCTGTCCAAGGAGCTGTCGCGCCGCGCCACCGGCCGCACCCTCTACATCCTCGACGAGCCGACCACGGGCCTGCATTTCCACGACATCAAGCTGCTGCTCGACGTGCTGCATCGCCTGCGCGACGCCGGCAACACCGTCGTGGTGATCGAGCACAACCTGGACGTCATCAAGACCGCCGACTGGATCGTCGACCTGGGACCCGAGGGCGGCGACGGCGGCGGAACCATCGTCGCCGCCGGCACGCCGGAGGACATCGCGCGCACGCCGGCGAGCCATACCGGGCAGTACCTGCGGCAGGTGCTGGATCGGCCCGGGGCGTTGACAAAACCGAACGTTCGTTCTATTTTAGCCGCCCATGGGAAAAGGTGAGGAGACCCGGGCCGCGATCCTCGACGAGGCGCTCAAGATCGCGAGCCGCCTCGGCCTCGAGGGCCTGACGATCGGCACGCTGGCCGAAGCGACCGGCATGTCGAAGTCCGGGCTCTTCGCGCACTTCGGCTCGCGCGAGGAGCTGCAGCTTGCGGTGCTCGAGCACGCGGCACAGCGCTACGGCGAGCACGTCTTCATGCCGGCGCTCAAGATCGAGCGCGGCCTGCCGCGCCTGCGGGCCCTCTTCGAGCGCTGGCTCGACTGGACCCACTCCTCGGGCCTGCCCGGCGGCTGCATCATGATTTCCGCGGCGAACGAATACGACGACCGGCCTGGCGCGATCCGCGACGCCGTCATCGCCAACCAGCACCGCGGCAACGCCATCACGCAGAAGGCGGTGCGCCTCGCCATCGACGAAGGCCACTTGAGACCCGGCACCGATCCGGAGCAGATCGCGTTCGAGATGCTCGGCATCGTGCTCGCGAGCCACAACCACCGGCGCCTGCTCGGCGACAAGGAGGCGCGCAAGCGCTCGCTCGTCGCGTTCGAGGAGCTGATCGCACGTCACGCGGCGCCCCGCCGCAGTCTCCGAAAAAGCCTGAAAGTCGTATCCCGCTAAGGAGAAGCCCTGCATGCCCGCTGCCCTCTCGCTGCCTCAAATTAGCACGAACGTTCGCTTTGCCGCGTCGGCCCTCCTTTTCCCCGAGCTCGCCGGCGCATGGGCCGAGCGCCTGTTTCTCACGCCGCCGAGGAATGCGGCCGCGCTCGATCTCATCGACGCGCGCGCCTCGCTCTTCGAGCACAAGGGCCGGTTCATCGCCACCTGGCGATGGGGAAGCGCCGACGCGCCCGTCGTGATCCTCGCGCACGGCTGGGGCGGTCATGGCGCGCAGATGCGCGGCTTCGTCTATCCCCTCCTCACCGCCGGCTACCAAGTCATCGCCTACGACCAGCCGGCGCACGGCCTATCGGAAGGAAGCCTCACCGGCCTGCCCGACTTCGCGGATCTCCTCGCCGATCTTTCGTGGCATCACGGCGGAGCTCACGCGTTCGTCGGTCATTCGCTCGGCGCCGCGGCCGGAGCGCTTGCGCTCGCCACCAGGCGGGTGCGGTTCGAGAAAGTGGTGCTGGTCAGCCCGCCGGCCGATCTCGTCGGCTATTCACGCCGCTTCGCGCGCTGGCACTGGATGCCCGAGACGGTGCGACGCGCCATGCAGTCGGCGATCGAGGAGCGCTACGGCGTGCTCTGGGAGAACCTGGAGGTCGCGCATCTCGCGCCGACGCTGCGCACGCCCGCCTTGGTGATCCACGACCGCAACGACCGCCACGTGCCTTGGACGCAGGGGGCACAGGTCGCGCGCCTGTGGCCCGGCGCGCGGCTCATGAGCACCGACGGGCTCGGCCACGGCCGCATCCTGCACGACGATGCCGTGACCCGCGCAGCAGCCGATTTCATCGCCGGGCGCTCGGCCGTCGCCAGCGTCGCCGCCGACATCCAGCCCGCGCCGCTCTACTAATGGGGACGCTTACCGTCGAATGGACCGACGCGGCCGCGCTCGCCGCCGCCGGCCGGTCGATGGCGGGCATCGATTTCCTGCGCGCCATCCGCGATGGGCGGCTGCCCGCCCCGCCACTCGCGAGGGTGCTCGGCTTCAACTTGGTGGAAGTCGAGCCCGGCCACGCCGTGTTCGAGATCACACCGGGCGAGCAGCACTACAACCCGATCGGCGTGGTCCACGGCGGCGTCGCGATGACGCTGCTCGATTCAGCGATGGGTTGCTGCATCCATACGCGCATGCCGCTCGGCAGCGCCTACACGACGCTCGAAGCAAAGACCAATCTCGTGCGCGCCATCACCGACAAGACCGGACGCCTGCGCGCCATCGGCACGGTGGTGCACGTCGGCACCCGCGTCGCCACGGCCGAAGGACGGGTGGAAGACGCAGCCGGCAAGCTCTACGCGCACGCCACGTCCACCTGCCTCGTGCTAAACGGCAATTAATTGCTCGCCGTGCCAGGCGAGGTGGCGCTCGTGCTGGTTGCGCAGGCTCGCTCGATGCCCGATCGAGACGAGCGTCGTTCGCGGCAACCGCTCCTTGAGCAGGCGGTAGAGCATGTCCTGGTCGTCCTCGGGGAGAGCCGCGGTGGCCTCATCGAGGAAAAGCCAATCCGGCGCGTTGAGAAGCGCGCGTGCGAAAGCGAGGCGTTGCTGCTCGCTACCTGAGAGCACCTGCGCCCAGTTGTCGCTTCGCTCGAGCTGCCCCGCGAGGGCGCCGAGTCCGACGGCCTGCAAAGCCTCCGCGACCCGGCCGTCGCTGAACTGCGCCATATCGGCGGGATAGGTCACGGCGCGCTTCAGCGCGCCGATGGGCAAATAGGGCTTCTGCGGCAGGAAGAGGAGCCGCGCGCCCTGCGGCAGTCGCACGCGTCCTCTCCAGTAAGGCCAGATGCCTGCGAGCGTGCGAAATAGCGTCGACTTGCCCGCGCCCGAGGGCCCCGTGACGAGCACATCTTCGCCGGCGCGAAGGTGGATCGACGTTTGCGCGAGAAGCGGCTTGCCTTGCGGCACGGCGAGCTCCAGGCCTTCGAGCGCGATGAGCGTCGCGGGCGCCTCGGCACGCTCGCCGTCGCGCTGCTCGGCTTCGGCCCGGGCGCGCTCGAGCGATGCGCTGAAGCTCGTCAGGCGATCGACGGTGGCCTTCCAGTAGGCGAACTCGGTATACGAGTCGACGAACCAGGAGAGCGACCACTGCACGTTCCTGAACGCGGAGGCCGTCTGGAAGATGAACCCCATGCCGACGGCACCCGCGAAGTACCGCGGCGCGGAGACGAGATACGGGAACGCGATCGAGAGCTGGCCGTAGAAGGATACGAACCAGTTCAGCTGCTTCCTCTTCTCGACGATGCCCCACCAGTTGCGGATGACCTGCGCGAAGCGCTCGCGGAAATTCGCGAGCTCGAGACTCTCCCCGCGATAGAGCGCGACGCCTTCGCTGTTCTCGCGCAGCCTGACGAGCGAATAGCGGTAATCCGCCTCGACCCGCTGCTGATTGAAGTCCAGGCCGATGAGGGATCGGCCGACCAGGTGCGCGAGCCAGCTGCCGACGAGCGAATAGACGATCGCGATCCAGACGAGCACGCCGGGGATCGAGATGCCGGCGATCGCGAAGTCGCTCGACAGGCTCCAGAGAATGGCGACGAAGCAGGCGATCATGGCGATGGCGGAAAGGAGGCCCACGCCGAGCTCGAGCGTTTTTTCCACGAAGATCCGCAAGTCATCCGCAATGCGCTGATCGGGGTTGTCGATGCCGCGGTCGGCAAGCTGCAGGCGGTAGTACGCGCGGTCCTCGAGCCATTGCGCGAGCAAATGCTCGTTCAGCCAAGTGCGCCACTCGATGAGCAGGATCTGCTGGAAGTAGAGGCGATAGACGCGCGCGACCACCCAAAGCACCGCAATCATCGTGAACACGCCGAGCTGCCTCAGGAACTCGGCCTGGTCCTTGTTCTGCAGCGCGTTATAGAAGTCGTTGTTCCAGAGGTTCCACTGCACTTCCACCCAGACGAGGCCAACCGAGAGCCCGACCACGGCGGCGAGCAGAGCGAGCCCTTTTTTGCGCTGCGCCGAGACCCAGTAGGGCTTCGCCAGGGTCCAAAAACCGGCCCAGAAAGCCGTTTGAAATCTTTGCTTTTGCATGAGCACCTCAGGAAGGACGCAAATCAGTTTACAGAAGCGTCACGGCGGCGTAAGAATGTCCTTCGAATGTCCTCCGGCCGGGTTTTCCGCTTCACCTCCGCGAAAGAGCATCAGGCACAGCATCTGTTCGTATTCCTGCACGGTTGCGGCGCGACCGCGCAGTCGATGATCCCGATCGCGTTCAAGTTCCAGGCGCGCTTTCCGACCGCGGCGCTCGTGGTGCCGAGCGGATTCGACCCGGACGCGCGCGGCGGCGCGGCGCAGGACTGGTATCCGACGCGGGGCCTGAACTGCGATAACCATCGCGAGCGCGTGGCGGCGGTTCTGCCGGACTTCGAGGATTTCGTGCGCCATGAGCAAATCAACTTCGGCGTCACCGCGAGCCGTACCGTGCTCGTCGGCTTCTCGCAGGGCGGCACGCTCGCCCTCGAGGCGGTGAAGGCGCCCGGCCTCGCCGGCGCCGTCGTCGCCTTCTCCGCGCGCTACGCGCGCCTGCCCGGCCGCGGCATGCGCATCGGCTCGCGCATCCACCTCGTGCACGGCGAGTACGATTCGGTCGTGTCGCGCGTGCATGCCGAGCGCGCCGCGCGCGTGCTGGAAGGGCTGCATGTACCCGTGACGCTCGACATCGTCGAAGACCTGGGCCATGCGCTCTCGCACCATGCCATCAGCCTCGGCTCCCTGAGGCTTCTGCAAGGCATCTACGAAGGCCGGCGTCACACCGTTCATTGAAACCGGGCATCGTCTTATTCGCGCACGGCTCGCGCGATAGCGACTGGGCGCACCCATTCCAGCAGCTCGCCGCCAGGCTCCGCACAAAGGTCGACGGACCGATCGTTGTCGCCTATCTCGAGTTCATGTCGCCCACGCTCTATGATGCGATCGCGAGCCTCGGCACCGATGATGTTCGCGTGGTGCCGGTTTTCCTCGGCCAGGGCGGCCACATGAAGGAAGATCTCCCGAAGCTCGTCGCCGCCGCCCGGAAGAAGCACTCCGGTGTGACGATTCGACTGGAGCCGGCAATCGGCGAGCGGCCGATCGTCATCGAAGCCATCGCTGCGGCCATCGCCCGCAACTAGGTCACTCGGCCAGGCGGTCGAGCATTGCGTTCACGGCACGAATCTGCGGCCCGGCCTTCGTGTGATAGAGCGCCCCGGTGTAGCCCCACCAATCCCAGCAGCCGCGCGGATTGAAGACCGACAGGCTGTAGCGCTTGATGGCCTGCGGATAGAGCACGAGCAACCCGTTCGTGTCGGCCCAGCGGTTGTAGCCGGCTTCGCGCACGAACTGTTCGCTGATCTCGGCCGCGCCCTGCAGGCAGCCGTGGAACGCAACATGCACGCGGCAGCGCCCTGACTCGCATCTGCGGGGCACATACAGGAAGCCCGTTGCATCCATGCTGATCGCCTCGGCATCGCCATCGGCGAACCGCTCCTGGTCGAAAGGCAAGAGCCGCCCGCTCGCTTTTGCCGCCGGCGGGGCGAGCTTGCCGTAGAGAAAAGCGAGGAGCTGACCCGCCGCGTCGTAGTCGCAATGCACGATGAACGGGGTCGCTGTCGTGCCGCATGCCTTGCCCTCGTGCTCGGTCACCATGCCGTGGCCCGCGGGCTTGTCCGCCACCAGCATCACGCTCGCGTTGTACGCCATGTAAAAATCTCGCAGCGCCTCGACCACCTTCGGCGAGACCGTATGGTCGTTGCCTCCAGTGAAGAGCCACGCGCGCGACTGGGTCAGATGACCGGTCGCGTCAATACGCCCGCTTGCAGCGATCGCGTCGGCCTCGCTTTTCAGAAAAGCGGGCGACGGCACCGGCGTCCACCCGCCCGGCGTCATGCAGTTATAGAGCGCAGTGAACAGGCTGCCCTGCGCGCAGTAGTAAGGACCGCCGGCGATCACCCCGACACCCGAGACCGTGGCCGAGTGTGCGACGTGGAATTGGACGGCCATGTAGCCACCGGACGAGACGCCGGACGCAGTGACGCCGTCGCGCTCCGCATGCAGCGCGGGCAAGGGCTCCGCCGCCTGTACCGAGGCAGCGAAGGCGAGGAGCGCCGCGAGCTTTATCGCGCGGTCCAGCCGTCGTCACCCCTTAAGGGTCGTCATTCAGGCCGCGAGCTCCGGAACGTTCTCGAAATAGACAAGCGCTTCCGGGTTCGCGAGCGCATCGGTATTCGATACCGGCATGCCATGCACGACGTCCTTCACCGCGAGCTCCACGACCTTGCCGTTCTTCGTCCGCGGAATGTCCGGCACTTGCACGATGCGCGCCGGGACGTGCCGCGGCGAAGCTTGGCGCTTGATATCGGCGCGGATGCGCTCCTCGAGCTTAGGGTCGAGCGAGAAGCCCGGCCGTAGCCTCACAAAGAGCACGACACGCGAGTCCTTTGGGTTGTCCGGCGGCCAGAGCTGGCCGATCGCGACCGACTCTTCCACCTCATGGATGCGCTCGACGACGCGATAGATTTCGGCGGTGCCGATGCGCACGCCGCCGGGATTGAGCGTCGCATCCGAGCGCCCGTACACGATCATCGTGCCGCGCTCGGTGAGCTCCGACCAGTCGCCGTGGCACCAGACGTTGGCGTACTTGTCGAAGTACGCGGCGTGATAGCGCTCGCCGCCGCGATCGTTCCAGAAGCCGAGCGGCATCGAGGGGAAGGGCTTGGTGCAGACGAGCTCGCCCTTTTTGCCGACGATCGAGTTGCCTTCCTCGTCGAACACCTCGACCGCCATGCCGAGCGAGCGGCACTGCATCTCGCCGCGATAGACCGGCAGGACCGCGTTCGCCTCGGCGAAAGCGCCCATGATGTCCGTGCCGCCGGAGATCGACGACAGGCAAACATCCGGCTTCCAGGCCTCGTAGACGTAGTCGTAGCTCTCGGCGACGAGCGGCGAGCCGGTGGAGATCAGCATGCGCAACGCCGCAAGGTCGTGCGTATCGCGCGGGCGCAGATCGCGCTTGGCGCACGCATCGATGAATTTCGCCGAAGTGCCGAGGTGCGTAAAGCGCTCCTTTTCGGCGTAATCGAATAGGATGCGACCGCCGCGCGCGAAGGGCGAGCCGTCATAGAGCATGATGCTCGCTTCGGCCGCAAGCCCCATGAAAAGCACGTTCCAGACAACCCAGTTGGTGGTGCAGTAGTAAAAGTAGCGCTCGCCCGGCCGCACGTCGAAATGCAGCTTGTACATCTTCAGGCCCTGCAACAACGCGCCGCCCGCGCCATGCACTATGCATTTCGGCTGGCCGGTCGTCCCGGAAGTGAAGAGGATGAAGACCGGGTGCTCGAACGGCAGCTGCGCGTACTTGATGTCCTCGGGCTGGTAGCGGCGCAGCCATTCCTCGAGCGTGACCGCTTTTGCAATGTCGGCGACATCGACGCGCGGATCGAGCTGCGGCACCACCACCACCTTGCGCAAGGAGGGCAACTTTTCGGCGATGGCGCGCACCCGCTCGAGGGAATCGTGCCGATCGCCGTTATAGCGGTAGCCGTCGGCACAGAACAGCACCTTCGGCTCGATCTGGCCGAAGCGCTCGAGCACGCCCTCGACGCCGAAGTCCGGCGAGCAGGACGACCAGACGATGCCCTGCGAGAGCGCGGCGAGCGCCAGCATGCCCGCCTCCGGAATATTCGGGATGAACGCCGCCACGCGATCTCCCGCGCGCAGCCCGAGCGCCTGCAACGCCTGCGCAGCGCGCGACACGTCGCTCGTCAGCTCCGAGTAGCTGACGCGCCGCTTGAAGCCGGTCTCGTCCCAGGACACGAACGCATCGCCGCGATCGCCGCGCCTCAGGAGATTCTGCGCGAGATTGAGCCGCGCCTCCGGAAACCAATGCGCGCCCGGCATCTTGTCGCCGTCGGCGAGCACGGTCGAGCCCTTGCGCGAGGCGAGCACGCCGCAGAAGTCCCACGCGTCGGACCAGAACTCCTCCGGGTTATCCACCGACCAGCGATAGAACTCCGGGTAGCTGTTGGCGTCGAGCTTGCGCTTGCGGATCACCTGGCGCGCAAACTGAGTGAGCTGCGCCTCTTCGATCGCGCGCTCGCTCGGCTGCCAGAGAATCTTGGGAATAGATGATGCCGCCATGCTTCTTCCGCTAGGATTTTGCCGGTGATTATATTGCCCGAGGCGCTCGAAGAGATTCGCCGCCACCACCGCATCGCGGAAGGCGAAGCGCTCAGGAGGCTGCGCCCGCTGCAGCCGAAGGCGGGTGGCGCCATCGAAGCCACCGCGCTCGCTCTCGCGCAACGCGTGCGCGCCACACCGCCGGGACCGCTCAGCGCCGAATCCTTCCTGCGCCATTACGGACTTGCCACGCGAGAAGGCGTGGCGCTCATGTGCGTGGCGGAAGCACTCTTGCGCATCCCTGACGCCGAGACCGCCGACGCGCTGCTACGCGAAAAGCTCTCGCAGGGCCAGTGGTCGCCGAGCGGCGATGCGTCGGTGCTCGCGAGCGCCGCGGACTGGGCGTTGCTGCTCACCGGCAAGCTCGCGCGCTGGCACGACGAGCCCTCGCCGCTCAAGCATGTCGTCGCGCGCCTGGGCGAGCCCGTGGTGCGCGCGGCCGTGCGCCAGGCGATGCGCATCCTCGCCGAGCAGTTCGTGCTCGCGGAAACGATCGAGGACGCCGTCAAGCGCGGCGCCGAGCGCACGCCTTATCTGCATTCTTACGACATGCTCGGCGAGGCTGCCCGCACCGCAGCCGACGCCACGCACTACATGGCGCTCTACTCGCGCGCGATCGGCAACGTGCGCGCGCCCGACACGATCTCGGTCAAGCTCTCGGCATTGCATCCGCGCTTCGAGGAAGCGAAGCGCAGCCGCGTCATGGGCGAGCTGCTGCCGCGGCTGCAGACGCTGGCGCGGCTCGCGGCCGAGCGAGGCATCGGCTTCACCATCGACGCGGAGGAATCCGAGCGCCTCGAGCTGACGCTCGATCTGCACGCGGCGCTCGCGCGAGACTTCTCGCCCGGGCTCGCGGTGCAGGCCTACCAGAAGCGGGCGCTGCCCGTGTGCGAATGGCTCGTCGCGCTTGGCCGCAGGCACCGCCGCCGCCTGCCCATTCGCCTGGTGAAGGGCGCGTATTGGGACAGCGAGGTCAAGCGCGCGCAGCAGCTCGGCATGCCCGACTACCCTGTCTTCACTCGCAAGGCGGTCACGGACCTCTCCTATGTCGCGTGCGCCACCACGCTCCTCGGTGCGCCGGATGCCATCTATCCTGCCTTCGCCACTCACAACTGCCGCACGGTGGCGACAATCCTCGAGCTCTCGGCGGGCCGGGAGTTCGAGTTCCAGAAGCTCGTCGGCATGGGCGACGCGCTGTATGAAGCACTGCTCGCCGAGCGGAAAGTGCCCGTGCGCATGTATGCGCCGGTCGGCAGCTTCACCGACCTTCTTCCGTATCTCGTGCGCCGCATGCTAGAGAACGGCGCGAACACGTCGTTCGTCCACCAGATCGCCGACCCGGACGTGCCGCTCGAGACGCTGGTCGCCGACCCGCTGTCCCAGCTTCCGGAACCCTATGTCCCCGACCCGCGCATCCCCCTTCCGCGCAATCTCTATCCCGACCGCCTGAACTCGCTCGGCGTCGACCTCTCGCGGCGCGACGTGCTCGATTCGCTCGAGCGGAAGATCGCGAGCGACGGAGCACTCGTCCCGCCGGCGAATACAGACCTGCAAAGCGCGATTGCCCGCGCCGCACGCGCCTTCGAACCGTGGTCGCAAACGCCGGCCGCTACACGCGCGTCGCACCTCGAAGCCGCCGCCGACCTGCTCGAAGGCCGCATGGCCGAGCTGGTCTCTCTCATCGTGCGCGAAGGCGGACGCACCTACGCCGATTCGGTCGCGGAGGTGCGGGAAGCCGCCGATTTCTGCCGCTATTACGCGTTGCAGGCGCGCCAGCATTTCGCTCAACCGGAAGTGCTGCCCGGTCCGGCGGGCGAAAGGAACGAGCTCCACCTGCACGGGCGCGGCATCTTCGCTTGCATCAGTCCATGGAACTTTCCGCTCGCCATCTTTACCGGCCAGGTGGCCGCGGCGCTCGCCGCCGGCAACACCGTGATCGCCAAGCCGGCGGAGCAAACTCCGCGCATCGGCTTGCGCGCGGTCGAGATCCTGCGCGAGGCCGGCATCCCCGCCGACGCGGCCATCTGCGTGCCCGGCGACGGCGAAACGGTCGGCGCCCCGCTCGTGGCCGATCCGCGCATCGCCGGTATCGCTTTCACCGGCTCCGTCGAGACAGCGAAGCGCATTAATGCCCTGCTCGCGGCGCGCGAAGGCCCCATCGTCCCCCTCATCGCCGAGACCGGCGGCGTGAACGCGATGCTCGTCGACTCCTCGGCGCTTCCAGAGCAGGTGGTGGACGACACGCTCATCTCGGCGTTTCAGAGCGCCGGGCAACGCTGCTCGGCACAGCGGATCCTCTTCGTCGATGAGGGCGCAGCTCCCCGCATCCTGCAGATCCTCGCCGGCGCGCTCGCGGAGCTGAAAGTCGGCGATCCCGCGGAGCCGGACACCGATATCGGCCCGATCATCGACGCGCCCGCACAGGCCGCGCTCGCTTCGCATATCGGGAAATTGCGCGCGGCCGCCAGGCTGCTCGGCGAGGCGCCCGCGTCGACGGCAAGCGGCACCTTCATCGCGCCGATCGCCTTCCAGCTTGCCCTCGAGGAGCTGCCGCGCACCGAGGTCTTCGGCCCGGTCCTGCATGTCTGCACCTATCGCCGCGCCGAGCTGCCGCGCGTCCTGCAATGGCTGCGCGACACCGGCTTCGGACTCACCCTCGGCGTCCACAGCCGCATCCAGAGTTTCGTCGATGAAGTGCTCGCCGCGACGCGCGTCGGCAATACCTATGTGAACCGCAGCATGATCGGCGCCGTCGTCGGCGTGCAGCCCTTCGGCGGCGAAGGCTTGTCCGGCACGGGCCCAAAGGCCGGCGGACCGCACTACATGCTGCGCTTCGCGACCGAGCGTACGGTGACCGTCAACACTGCTGCCATCGGCGGCGTAACCGAGCTGCTCAGCCGGCCGTAACGCGGAATAAAACGCGGCGGGAACAGCTATTTTGGCGTGAGCAGCTCGACGACGGCCCTGGAAGTGGACAGGTCTTCTTTGCTGACTTCCTGATAGCGCTTGATCGCCTCGATCCTCTGGCCCCTGGCGAGGAGATCGACGATCTCCTTGCGCAACGCAGGCTGCAGGTTCGTAGCGAGCGATTGCGCACGCAGCTGCTGCTGGTGTCGCGCCTCGTTGGCCGCCCGCATGGCCGGCACCTTTTGATCGCTGATGCACGGCCACACTTCGCGCCACGCGCCGTCGGCGTACGCGACCTGCGCCGCGAACGTAACGTGCGTCGGACCTGCCTGCCACTCGAGATAGACCCGGTGGGTCGGCCGCACCGGAAGGATGATCCCTTCGCTCGCGGCGAGGGGGCGATCGGCCGGTATCGCCTCGGCTCGCGCTTGATAGCCGTTCGGAATGTTGTAGCGGAATTGATCCGACAGCGATTCGTCGATCACTGGCTTCGACACGGGTGTGATGCAGGCGAGCGTCTTCGGATGCAGCAAGGCTCTCCTCGCCTCGAGTTTCTTTCCGTTGATCGCAGCGACGAGGCGCGCGGCGAAATCCAGAGGCTTGTCGGGACTCTCGGCAGCCGACGCAAACGCCGGCGCGGCGACCAGCGGCAGAAGGAAGCGGCGAATCAAAGCTCGCTCTTCGGCTTCTGAACGGTCGAGAAATGAGGCTTGGTGAGCATTTCGGGCCGGAGGACTTCCTCGAGCTGTGCGCGGGTCATGAGTTTCTTCTCGAGGACGAGATCGAACACTTTCCTGCCGCTGGCGAGCGCTTCGCGCGCGATCTCCGTCGAGCGAGCGTAGCCGAGGATCGGGCTAAGCGCGGTGACGAGCGCGGTCGATTCATCGAGCAGTCGATGGGCGCGCTCCCGATTCGCGCTAATGCCGTTCACGCAGCGGTCAGTGAGCGTACGGCAGCCTGCGGCGAGGTGGTAAAGGCTCTTGAAGAGGCTGTGAGCGATGATCGGCTCGAAGGCGTTCAGCTGGAGCTGGCCCGCCTCCGCCGCCATGGTGACCGTGATGTCGTTGCCGATCACCTCGAAGGCGACCTGGTTCACGACCTCCGGGATCACCGGATTCACCTTCCCCGGCATGATCGAGGAGCCGGCCTGCACGGCGGGCAGCGAGATCTCGCCGATGCCCGCGCGCGGGCCCGAGGAAAGAAGGCGCAGGTCGTTGCAGGTCTTCGAGAGCTTCACCGCGATGCGCTTCAGCACGCCGGAGAGCTGCACGAACGCGCCCGCGTCCTGCGTCGCCTCGATCAGGTTGGGCGAGGTCACGAACGGCACGCCGGAGACCTCCGACAGCCGCGTGGTCACGAGCGGCGCATAGTCGGGATGCGCGTTGATCCCCGTGCCGATCGCGGTCGCGCCGAGGTTGATCTCGCGGATCAGGTCCGCCGCTTCGCTCAAGCGGCTCTCGTCCTCGCCGAGCATCACGGCGTAGGTGGAGAACTCCTGGCCGAGCGTCATCGGCACCGCGTCCTGCAGCTGCGTGCGGCCGACCTTCAGGACGTCGTCGAATTCCTGGGCCTTGCGCTCGAAGGCCTTGCGCAGCGCCATCATCTCGGTGGCGAGGCGCTTGATGCCGAACCGCAGCGCGAGCTTGATCGCCGTCGGATAGACGTCGTTCGTGCTCTGCGACAGATTCACGTGATCGAGCGGATGCAGATGCTCGTACTCGCCCTTCTTGTGGCCGAGGCGCTCGAGCGCGCGGTTGCAGATCACCTCGTTGGCGTTCATGTTGCTCGACGTGCCGGCGCCCCCCTGGATGACGTCGACGACGAATTCGTCGTGCAGCTTCCCTTCGCGGATC
The DNA here is from genome assembly GCA_035632415.1 of Burkholderiales bacterium. Classification (GTDB taxonomy): domain Bacteria; phylum Pseudomonadota; class Gammaproteobacteria; order Burkholderiales; family SG8-39; genus SCGC-AG-212-J23. Next base: position 23,837 of record DASQGW010000090.1, on the reverse strand, counting down.
TCCTCGCAGGCGAGGCGAATCGCCACCGAGCGGCGGTCATCGATGAGGCCAAGCTCGCAATTCGCGATCGCCGCCGCCTGCTTGACGCAGGCGAGCGCCGAGACCAGATCCGGGTAGATCGATATGGCGGTGCCGGTGATTGGAAAATTCTCCAGCGCCCGCAGCGTATGGATGCCGTAATACGCATCGGCAGGAACCACGCGGTCGCCGAGAAGATCGTGCTCGGTCCGTACAGGCTGGGTCATGGGCGCGATTCTGGCACTATCATGCGCCCTGATGGCTGACGATCTGGATTTCAGCAAGCCGGCAGGCGCACCCAAGCCCGCAGCCACCCCGCAACCGCTGGCACCGCTCTACATCCCGGCGGTAGCGCGCGCGTTCTTCGAGTCGGCGGGCAAGGAGGAATCGGTCGAAGCAGGCTCGGTGTTCTTCTCCGAGAACGAGAAGGCGAGCCGGCTGCTCCTCAAGCGCGACAAGATGTACTTCCTGCTCGAGGGCCAGGTTGCGCTCGTCGCCAAGGGCAAGACCATCGGCGCGCCCAAGGTCGGCGAGATCTTCGGCGAGATGGCCGCGATCAGCGATTCGCCGCGCAGCGCGACCGCGGTGGCGAAAACGGCCTGCCGCGTGCTCTCGCTCGACGACAAGGGCTTTTCCGCCGCGCTGCAGAAGAGGCCCGAATTCGCGCTGATGATGCTGGGCACGATGATCATGCGGCTGCGAAGCATGATCGCCCAGCTCTCCGGCGTTCCGAGCACGGGCGAGGTGAAGGAATCGCGGGTTTTCGACAAGAATCTGCTCGGCCAGATGATCCAGGGGCTCGGCGAGCAGGCCATCGTGCGCTACGACAAGGGCAAGATCATCATGGTGGCTGGCCAGGCCGGGGCGCTCATGTACGTGGTGACCGAGGGCCGCGTCGCCATTTCCATCCGCGGGGCGGTGGTCGAGCGCGTGGGCCCGGGCGGCGTCTTCGGCGAGATGGCGCTCGTCGACCAGTCGCCGCGCGCGGCAAACGCGGTGGCCGAGGCGGACACCTCCCTCCTCGCCATCAACCGCAACGTCTTCGTGAGCCTGGTGAAATCGACGCCGACCTTCGGCATCGCGCTTCTCTCCGCCACCGCGGAGCGCCTTCGCAACATCGCGGCTGCGCTGTAGAATTTTTCGATCACCTTAGGGGAGAGACCCATGAAGACTGTTCTAGCCGTGGTGGCGGTTGCCGCCCTCGGTGTTTCGGCCGCCGCGACCGCCGAGGAAGGCACGCTGCAGAAGATCAAGAGCTCCGGCTCGATCACGATCGGCCACCGCGACGCCTCGATCCCGTTCTCGTACTACGACGACAAGCAGCAGGTCGTCGGCTACGCCGTCGATCTGTGCCTCAAGATCGTCGACGCCGTGAAGGCGGACCTCAAGATGCCTAAGCTCGAGACCAAGTACCAGCTCGTCACCTCGGCAAACCGCATCCCACTGATGGCGAACGGCACCATCGACCTCGAGTGCGGCTCGACCACCAACAACTTCGAGCGCCAGAAGCAGGTCGCGTTCACGATCACGCACTTCGTCACGGCCAACCGCTGGATCGCCAAGAAGTCGGCCAACCTGCACAAGCTCGACGACCTCAAGGGCAAGACGATCGTCTCCACGGCCGGCACGACCAACATCAAGCAGATCACCGAGCTCAATGCGCAGCATAACCTCGGCATGAACATCATCTCGGCGAACGGCCACCCCGAGGCGTTCCAGATGGTCGAGACCGGGCGGGCCGCGGCGTTCGTGATGGACGACATCCTGCTCTACAGCCTGGCCGCGCAGTCGCGCAACCCGAAGGACTACGCGATCTCGCCGGGGGCGCTCTCGGTCGAGCCCTACGGCATCATGCTCCGCAAGGACGACGCCGAGTTCAAGAAAGTGGTCGACGCGGCGATGACCAAGATCTACAAGTCGGGCGAGATCAACAAGATCTACGCCAAGTGGTTCGAGCATCCGATCCCGCCGAAGGGGATCAACCTGTCGATCCCGATGAGCCCGCAGTTCAAGAAAGTCGTTGCCCATCCGACGGATTCGGGCGACCCGAACGACTACAAGTAACCGCTAGTCTCCAGTGCACTACCACTGGCACTGGAAGGTCCTGCTGGAAATGGAGCCCGGCGGCACGGGCTCCTACCTCCACTACCTCATCGTGGGGCTGGGCTGGACGCTCGCCACGGCGCTCGCCGCCTGGGTGATCGCGCTCCTCGTCGGCGCATTTGTCGGCACGATCCGCACCACCGCGGTCCGCTGGGCGGTGCGGCTCGGCAACCTGTACGTCGAGATCTTCCGCAACATCCCGCTCATCGTGCAGATGTTCCTCTGGTTCTTCGTCGTGCCGGAGCTCCTGCCCACGGCGCTCGGCGACTGGATCAAGCAGATGCCGCCGCCCTGGGGGTCGTACGTGCCGGCGGTGCTTTGCCTCGGCATCTTCACTTCCGTGCGAGTCGCCGAGCAGGTGCGCGCCGGCATCAACTCGCTGCCGCGCGGACAAGGCTTCGCCGGCACCGCCATCGGCCTCACGCCGGCGCAGACCTACCGCTACGTGATCCTGCCGCAGGCATTCCGCATCATCCTGCCGCCCCTCACGTCCGAGTCGATGAACATCATCAAGAACTCCTCGGTCGCCCTGACCATCGGCCTGCTCGAGCTCACCGGGCGCGCCAAAGCGATGCAGGAGTTCAGCTTCCGGGTCTTTGAAGCTTTCAGCGCCGCTACGGTGATCTACCTGGTCACCAATCTGGTGGTCGTGCTCGCCATGCGGGCGCTCGAGAACAAGGTGCGCGTGCCGGGGCTGATCGCCGCCGGTGGACCGCAGGCGGGGCACTGATGGAAGGCTTCGACTTCGACGTCATCCAGCGCTCGGTCGGCTACCTCTTCCGCGAAGGCATGACGTTCACGGTGACGCTCACGCTGATCGCCATGACGGGCGGCATCATCTTCGGCACGGCTCTCGCCATGATGCGGCTCTCGAGCATCCCGCTCTTCTCCTGGGCCGCGGGCGCCTACGTGAACCTGATGCGCTCGATCCCGCTGGTGCTGGTTATCTTCTGGTTCTTCTTCCTCGTCCCCTACATTGGCGCATGGATCCTGCGCGAATCGCAGCCGGTGCAGGTCGGCGCATGGCTCTCCGCAGTGATCACCTTCACCATGTTCGAGGCGACCTACTATTGCGAGATCATGCGCGCCGGCATCCAATCGATCCCGCGCGGCCAGGTATGGTCGGGCTATGCGCTCGGCCTCGACTACTGGCAGACCATGGGCTTCATCGTGCTGCCGCAGGCCTTCCGCAACATGGTGCCGGTGCTGCTCACGCAGACCATCATCCTTTTCCAGGATACCTCGCTCGTCTACGTGATCTCCGCCACCGACTTCCTCGGCGCCGCCGCCAAGGTCGCGAACCGCGACTACCGCCTCGTCGAGATGTACAGCTTCGTGGCCGTGGTCTACTTCATCATCTCGTATTCGCTCTCGCTCGTCGTCAAGAGCCTCCAGGACAGGATAGCCGTCATCCGATGATCTCGATCAGGCACGTCTCGAAGTGGTACGGCGACTTCCAGGTTCTTAACGACTGCTCCACCCAGGTCGCGAAGGGCGAGGTCGTCGTAGTCTGCGGACCCTCCGGCAGCGGCAAGTCGACCCTCATCAAGTGCGTGAACGGCCTGGAGCCGTTCCAGAAGGGCGAGATCCTCGTCGACGGCATCTCGGTCGGCGACCCGAAGACCAACCTGCCCAAGCTGCGCTCGCGGGTCGGCATGGTCTTCCAGCACTTCGAGCTCTTCCCGCACATGACGGTGACCGAGAACCTCACGCTCGGCCAGGTGAAGGTGCTCGGGCGCCCGCGGACGGCCGCGCTCGAAAAGGGCCTCAAGCTCCTCGAGCGCGTCGGCCTCATCGCTCACAAGGACAAGTTCCCTGGCCAGCTTTCCGGTGGCCAGCAGCAGCGCGTCGCCATCGCGCGGGCGCTATCGATGGATCCGATCGCGATGCTGTTCGACGAGCCGACCTCCGCGCTCGACCCGGAGATGATCAACGAGGTGCTCGACGTCATGGTCGAGCTCGCGCGCGAAGGCATGACCATGATGGTGGTGACGCACGAGATGGGCTTCGCGCGCAAGGTGGCGCATCGCGTCATCTTCATGGACGCGGGCAAGATCGTCGAAGACGCAAGCAAGGACGAGTTCTTCGGCACGCCGCGCTCCGAGCGCGCGCAGCAGTTCCTGTCGAAGATCCTGCATCACTGAGCGCCGATCATTGAGCTGCAGGCGCAGGCGTTCCTTCGACGCGCTCGCGCATCACATTGGACAGCGGGTAATCGGGATAGGCCTTCCTGAAGGCGGCGAGCTCGCGGTCCGCCTCCGCATGCCGTCCGCGGCTGCGTAATTCCGCAATCCGCTCGAGCCAGCGAGCCGGGTTCTCAGGCGCCGCGGGTGGCGCACCGGCTGCTCGCGATGGCATAGCCATTGCCTTTGCTTGATCCGCCGCGGCTCGCGGCTCCGCGGCCGCCCGTTCGGCTCTCCTTTCAGCCTGCTCGGCGCGCATCTGCGGCGCTTCGGAACGTAGGGCCTCCGTCCGCGACGCCGCAGCGGCGGCTTGCGGGTCAGGCGCAAAGCGCGGTATTTCTTCGCGCGCACTGTCGGCTGATTTCGCCTGTGCCGTCGCGGCCGGCTTGGATTCGGCTGGAGTTGCAGGCTTGATCTCGCCACGCACCGAAGCCGTCGGACTCATTTCCGCATCCGGTCGCTCTCGCTCGACATGGAGCGTGAGCGCCACGGCGAAGACCAGCGTTGCGGCCGCCGCGAGGGAGTAGTACCAGCGGTGGCGTCCGGCAGGCCGGACGGCCGCCTCACGCGCGGCGGCGAGAATCTTGCGGTCGAGCTCGCGCGGCGGCTCGAGCGGCTCGAGCTCGCGGTAGTGCTTCGTCAGCCTGGGATCGCGCTCGTCATCCATCGCTCATCGCTGCCTTCAATTTCGCCATCGCATATCTCAACCTGCTTTTCGCCGCCCCCTCATTGCTGCCGGTTGCCGCCGCGATCTCGGCGACGCTGAGCTCCCCTTCCTCGTGCAGGAGGAACGCCTCGCGCTGGAGCGGCGGCAGCGCCTGCAATGCCGCGGCAAAGCGCTCCAGGCTCTCGCGCGCCTGCGTTTGATCCGCCGGGTCGGGACTCGAGCCGGGCGCCTCGTCGCCTTCGAGCGCTACGAGCGTGAGGCCCCGTTTGCGCCAGTGATCCACCAGGAGATTGTGCGCGATCGTATAGAGCCAGGTCGTGAAGCGCGCCTGCGCCGTGTAGCGAGCGCGCGACTCGATGACGCGCAGCCAGATTTCCTGGAAGAGCTCCTCGCCCACCGCGCGGCTCTTCACGCTGCGCAGCACGAAGCGGTACAGGCGAGCGCGATGCCGCGCGTAGAGAGTCTCGAACGCTGCGGCATCGCCATTCCGGTAAGCGCGCATGAGCTCTTCGTCCGGGGCCTCCATGCCCCCCGATTATCACGCCGGGTCCGGGGCAAATCCCGGGAAGGGGCGCGGTAGCGGCGCGACCGGCACCGGCTCGCGGATCACGCCGCGCGCAAGCAGGTTTTTGTAGCTGTCGTAGTAGAGCGTCACTGTTTCCGCCGGCATGACGGTGGCCCGCTCGAAGTCGACGTTGTAGACGTAGGAGGTCTCGCGCCGTCCATGCCCGGTGCCGATGCGCGCTTGCTCCGACAGCGCACGCTCCGCGTTCGCAGCATCGGCCGCCTCCCGGCGCAGCGGAGCGCCTTCCGCCGCCCCGGGCGCCGGCGCGATCGACTGTGGCGGCTGCTGCTGGGGCTGGGGCTTGCGCCGGTAAACCGCAACACCGATCACGCCGACGTTGTCGGGGCGGCCCGTGCGCGCGGCGTAGGAGTCCGGCAACGCAGTGAAATAGAACGCCGCTGTCTCGGCGAGGCTCTTCCGCCAGCCGAGGATGTCGTAGCCGCGGTAGGCGCTGAGGACGTAACCGGTCTGGCTCGGGTGGGCGGTCTCGCCGCTGATCACGTTGATCCCGTCGACTGAGACCACGGTCAGGATGTCCTCGCGCAGCCGGTTCCTTACGCTGACCTGATATTCGTTGCCGGGTTTGCCCACTACATAGGCCCTGCCTTCATGCCAGTAGACCGCCAGCCGCTTGCCGTCGGTGCGATCGTAGACCGACAGGTCGATCACACCGCCGTGCGCACGCACCTGCGTTGCAGACAGCAACCCTAGAAGGACCAGCATCGTTCGCGCTTTCATTTTCTTTCCTTTCTTGTGAGCGAGCGCGCCCCTGCGGCGAGCTCTGGCGAATGGAACGAAAGCGCATCAAAAAGGGGTTAAAGGGCCGTCGCTATTTTTGCTACAAGAAAATGACTAACCCATCGCGGTGCCGCTCGCCTAGAATTCGCCGCTCTCGCTTCGACTCCCAAGAATGAAGAACGGCAAGCCCTTCCCCATCCCGGTCCGCGCGCGCGTGGCGGCGCGCTACTCGTGCTCGAAATGCCCGGCGTACTGCTGCAGTTATCCCGACATCGAGGTCACGCCGCGCGACATCGAGCGGCTGGGCAAGCGCTTCGCGCTCGACTATCGCGCGGCCGAAGAGCGGTTCACCAAATACGACCCGAAGGAAAAGGTGCGGCTGCTACGCCACAAGAAGGACACGGTATTCGCCACGGTATGCACTTTCCTCGACCTGGAAACGCGCCGCTGCGGCGTCTATGAGTCGCGGCCCGGCGTGTGCCGCGCGTACCCGGACAGCAAGCACTGCGGCTACTACGACTTCCTGCGCTTCGAGCGCGCCCACCAGGCGGACCCGCAGTTCATTGCCTTGACTTAAGAGCCTTCTCGCGGATCGCCGAGAGCGTCGTCGCCGGTGTAATCGCATCCGGATCAATCTTCAGCTCGATGATCGCCGGCTTGCCCGAGTTGGCGGCACGCTCGTAGGCGGGAGCAAAATCTTCCGTACGCTCTACGGTCTCGCCATGGCCGCCGAAGGCTCGCGCGTAGGCCGCGAAGTCCGGATTCTTCAGTTCCGTGCCATAGACGCGCCCGGGGTATTCGCGTTCCTGGTGCATGCGAATCGTGCCGTACGAGCCGTTATTCACCACCACCGCGACGAAGCTCGCGCCGTACTGCGCGGCGGTCGCGATCTCCTGCCCGGTCATGAGGAAGTCGCCGTCGCCGCAGAGCGCGAACACCGTGCGCTTGGGTTCGGCGAGCTTGGCCGCGACGGCAGCGGGATAGCCGTAGCCCATCGAGCCGTTCGTCGAGCCGAGCTGCGTGCGAAAGCCCTTGTAGCGGAAGTGCCGGTGCAGCCAGCCGGCGAAGTTGCCTGCGCCGCCGGCGATGATGGCGTCCTGGGGAAGATGATCCGACAGCCAGCGGATCACCTGGCCGTAGTGCACCTTCCCCGGCATCGGCAGGGGCTCCGTCCATTCGAGGAATTGCTTCCGTGCCTCGGCGGTTCGAGCCTTCCAGCCGGCGTTGTTGAACGACAGGCGCTCGAGCGCCTCGACGAAGTGGGCCATGCCGGAGTTGATGGCGAGCGCCGGCCGGTACACGCGCCCCAGTTCGTCTGCTCCGCCGTGCACGTGAACGAGCGTCTGCTTCGGCACCGGCGCATCGAGGAGCGAATAGCCGCTGGTCGTCATCTCGCCAAGGCGTGCGCCGATCACTAGCAGCACGTCGGCATCCTTGATGCGCTCCGCGAGCTTGGGATTGATGCCGATGCCGACGTCGCCGATGTAGTTCTCGCTGCGGTTGTCGAAGAGGTCCTGGCAGCGGAAAGAAGTGCCGACACCCAGGCCTTGCGCTTCGATCCAGCGCTGCAAGCGAGCGCAGGTCTCGCGGTCCCAGCCGCCGCCACCGAGCAGCACGAACGGCCGCTGCGCGCGCTCGAGCACCCTGTACAACTCCGTCATCTGGGCAGCCGCAGGCGCTGGCCGGACCGTGTTGTGCTTGGGCGCATCGCCGACCGCCGCCTCGCCGAAGAGCGTGTCTTCGGGAAGCGCGAGCACGACGGGCCCGGGCCGGCCGGCAACGGCGATGTGGAATGCGCGGCTCACGTATTCGGGAATGCGCTCGACGCGGTCGATCTGGCCCACCCATTTCGCCATCTGGCCATACATGCGCCGGTAGTCCATTTCCTGGAACGCCTCGCGCTCGGCGAACTCGTTCGGCACCTGGCCGATGAAGATCACCATCGGCGTCGAATCCTGCAGCCCCGTGTGCACGCCGATCGCGCCGTTGGTAGCGCCGGGGCCACGCGTGACGAAGAGAACGCCCGGCTCACCCGTCAGCTTGCCGTACGCCTCCGCCATGTAGGACGCGCCGCCTTCCTGGCGGCAGACGATGAATTTGATCTCGTCGCGAAGGTCCAGCAGCCCGTCGAGCACCGGCAGGTAGCTTTCGCCCGGCACGCCGAAAGCGAGCCTCACGCCCTGGGCGGCGAGCGCATCGGCCAGGATTTTTCCGCCGTGCCGCGTCTTCAGATCGGATTTCATGCATGGACCTTTTGAAAGGCTGCGCGGAGCGCTGCACCGCACTCTGCGACGGCCGCGTTGGCGGTGTCCACCACGCCGCCGAAAAGAATGAAGCCATGCACCATGCCGGGATACTCGCGATAGTCCACTTTCACTCCTGCCGCGCGCAGCCTGTCCGCGTACTCGCGGCCTTCATCGAGCAGCGGATCGTAGCCCGCGGTGATGACGAACGCCCGCGGCAGGTTCGCGTGGCTTTTAGCGAGCAAGGGCGATGCGCGCCAATCGCTCCAATCGCGCTCATTCGGCAGGTAAGCGTGGCGGAAATAGTGGATCGCATCGCGCGTCAGCAAGTAGCCCTGGCCATTCCGCTCGTGCGACGAGGTGCCGAGCCGCTGATCGGTCGCCGGATAGATCAGCAGCTGAAACGCGAGCGCGGGCCCGCCCGCATCGCGCGCAAGGATCGCGACGGTCGCGGCGAGATTGCCGCCCGCGCTGTCGCCGCCGACAGCGACACCGTGGATCTTGAGCTTGGCCGCGTTCTCGGCCACGTAGCGCGTCGCGGCAAGGCAGTCATCGACGGCGGCGGGGAATGGATGCTCCGGCGCAAGGCGATAGTCCACGGAGAACACGACGCAGCGTGCACCTAGCGCGAGCTGCCGGCAGAGCACATCGTGCGTATCGAGATCGCCGATCGTCCAGCCACCGCCGTGGAAGTACATGAGCGCTGGCAACGTTTCGTCGGGGACGGGACGATAGACGCGCATCGCGTAGTTCTCGAACGCGAGGAGTTGCACCTGGGCAACCTCGGGCGGTTTCGGCGCGAGGACCGCGCGCGTGTCGCGATAGATGCGACGCGCCACGAACGCCGAGACCGTGTGATACGGCGGCAACGGCGAGCGCGCCACTCGGTCGAGCAATGCTTGGACTTGCGGGTGCACGCTCACTTGACCGCCGCGAGCATCTTCTTCAGGCGCTCGACGAAGAACGGCGCGCATTTCATGATCCGCGTCTCCTGGCGCTCCATCAGCGGCCGGATCTTCGTCAGATACGACTGCCATTCCGGATCGGCCGACATCGAGGCGCGGCATCTGTCGCGCTGGTCGAGGCTCTCGTAGGCCCACAGGTGCACGATCATGTTGAGCGTGCCGACCTCGGTGAAGTAATAGCCCACCAGGTGCGGCAGGTGCTTCAGCTGCACTTTCATGCCTTCGTTCTGGTAGTGCTTCAGGTATTCGGGTGCGGTACCGATCTTCAGCGTATACATCCGCTCTTCAACGTACATGGGATTCCCGTCGGAAATGGGCAATCGATTATAGTTTCGCAATGGACGACATCAACACTCTGCGCCGCATCCTGCACGAGTCGAAAACGATCGCCGTCGTCGGTCTTTCGGCGGACTGGTTCCGCCCGAGCTACTTCGCGGCGAAATACATGCAGGAGCACGGCTACCGCGTGATCCCCGTCAATCCCAAGTACCCCGAGATCCTCGGCGAGAAATGCTATGGGTCGCTGCGCCAAGTCAATCACAAGGTCGATATCGTCGACGTGTTTCGCAAGACCGCGGATGTGATGCCGATTGCCGAAGACGCGATCGCCATCGGCGCCAAGGTTCTCTGGCAGCAGCTCGGCGTGAAGAACGAGCAGGCGGCCGCCAAGGCGCGCGCCGCCGGACTTGAAACGGTCATGGACCGGTGCGTGAAGATCGAGCACGGGCGCCTCTTCGGCGGTCTCAACTGGGTCGGCGTAAACACACACATTATTTCAGCCAAGCGCCCCCGCTGGCTCGCCTACTAGGGGTGCGTGGGGTATCCTGCGTCCGTGGGGAAAACACTGAGACTCAGCGAGGGTAGGTTTGGCCGGCTCGTGCTTGCCGAGCTCGCCGCAGACGATCGAGTCGAGGCCCAAGCCGATCCGGTCATCGTCCTGCAGCAGCGCTACGACGGCCTCCTTTTCCTGAACCCCGGCGAAACGCACGTCACTCCCGGCCCGACGAGGGTAGTGGTGTTGCACGCCGCGCACGACTGGCTGCGCTCGGTGTTTCCCGCGCTCCAGGAAGACGAGGCGCGCCCGTTCTCGCAGTCGGTCGAAATGATCACGCCGCGCATCCGCCAGCTTGCCGACACGCTCTCGGTCGAGGTGCTGAACGACCGGTTCCTCTCGCCGGAGCGGCTGGAGTTCATGCTGCAGGAGCTGCTGCTGTCGATCGTCGAGACCTATCTCGCGCGCCGGCGCGCTGCGTCGCCGCTCTGGCGCGGCTCGCGCTTCGAAGACACGCGCATCCGGCGCGCCATCGCGCTCCTGCGCGCAAAGCCGAACAAGGAATTGAACATGGACGAGCTCGCGAGCCAGGTCGGGCTCTCGCGCTCGCGCTTCTACGATCTCTTCCAGCTCTGCACCGGGTTCTCGCCGCGCGCTTACCTCGACATGCTGTGCGTCGAAACGGCGATCTCGCGCCTTTCCTCGGGGCGCGGCAAGATCGCCGAGGTGGCGGCCGAGCTCGGCTTCTCGGCGCAAAGCAATTTCACGCGATTCTTCCTGAACCAGGTCGGCGTGCCGCCGTCGGAGTACCGGCGTGCGGCGAGCGAGCAGCGGGAAGAGCCCGACCTGGACGCGAAACCGCAGCTCGACACGTAGCGCGCCGCGCCGCGGCGAGCGCGAAGCCTGACTGCGGCGCGGCTAGAATCGAAGCTCCCATGGCGGACCGCAAGTTCGGCTTCGAGACGCTTTGCCTGCATGCCGGGCAGATCCCCGACCCCGCGACCGGGGCCCGGGCCGCGCCCATCTACCAGACGACCTCCTTCGTGTTCGATTCCGCCGAGCACGCGGCGAGCCTCTTCAATCTCCAGACCTTCGGCAACGTCTACTCGCGCATCTCGAACCCCACCGTCGCGGTGTTCGAGGAGCGCATGGCGGCGGTCGAGGGCGGCCGCTCCGCGCTTGCCTGCGCCACCGGCCAGGCGGCGGAAGTCACCGCTCTCCTCACGATGTGCAGCGCGGGCGATCACATCGTCTCCGCTTCCACGCTCTACGGCGGCACGCATACGCTGCTCAGCGTCAACCTGAAGAAGCTTGGCATCGAGACCACCTTCGTCGCGCCCGATGACCCCGAGAATTTCCGCCGGGCGATAAAGAAGAACACCAAGCTGCTCTACGCCGAGACGCTCGGCAACCCGCTCATCAACATCGTCGACATCGAGGCGCTGGCGAAGATCGCCCACGAGGCCGAGATCCCGCTCGTCGTCGACAACACGGTGCCCTCGCCGTATCTCTGCCAGCCGATGAAATGGGGCGCCGATGTCGTAGTGCACTCGGCCACCAAATACATCGGCGGCCACGGCACGACCATGGGCGGGGTCATCGTCGAGTCGGGGAAATTCAACTGGGGCAACGGCAAGTTCCCCGAATTCACGACGCCTTCGCCCGGCTACCACGGCGTCATCTTCCACGAGACGTTCGGCGACTTCGGCTACACCATGAAGGCGCGCATGGAGATCATGCGCACCTTTGGCCCCGCGCTCTCGCCGATGAATGCGTGGCTCCTGCTGCAAGGTCTCGAGTCGCTGCACGTGCGCATGGACCGGCACTGCGCGAATACGCTCTCGGTTGCGCAGTTCCTGCAGAAGCATCCCCGGGTCGCATGGGTCAACTATCCGGGCCTGCCGGACAGCAAGTACCACGCGCTCGCGAAGAAATACCTGCCCAAAGGGGCCTCGGGCCTGTTGAATTTCGGGGTGAAAGGCGGCGCCAAGGCGGGCGAGCGCTTCATCGAGGCGGCTCAATTCATGAGCCACCTCGCCAATATCGGCGACGCCAAGACGCTCGTGATCCATCCCGCCTCGACGACTCATCGCCAGATGGAGGAAGCGGATCTCATCAAGGCAGGCGTCACCCCCGATATGGTGCGCATGTCGGTCGGCATCGAGACGCTCGACGACATCCTGTGGGACATCGACCAGGCACTCGAGGCAGCCGCTAAAGCATGATCAGCTACCAGGTCGTCGAGCACGGAAGACCGCTGCAGAAAGTGCTGGCGAGCACGCCTGCACCTCAAGGCACTGAAGTGCTGGTGCGCATCACGCGGGCGGGCGTGTGCCACTCCGACCTGCACATCTGGGAGGGCTTCTTCGACCTTGGCGGCGGCAAGCGCTTTTACGTGAAGGATCGCGGTTGCGTGCCGCCGTTCACCCTGGGCCACGAGCCGCTCGGCATCGTGGAGGCCGCGGGTCCGCGCGCCAAGGGAGTGAAGCGGGGGCAGAAGCGCCTCGTCTATCCATGGATCGGGTGCGGCAAGTGCGCCGTCTGCAAGGCCGGCCAGGAGAACCATTGCGTCTCGGGCACTCGCTACCTCGGCGTGAATCGTCCCGGCGCCTATTCGACGCACGTGCTCGTGCCGGATCCGAAATACCTGATCGACATCGGGGCAATTGACGATTCATACGCCGCCACCCTCGCCTGCTCCGCGCTCACCGCCTACAGCGCGGCGGCAAAGCTGCCGGACACGGGACCGAAGGATGAGATCGCGGTGCTTGGCTGCGGCGGACTCGGCTTGACCGCCATCTCGGTACTGCGCGAGAAGGGCGTGAAGAACATCGTCGCCTGCGACGTCGACGACGCGAAGATCGCGGCGGCGAGAAAGCTGGGCGCGACGCGCAGCGTCAACACGCGATCGTTCAACGCCGGGCAGCAGCTCCAGGGAATCGCAGGCGCGCTCGACTTTGTGGGTGCTCCGGCCACGGCGATGCTCGGCATCGGCGCGTTGCGCAAAGGCGGCCGCTACGTGATCTGCGGACTCTACGGCGGGGAGATCACGCAATCCCTGCCTCCGCTCGCGCAGCGAGCAATCAGCATCGTCGGCTCCTACGTCGGCAACCTGCAGGAGCTTAAGGAAGTCGTGGCCCTCGCGAAAAGGAAGAAGCTCAAGCCGCTGCCCGTCGAGACGCGTCCGGCGAGGCAAGCGAATGCCGCCCTGGAGGATCTCAAGGCCGGTCGCATAGTGGGACGTGTCGTCCTGGACTTCGAAGGCGTCGAACCATGAGCTCGCCGGATCGAACCACGAAGATGCGGCGCGTGGCGGCGCGCTCGCCGGCGCCGTTCCTCTGGCCGGCGCCGCCTTACTACGAGTACGTGGAAAGCGCCCCGCACGAGGGCGAGCCGTGCCTGCTTACCTTCGCCGACGGCGGCAAGGCGGCCGGGAAGCTCGAGAACTTCCTCCCCGAGGAGGAGATCCTCAAGTTCCGCCCCGAGAACAGCGCAAGCCCGGTGACCATCGCCTTCACGAGCCTTCTTGCGCTCCAGCTCCTGAACAAGGCGCGGCTCGAGGTCCACACGATCCAGGGCGGGGGACTGCACGCGCCTTCGGAGCGGCAGCCCTTCTCGCTCATCCTCGCCGACGGCAGCGTGCTCGAGGGCGAAACCGCCGGCCACGTGCAGGCGCTCTGCGGCCTGTTCCTTTTCCCGCCGCAGGGCGGCGGGCGCGTCCTGCGCTGGTTCATTCCGGCGCGTGCCTTGCGCGAGAGCCGGATAGGCAAGCCGCTGGGCGAGCTCCTGGTCGAAGAGCAGGCGGCGTCGCCCGAGACCATCACCGAGGCGCTCCAGCGGCAGAAGCTGCTGCGCTCGCGCAAGCTCGGTGAATATCTCACCGCGAACGAGATCGTCTCGCACGAGCAGCTCGCGACCGCGCTCAAGGCGCAGGAAGCGCAGCCGGCGCAAAAGCTCGGCGACACGCTGGTCGAGCTCGGCTTCCTGAGCAAGGCCGAGCTCGACGAGGCGCTCGCCATCGAGGCGCGCGATCGCGCCCGGCCGCTCGGCAACATCCTCGCCGACATGGGCGTGCTCGAAATCGAGGTCGTGCACAACGTGATGGCGAAGAAGCTCGGCGTGCCGGTCGTCAACCTGCGCAAGGTCCGGCCGAGCGCCGAAGCGCTCAGGCGCATTCCCGCAGCGATCGCCGACCGCTACCGCGTACTGCCGCTCGCCGAGACCGAGACCGGCCTGGTCGTCGCCGTCGACGATCCGACGAACATGGAGCGCATGGAGGAGGTTCGCTTCGTCGCCGGAAGCAAGCTCATTCCGGTGATGGCGCCGGCGAGCGAGATCCGCCAGGCGCTCGAGGCTGCGTATGGGCCGGTCGAGGCGGAGGTCTCGACCAAGCGGCTCCTCGAGCAGGTCGACATCGCCGAGCTCACGCAGCGGCTGACGTTCGAGGGTGGCGCAGACGAGACGAATGAGCCGCAGACCCCGGCTACCGACAGCACGCTCGTCAAGCTCGTCAACAAGATGATCATCGATGCCGTGGAGCAGAAAGCCTCCGACATCCACATCGAGGTCAATCCGGCCGGCAAGAGCGTACGCGTGCGCTTCAGGAAGGACGGCGTGCTGGTCAACTACCTGGAGATCCCGGCGCGCTTCCGCAGCGCCATCGTGTCGCGGCTCAAGGTGATGAGCCAGCTCGATATCTCCGAGCGCCGCAAGCCGCAGGACGGGAAGATCGCCTTCAGGCGCTTCGGACCGCTCGACGTGGAGCTGCGCATCGCGACCGTGCCGACCGCGAACGGCCTGGAGGACGTCGTGATGCGCGTGCTAGTCGCCGCCTCGCCCAAGCCGATCGACGAGCTCGGCTTCAGCGCAGAGGCGCTCGAGTCGATCAAGCGCCTCATGTCGCGCCCGCACGGCCTGTTCCTCGTGTGCGGTCCCACCGGCTCGGGCAAGACGACGACGCTGCATTCCCTTCTCGGATTCCTGAATACACCGGACGTCAAGATCTGGACCGCCGAGGATCCGATCGAGATCACCCAGGCGGGGCTGCGCCAGGTGCAGATGAACCCGAAGATCGGCTGGACCTTCGCCGCCGCGCTGCGCAGCTTCATGCGCGCCGATCCGGACGTCATCATGGTGGGCGAGATGCGCGACGCCGAGACGAGCAAGATCGCCATCGAGGCCTCGCTCACCGGGCATCTCGTGCTCTCCACCCTGCACACCAACAGCGCAGCCGAGAGCGTCGTGCGATTGCTCGACCTCGGCATGGACCCATTCAACTTCGCCGACGCGCTGTTGGGCGTGCTCGCGCAGCGGCTCGTGCGGAGGCTTTGCACGCAGTGTCGCGTCAAGCTGGAGCCGAGCGTGCGCGAGATCGAGGCGCTCGCCGCCGAGTATTGCGAGGCCTCGTCGCTCGACCCTGAAAAGGTCCTTCGCCGATGGCGCCAGGAGAAGGTCACGATGCACCAGGCCAAAGGATGCAAGGCCTGCGAGCGCACCGGCTATCAGGGCCGCCTCCCGGTGTACGAGCTGATGGTGGCCGACGCCGCGGTGAAGCGCCTGATCCAGACGCGCTCACCCATCGCGGACATTGCGGCCGCCGCAACCGCGGGTGGAATGCGCTCGCTCAAGCAGGACGGCATCGACAAAGTCATCAAGGGCCACACCGACATGCATCAGGTCAGGACGGTCTAAATGCCCGCATGAGCTTCGACTGGAACAACCCTTATGCCTGGCCGAGGAAGCCGCTCCTCGCCGCGAACGCAGTGGCGACTTCCCAGCCGCTCGCGGCGCAAGCCGGCCTGCGGATGCTCGCCGAGGGCGGCAACGCGATCGATGCCATCCTGGCCGCGGCGATCACGCTGACGCTGGTCGAGCCGGTCTCGAACGGCATCGGCTCCGATGCCTACGCGATTGTATGGGACGGAAAGTCGCTTCACGGCTTGAACGCCTCCGGCCGCTCGCCCGCGGCCTGGACGCCCGATTACTTCAAAGGGCGGAAGACGATGCCGCTGCGCGGCTGGGACACGGTCAGCGTGCCGGGCTGCGTTTCGGCGTGGCACGAGCTGCACGCCAAGTGGGGCAAGCTCCCTTTCGAGCGCCTCTTCGAGCGCGCGATCCGCTACGGCCGTGAAGGCTTCCTCGTCTCGCCCACGATCGCGGGCCAATGGGCCAAACAAGTCGCGGAGCTAAAAGACCAGCCGGGATTCGCCCAGGCTTTCCTGCCCGACGGCAACCCTCCCCGCGCGGGGCAGCGGTTCACATGGCCGGCGCATGCCGCGGCGCTCGAGCAGATCGCCAGCACGCGCGGTAAGGCCGTCTACCAAGGTGCGCTCGCGGAGCGGATCGAGGCGCATGCCAAGAAGCACGGCGGCGCGATGAAGGCGTCCGACATGGCCGCGCACAAGTCCGACTGGGTCGAGCCGCTCGAGATGAGCTATCGCGGCCTCACGCTGCACGAGATCCCGCCGAACGGCCAGGGGATCGTCGCCCTGATGGCGCTCGGCATGCTCGAGCACTTCGACCTGCGCTCGCATCCGGTCGACGGGCCCGACAGCCTCCACCTCCAGATCGAGGCGATCAAGCTCGCTTTTGCCGACGCGTGGCGGTATGTCGCCGACATCGATTACATGGATCCCAAGCCGGAAGCGCTCCTCGACCGCGACTATCTCAAGTTGCGTGCGAAGCGGATCGATCCCAGGCGAGCGCAGGAGTTCGGCGCGGGCCACCCGCCCAAAGGCGGCACGGTGTACCTCACCGCCGCCGACGCCTCCGGCATGATGGTCTCGCTCATCCAGTCCAACTACATGGGCTTCGGCTCGGGCGTGGTCGTCGACGGCATCTCGCTGCAGAACCGCGGCGCGACCTTCGTGCTGCAACCCGGGCACCCCAACTGCGTCGGCCCGAAGAAGCGTCCGTACCAGACGATCATCCCCGGCTTCGTCACGCGAGATGGAAAGCCGGTCATGAGCTTCGGCGTCATGGGCGGCACGATGCAGCCACAGGGCCACGCGCAGGTGATGGTGCGCATCGCCGACTACGGCCAGAGCCCGCAAGCCGCGTGCGACGGCCCGCGGTTCCGCTTCGTGCAGGGCATGGACGTGAGCGTCGAGGACGACGGCTTCCCGCCCGCAACGCTCGAAGCGCTGCAGGAGCGCGGCCATCGCATCGTCACCGTGGACGACTACAACCAGTTCGGCAGCTGCCAGGCGATCTGGAAGCTGGAGGGCGGGTATTTCGTCGCGAGCGATCCCCGCCGCGATGGTCAGGCGGTGGGGTTCTAGATGCTGAAGATTTGGGGGCGCGTCAATTCCGTCAACGTGAAGAAGGCGCTATGGGCCGCGGAAGAGCTCGGCCTGAAATACGAGCGGATCAACGCCGGCATGGAGCACGGCGTCACCCAGACGCCCGAATACCTGAAGATGAACCCTAACTCGCTCGTACCGACGATCGACGACGATGGCTTCGTGCTGTGGGAATCGCACACCATCGTGCGCTACCTCTGCGCCAAGCACGCCGCCGGCACGCTCTATCCCACCGACCTGCGCGCACGCGCCGATGCCGAGCGCTGGATGGACTGGGCATTCACCTTCCAGCGCGCCATGCGCGACGTATTCTGGGGCCTGATCCGCACACCGGCCGACAAACGAGACATGAAGGCCATCGACGCGGGGCGCGAGCAGACGGCCAGGCTCCTGCCCGTGCTGGAACAGAATCTCGCGAACCAGAAGTTCGTCACCGGAAGCGCGTTCACGATGGGCGATATCCCCATCGGCTGCGAGGTCCAGCGCTGGATGCGCGTGCCGATCACGAGGCCGCGGTTCCCGAACGTCGAGGCGTGGTTCGAGCGGCTGCGCGAGCGGCCCGCTTACCGCCAGCTCGTCGACATCCCGCTCAGCTAGCTTTCGCGAGGAGCGCATCGCGCTCCTTGCGGTCTTCGTGCGCGAGCTGGCGCACGCGCGCGTAGAACGCGTCGAGACTTCCCGACTGGGCGAGGAGGCGCTCGAAGGCCGGCAGGTACTCGTTGTAAAGCGCGATGGAAACGAGGAAGGCGTTGTTCGGCTCGGACGGCACGAACGTCGGATACAGCGCCCGTAGGCGATCGAACTCCTGCTTCTTCTGCTCCGCCATCTGCTCGGGCGTGAGCTTCATCGCGTAAATCACCTTCAGCCGCTCGCGCGTCTCCTTGATGCGGGCAGCAAGCTCGCGCTTCCTCTCCTGGGCGGCCCGGAACTGCGCGAGCTCGGTCGTGCGTCCCTGCGCTTCGAGCCAGCGGCGCACGCCCTCGTCCTCGACCGTCACGGCAAAGGACTCGTTGAAGGTCGTGTCGCCCTTCGCGTAGACGAGCTGGTGCGCGAGCTCGTGGAACACGAGGCGCGCGACCTGCGCGTCCGGATAGCGGATGAAAGTCGAGAGCAGCGGATCGTCGAACCAGCCGAGCGTCGAGTAGGCGAGCACGCCGCCCACGTAGACGTCATAGCCCTCGGCACGGAGCTTCTCGGCGTAGTTTTGCGCGTCTTTCTCGGAGAAGAAGCCGCGATACGCGACGCAGCCGGTAAAGGGGAAGCATTCCAGCTTGGGATCCACGGAGAATTTCGGCGCAGCAAAGACGTTATAGACCGCGAAACGACGATTGAGGTCGGCGTAGCTGGTGTAGCTCGCGTTGTCGGGCAGGTGCAGCTCGCGCGAAGCGAACTCGCGGATATCGCGCGCCGTCTCGAGCCGCGTCTTGAGCTCAGGCGGCGTTCCCGGATCGGTGAGCCACGTCTCGATCGGCCGCGCCTGGGACATGAGCTTGAAATGCCCGCCGATCGCCTGGCCGTAATAGGAGAGCGACTCGCAGCCCGCGAGGAGTACGAGCGCCGCGACGGCAACGAAGGACCTCATGCAAAGCGCCCCGTGCGCAGGAAACGTTCCACCAGCGCGGTGACACGCCGCGACACCGCAAGCATGCTGTGGCCTTCGTGGACGAGCACGCGCTCGGTCATTCCCACCACGGTGGTTTCTTCGACCCGCACGACGCCATCATTCTCGCCCGGAAGAGCGCCCTGGACGCGCCCGAGTCCCAGCGCGCGCGTGCCCGCGATGACGCCGAGCGGCTCCGGCCGCTGCCAGCGCGCGACGCGCTCTTCCCAGCGCGCGGCGCTCGCGCCGAGCATCCAGCGCCCGATGTGCCAGGCGCCGAGCCGCCGCCCGGCGAGGCAGCCATTCACCGGCGCGCCGACGAGCACGATGCGGCCCGCAGCGACGTCGCGATGCCGCTCGAGCATGTCCAGGATCAGCGCTCCGCCCAAGCTATGTCCGACAAAATGGGCGGCGCGACGTTCACGAGCGAAGCGAGCGAGGCCCTCGACGGCCTCGTCGACCGAATGCCGGCCGCTGTAGGCGAAGCGGCTGGGCCGATAGCCGGCGCGCGTGAGCCGCGCGCCGATGGGCGCCATGACCGCCGCGGGCATCCACAGGCCCGCGACCAGCACCACTTCATCGCTCACTTGCGCTTGATTTTTCCGACGGCGTCGAGGAGCTTCTGCGCGCGATGCATGATCGGGTAGTCGATCATCTGGCCGTCGACCTGGATCGCGGCCGCGCCGCGCTTCTCGGCCTCGGCGAAGGCGGCGACGATGCGCTCGGCCGATGCGACCTCATCGGCGCCCGGCATGTAGGCCTGGTTGACTGGCGCGATCTGGTCCGGATGCACGCAGCAGCGGCCCTGGAAGCCGCCGCGGCGGCTCCGCTCGAGGGCGCGCGCGAAGGCTGCGCTTTCCTTGAAGTGGAACCAGGGGCTGTCGATCGGGGCTTCCACGCCGGCGGCGCGCGAGGCGAGCACGATGCGAGCCCTCGCATCCGCGAGTTCGGATTCATCGAGCGTGGGTGAAAGGCCGAGGTCGTTCGCGTAGTCGGCGGCGCCGAAGCAAAGGCGCTTCACCCGCCATGGGCCTGGATACGGACGCAGGCTCCTCGCCTGCAGGATTCGATCGACGCGCTGGACGCCGGCCGCCGTCTCGATCTGCGGCATGAGATCCAGGGAGCCTTCGCCGATGCCCTGCTCGCGCTCCAGGTTGGCAAGCAGCCAGTCGATCGCATGCAAGTCGGCCGCGCTCTCGACCTTCGGCACGACAACGCCGTCCAGTCCCTTGCGCACGGTGTGCACGAGGTCGCCGTAGCACCATGGCGTCGACGGAGCGTTGCAGCGCACGTACAAGAGGCACCGGCGCTCGCGCGAAAGCGCGGCGACGGCGGCGGGCCGGCTCGCCGCCTTGTCCGATGGCGCCACGGAGTCCTCGAGATCGAGGATCACGGCATCGGCATCCAGACCCAGCGCCTTCTCGACACGGCGCGGCTGGTTCGCCGGGGTGAAGAGGAACGAGCGGATCATTTGATGATCTCCCGCTCGGCCCAGGAAACGAAAGGCGCGAGCTTCCGGTCACCGGCGAGCGCCACGGGCCAGACCGCCTGCGCATGCCCTCGCACGATCTGCGTCACCGCGGGCTTCATGCCGATCTGGGCACCCGTCGCGGGATCCACCTTGTAGCGGCCGAGCACCGTGTCGACTTCCATTGTGGCGAGCACCGCGCGGAGCTTGGCGCTTTCGGCGGTGCCCGCACGCCGCAACCCCTCGGCAAGGACCGTTCCGGCGGCATAAGCCGCCGCGGCGAGCGGGCCGGGCGCGGCGGACCACTTGGCGTTGAACGCTTTCACGAAGCTCTCGTTACCCGGAGTCGGAAAGCGCGCATCGTACTCTTTGGAGCCGAGGATGAACTCGGCGTCCTGTCCGATGCGCTGGATGAAGCGCGGATCGGGGCTCGCGCGCACGTAGACGACGCGCGGCTCGTAGCCATGGCGCTTGAGCGTCTTCACCATGTCGCCGCCGTCGCGCGCCTCCGCGAACGCGATCCAGGCGTCGGCATGAAGCCCCATCGCTTTGTAGAGCTGCGGCAGGAAGTCGACGGTGCCTCCCGAATAAATATCGAGATCGGCGCGCTGGAAGCCCAGCTTGCGCGCTAGGTTGAGCGCCGCCTCTCCCATCTCGCGCGAGCCCGCGTCATCGCGCGCCACGATATAGACCGATTCGGCGCGCGCGGCGCGCGCCACCGCGAGGATGCCGTCCGCGTACGCGGTGTACGGCGGCAGAGTCTGGAAGAGGTAGCGCGGCGCGCGCTTGTGGATCTGGCCCGAAGGGCCGGCGGCATTGAGCATCACGCGCCGTGACCGCTCCGCTTCGGCCGAGCCGGTGAGAGTAGCCGCCGAGCCATACGGCCCGATCAGCACTTGCGCGCCGCCGGCGATCAGTTGCGCATAGGCCGTCCCGGCCTTGGCCGCCTCGGAGCCATCGTCTCTCAGCTGCAAGTCGATCTGGCGCCCAAGCAGTCCGCCGCCGGCGTTCGCCTGCTCGGCCCAGAGCACGAGGCCCTTGCGGTAGTCGGCCGCCGCTGCGGCGTGCGAACCGGTCTCCGAGATGACGGCGCCGACAGCGAGCGGCTTTTCCTGTGCCGCCGCCGCGCACGCGAAGGCGGCGAACGCAGCGAAGAGAAGCGGCGCGCTAGTAATCCAGCCGGTCATCGACGGCGTGGCCGCGCATCGGGATCAGTGCCGAGCGCTCGAAGGTCATGAACACCGTGCCGTCCGCCTTCTTCCCCGTGGTGCGCACGGTGACGATGCCGTGGTGCGGGCGCGACTTCGATTCTCGCTTGGCGATGACTTCGGATTCCGCGTAGATCGTGTCGCCGGCGAAGACCGGCGCCGTGAGGCGCACCTTGTCCCAGCCGAGGTTCGCGACCGTCTTCTGGCTCACGTCCGAAACGCTCATGCCGGTGACGATGGCGAGCGTCAGCGCCGAGTTGACGAGCGGTCTTCCGAACTCGGTGCCGGCGCCGTAGACGTTGTCGATGTGCAGCGGGTGCTGGTTCATCGTAAGGAGCGAAAACCAGATGTTGTCGGTCTCCGTGAGCGTGCGGCCTGGCCGGTGCTCATACACCTCGCCGACCTCGAACTCCTCGTAATAGCGTCCGGC
This sequence comes from Burkholderiales bacterium, assembly GCA_035632415.1. Lineage (GTDB taxonomy): Bacteria > Pseudomonadota > Gammaproteobacteria > Burkholderiales > SG8-39 > SCGC-AG-212-J23. Next base: position 1,576 of record DASQGW010000090.1, on the reverse strand, counting down.
CGACTCGCGGAAACGCCGGGGTCCCACTTCCTTTGCGCGGCTGACCATAAGAGAATCCGTCGCTCGATGATTGAAAGGCTCTTTGGCGACATTGTAGGCGCCGCCAACGTCCTCACCGACCCAAGCGATACCCAGCCCTACCTCACCGACTGGCGCCGGCAGTACACCGGCGCGGCCGAGTGCGTGGTACGACCGGGGAACACTGCCGAGGTCGCCCGCGTCGTCGAGCTCTGTGCGCGCGAGCGGATCGCCATCGTCCCCCAGGGCGGCAATACCGGCCTCGCGGGCGGCTCCGTGCCGACGGGCAAGGGCCGGGAGATCGTGCTCGCCCTCGGGCGCTTGAACCGCATCCGTGCCGTCGATCGCCTGAACGACACCATCACCGTCGAAGCGGGGTGCGTGCTTGCCAACGTGCAGCGCGCGGCGGACGACGCCGGCCGGCTTTTTCCGCTTTCACTCGCCGCGGAAGGCAGCTGCCAGATCGGCGGCAACCTCTCGACCAACGCCGGCGGCATCAACGTGCTGCGCTATGGGATGGCGCGCGAGCAGGTGCTGGGCCTGGAAGTCGTGCTGGCCGACGGCCGCGTGTGGGACGGGCTGCGCGGACTGCGCAAGGACAACACCGGCTACGACCTGAAGCAGCTCTTCCTGGGCGCCGAAGGCACGCTCGGCATCATTACCGCGGCGGTGCTGCGGCTGCATCCCAAGCCGAGTGCCACCACGACCGCCTGGATCGCTCTGAAGAGCCCGGCGGCGGCGGTCGAGCTCCTTGCCATCCTTCGCGAGACGCTCGGCGAGCGGCTTTCTGCATTCGAGCTGCTCTCGCGCAGCTGTGTCGAAGCGGTGCTCAAATTCGCGCCGGGCACGCACGATCCGCTCGGCTCGCCTTACCCTTGGTACGTCCTCTGCGAGCTTGCCGACAGCGGCGAAGCACGGCTGCTGCGGGAGCGGGTGGAGAAGGTGCTCGCCGAGTGCGCCGAGCGCGGCGCCCTCGACGACGCGGTGCTCGCGCAGAGCGGAGAACAGGCCCGCGCCCTTTGGCGCATCCGCGAGACGGTGCCCGAAGCGCAGTTCACCAACGTGAAGCACGACATCGCCGTGCCGGTCTCGAAGACCGCCGAATTCATCGAGCGCGCCGGACCGAGGCTCGCCGCCCGGTTTGCGGACCTGCGCATCTATGCGTTCGGCCACGTGGGCGACGGCAACATCCATTACAACATCGGCCCCGAGCGGATGGTGGCCGAGCGCGCCGCGGTCAATCGGATCGTCTATGACACGGTTGCCGAACTGGGCGGCTCGATCTCCGCGGAGCACGGCCTCGGGCAGCTGAAGCGCGACGAGATCCTGCGGCACAAGCCGGCGATAGAGGTCGAGCTGATGCGCACGCTCAAGCGCACGCTCGACCCGCACAACCTGATGAATCCCGGAAAGGTGCTCTAGCAGGCTGTTGAAAAACCCTTTGAACGGCGTTCGCGCGGAAGTGTCATAGTGCGAACGTCGTCAAGGGGAGAATAAGAATGCGCGGCAGCGACGGCATGCAGGAAGCGCTGTTCACGGTGGCCAAGCTCGAAGATTT
>DASQGW010000089.1:0-1570 GCA_035632415.1 Burkholderiales bacterium | reverse complement strand
CGCATCAGCGCCGCGAGCGCGGTCTCGCCGCCCCTTTCCAGCGCCTCGATGATGAGCTCCATCTCGCGGCGCCCGCGGTTCTGGGAGAGCTTCCAGCGCGTCTCGATGCGCGTCACCGCAATCTGGAAGTTGACGATGCCGTTCAGCATGCCGCTCACGTATTTCGGGCCGAGCGCATCGAACTTCGGCAGCCACTCGGGATCCATGAAGGCCACGAGCCGGCGCTGCGACGCGTGCTTCGCCGCCTCGTCGCGGATGATTCTCGGAATGCCGTAGGCATGCACCGCGGCGTAGTTCCACGTCGGCACGCGCTCCTTCTCGTCGTACCAGCGCGGCGAGATATAGCCGTGAGGCCCGGTGAAGATGACCAGCACTTCCTCGTCGAAGAACTCGTGCCACTGCGCATTGCCCTGCGCCATGTGCATGTCGATGACGATCTGGCTGCCGTCTTCATGGACCATCGAGGGCAGGTGCGAGGCATGCAGCGTGCCGCCGAGCCCGGTCACCAGCACCGGGAAGTTGTTCTGCCGCATGAAGCCGAGGATTTCGGCGCGGTCCTCGACGCGGTTGTAGGACGGCGAGTACATCTATTCGACGAGCGCGATGGCCTGGGCCGCGATGCCTTCGACGCGACCGAGAAAGCCCAGGCCTTCGGTGCTCGTCGCCTTGATGTTGACCATCGCCGGCGTGATGTCGAGGTCGGAGGCGATGTTGCCGATCATGCGCGCCATGTGCGGCGCCATGCGCGGCTCCTGGGCGATGATGGTGGCGTCGATGTTCACGACGCGATACTTCTGCAGCGCGAGCTTCTTGCCCACGTCCCGCAGGAGCTTGCGGCTATCCACGCCACGGAACTCGGCGCTCGTATCCGGATAGTGCTGGCCGATGTCGCCGAGGCCGGCTGCGCCGAGCAACGCGTCGCAGATCGCATGCAGCAGCACGTCGGCATCGGAATGGCCGTCGAGTCCCTTGGCGAACGGGATCTCGACGCCGCCGATCACGAGCTTGCGCCCGCGTGCGAAGGGATGCACGTCGAAGCCCTGGCCGATCCTCATGACTTGAGTATGGCTTCGGCGATGGCTACATCCTCGGGGTAGGTCACCTTGAGATTCTGCCTGCTCCCGAGCACGAGGCGGGGGCGCAGCCCCATTTTCTCGATCGCGGAGGCTTCGTCGGTGGCTCCCGGGGCGTGCGCGAGCGCCTGGGTCAGCAGCCCGGCGCGGAACATCTGCGGCGTCTGCGCGAGCCAGAGCTGCGAGCGGTCCTGCGTCGCCGCGATGCGCTGCACGCCCGCCTCGTCCTTGCCGGCGGTCTTCACCGTCTCGGCGACCGGCAGGGCGAGTATTGCGCCGATCGCGTCGGTCGCGCCTTCGTCGAGCAGCCGCCGCAAGTCGGCCTGCGGCAGGCAAGGTCGCGCAGCGTCGTGCACGAGGATCCAGTCGTCGGGATCGACGACGCTGCCGGCGCCGACGAGGCCGTTGAACACCGAATCGCGCCGCGTTTCGCCGCCGCAGTAGAGGGGATTCAGCTTTCCTTCGAAGGCGCTCCAGTCATGACGCGCAAACTGCTC
>DASQGW010000088.1:0-5409 GCA_035632415.1 Burkholderiales bacterium | reverse complement strand
CGACGCCGTGCTTGCGCGCGAGCGCCTCGACCTTGGCGGCATTGCGGCCGACGAGGAGCGGATCGGGCACGAGGCGCGTGCCGTCCTTGAGCGCCACGCCGCCCTGCTTGCGGATTTCCAGGATCGAGCGGACGAGGTGCTGGTTCGCGCCCATGCGGCCCGTCACGCCGTGCATGATGATGCCTATGCGGCGCTCGGCCATCAGTCGAGCGCCTCGATGAGGCCGCGGATGTAGCCGATGGCGCGCGCTGCGGCGGCCGGACCGTCGGGCACATAGTCGAAAGGCTCCACCGCAATGTCGCCGCCGTAGCGGTGGCGCTTGAGCGAAGCGAGGAGCGGCGCAAAGCGCTGCTCGCCCTGACCCGGGCCGCGGCGGTTGCGGTCGTTCACCTGCACGTGCGCGATCATGCCTTTCGGCAGCCAGCGATCGACGAGCACGGGCAGCGGCTCCTTTTCCATGCGGCCGGCCGAGCTGCAGTCGAGCATGCTGCGCACCGCCGGCGAAGCGATGTCGTCCACCATCTGCGCCGCCTCTTCCAGCGTGTTGATGAGCGGCGTCTGCTCGGCCGAGAGGGGCTCGATGCAATACACCACGCCCGCCTTCGCCGCATGCCCGGCGATGGCGGCAAAGCTGTCGCGCGCGCGCGCCATCGCCGCCGCGCGCGGCTCGCCCGGATCGAGCCGGCGCTGGTGCGGCGAGCCGTGCACGAGGTACTTGCCGCCGAGCTCGGCGCACTGGTCGATGAGCGCGTGCATCACGTCGATCGTCTTCTTGCGCACGCCGTCGTCGCGCGTGCTTATCGAGAGGCCCGCCGGCTTGATGAGGAGCCAATGCAGCCCCGTGATCGCTATGCCGGCGTCGTCCGCAGCGCTCCGGGCGGCCGCGATCTGCGCTGCGCCTATGCGATGCGGCTCGTCGGAGAGCGTGTAGGGCGCGACCTCGAGCCCGTCGTAGCCGAGCTTGGCCGCGTACTCGCATTGCTTCGGGAACGGCATCGGGGCGATGACTTCGTTGCACAGCGCGATGCGCATGCAGCCCCCGATGAATCTACTTAGCCCAGGTCTCCTGCCAGTCGCGGCCGAGGAAGTCGGTGATGCGGCCGTCGGGCTGGAAGAACTTGTTCGGCATCTGGAACATGGCGAGGAAGAGCCCGCCTTTCGGTCCCGCCCAGGCTTCGTGGCGGCTGCCGGCAGGGCGCCAGACGAATTGTCCGGCCTTGCATTCGCCTTCCGGGCAGACGAGGCTGCCCTCGAGGACGTAGGTCTGCTCGATCCTGACGTGCTCGTGGTCCGGCAGATGCGCGCCCGGCGCCATGCGCATGAGCGCGGTCAGGAGGCCTGTGGCCGGCTCGACCAGCAGCGTCTTCTGCTCGATGCCGGGATAGCGGGTCTTTTCCCAGGGCATGCGGTCGACATCCACGAAATGCGAAGCAAGCGCGGCGCGTACGTTCATGATTTGCGGTGCTCCCCGACCTTGACGATCTTCATGGTGTTGGTGCCGCCGCTCTTGCCGATCGGCTCACCGATGGTGAGGACGATGATATCGCCCTCTTTCACGACCTTGTTCGAGACGAGCACCTTCTCGGCCTCGGCGAGCAGCTCCTCGCGGTCGTGGCCGACGTACTTCACCATCAGCGGGAAGACGTCGCGGAAGAGCGCGCAGCGGTAGCGCGTCGAGGTCTGCGAGGTGAGCGCATAGATCGGCACGCCGGCGTTCATGCGGCTCATCCAGAGCGCGGTCGAGCCGGACTCGGTGAGCGAGGCGATCGCCTTCACCTTCAGGTGGTAGGCCGTGAAGAGCGCCGCCATGGCGATCGACTGGTCGACGCGCGTGAACACCCGGTTCAGGAATTCCGCATCGAGGCTGAGCGGCTGCGTCTGCTCGACCTCGCGGCAGATGCGGTCCATCGCCTCGATGACTTCGACCGGATACTTGCCGCTCGCCGTCTCGGCGGAGAGCATCACGGCGTCGGTGCCGTCGAGCACGGCGTTCGCCACGTCGGACACTTCGGCGCGAGTGGGCACGGGGCTCGAGATCATCGACTCCATCATCTGCGTCGCGGTGATGGTGAGCTTGTTCTGCTCGCGCGCGAGGCGAATCATCTTTTTCTGGAGCGCCGGTACGGCGGCGTCGCCGACCTCGACGGCGAGATCGCCGCGCGCGACCATGATGGCGTCGGAGCCGCGCATGATGTCGAGGAGCGCGCTCTCGCCCACCGCCTCGGCCCGCTCGATCTTCGCAACCAGGAACGCCTTGCCGCCGGCCGCGCGCATCAGCTCGCGCGCCATGTACATATCGGCGCCGCTCTTCGGGAACGACACCGCCAGGAAATCCGCCTGGATCTTGGCCGCGGTCTTGATGTCCTCCATGTCCTTCGCCGTGAGCGCCGGCGCCGTGAGGCCACCACCCTGGCGATTGATGCCCTTGTTGTTCGAGAGCACGCCGCCGTGGCGCACCACCGTATGCACCTGCTCGCCGCGCACTTCCTTCACATCGAGCACGATCTTGCCGTCGTCGAGGAGCAGGACCGCGCCGGGGCCGACATCGCGCGGCAGCTCCTTGTAATCGAGCCCGACTTGGTGGGGGTCACCCAGCTCGAGGCCGGCATCGAGCACGAAAGGCTGGCCGTTCTCGAGCGTGACCCGGCCATCCTTGAACTTGCCGACGCGGATCTTCGGACCCTGCAGGTCGCAAAGGATCGCCACCGTGCGGCCGGTCTTGGACGCGAGCTCCTTGACGAGCGCGGCGCGCTTCTCATGATCGGCCGCCGTGCCGTGCGAGAAATTGAGCCGCACGACGTCGACGCCCGCGCGGATCATCCTTTCGAGGATTGCGGGGTCTGAGGAGCTGGGGCCGAGCGTGGCTACGATCTTCGTGCTGCGGAGCATCGCCGGAAGTCTATCCGATGTGCACTACGAGCTCGCGTTCTCCGCCGCGGCGCCGGTGCTCCCACAAATAGATGCCCTGCCAGGTCCCGAGGGCGAGCCCGCCGCCGACGATCGGAATGCCGAGCGACGTCTGCGTGAGCGCGGACTTGATGTGCGCCGGCATGTCGTCCGGCCCTTCGATTCAGCCAGCGCTCGAGGTCCTGCTTTGCCGTCGGATCGGCGTTCTCCTGGATGAGGAGGCTTGCCGAGGTGTGCCGCACGAAGACCGTGCACAGTCCCTCGGCCAGCTTGGCCTGCGCAACCGCGGCGGCGATCATCCGCGTCACCTCGATGAGGCCCTGCCCGCGCGTTTGCACGGTGAGCTGCTTAATCATGGTCGACGCGCCCGCGGCTGATGACGACCTCGCCCCGCGGCCCGCGCGTCTCGAAATCCGTGCCGTTGCCGAGCACTTCGAGCCGCGACGGCATCAGCACCATGCCGCTGAAGCGGCAACGAATCCGGCGCACGCAGGATGGGTCAATGTTGAGTCGAGAAACGGAGAGCGCGAGCGTCGCCGTCCCGTGCAGGATGATGTCGGGCAGGCCCGCCTTCCTGGCATGCGCCACGTCGGTGTGGATCGGATTGAAGATGCGCGCGCACTCGGTATAGACATGCGCGAGGTTCGCAGCGACCTCGATCGCGCCGATCGGCTTTAGGTTCGACGGCGGCGGCAACTCGATCGCCTCGCCCCGATCGGGCCCTTCGACATCGACCCCGCGGTAGAGCGCGCCGAAGTCCGTCGTGCTCACCGGCTCGCCGGCGGCATCGACACTCTCGAACCGGAAGACGACGAAGGCGCCGGGCTTGCGCTTTTGGACACCGGCGATGCTGACCCGAGTCGCGATGCGGTCGCCCTCGCGCGGCAGGCGATGAAGTCTCAGGTCGTGCTCGGCGTGCACCAGCCGCGGCAAGAGCTCGCGCAACTCCGGGATCTGCCGGATGGGCTGCGAGACAGGCCACTCGTAGCACACTGGAAACAGCGGATGGACGCCGCGGTCCATCTCGCCGAGCGCAGCGCTGTAGGCCATCAGCCAGCGCGCATCGATGTCGTGCTCGGTCGGACCGGCTGCCGTGCCGACGATCGCGCTCGGGATACTAGCCGTCGGCTCGCGCCTCCAGCGCGGCGACCGCGGGCAGCGTCTTGCCCTCCAGGAATTCGAGGAACGCGCCACCGGCGGTCGAGATGTAGTCGATGTCGCCTGCGATGCCGAACTTGTTGATCGCCGCGACCGTATCGCCGCCGCCGGCGATGGAGAACGCCTTCGACTCGGCGATCGCACGGCCGATCGCCTGCGTCCCCTTGGCGAACGCGCCGATCTCGAACATGCCGACCGGCCCGTTCCACACGATCGTGCCGGCGCGCTTGAGCTGCCCGGCCAGGCGCGCGGCGGTGCGCGGTCCGATGTCGAGGATCATCTCGTCGTCGTCGACCTCGTCGGGCGGCTTCACCGTGCTTCTCGCCTGCGCGGAAGCCTCGACGGCGACGACCACGTCTTCCGGCAACGGCACCTGCGTCGCGCCGGCGATGCGCCGCGCCTCGGCGACGAGGTCGGGCTCGGCGAGCGAACAGCCGATCGGCTTGCCGGCGGCGAGAAGGAACGTGTTGGCGATGCCGCCGCCGACGATCAGGCTGTCGACCTTCTTCGCCAGCTCGCCCAGCACGGTCAGTTTGGTCGACACCTTCGAGCCGCCGACGATCGCGACCAGCGGTCGCGCAGGATTCGACAATGATTTCGATAAAGCATCCAGTTCCGCCGCCATCAGCGGACCTGCGCAAGCGACCTTGGCGAAGCGCGCGACGCCGTGGGTCGTGGCCTCGGCACGGTGCGCGGTGCCGAAAGCGTCGTTGACGTATACGTCGCATAGGCCGGCAATCTTGCGCGCGAGCGATTCGTCATCCTTCTTCTCGCCCTTGTTCACGCGGCAGTTCTCGAGCATCACCACCTGGCCGGGCTTCACGTCCACGCCGTTCACCCAATCTTTGCGCAGCGGCACGTCACGGCCGAGCAGCTCGCCGAGGCGCTTCGCCACCGGCGCGAGCGAATCCTCGGGCTTGAGCTCGCCTTCCTTCGGGCGGCCGAGGTGCGACGTGACCATGACGGCGGCGCCGCGCTCCAGCGCGAGCTTGATGCCGGGCACGGAGGCCTGGATGCGCGTGTCGTCGGTGATGCGGCCGTCGTCGACCGGGACGTTGAGGTCGGCGCGGATGAACACGCGCTTGCCGCGGAGGTCGACCTCCGCCATGCGTCTGAACCTCATTACTTCGCCAGCGCGACCCCTACTTCGGCATAGGCGACGGCGACGTCGAGCATGCGGTTCGAGAAGCCCCACTCGTTGTCGTACCAGGAGTAGACCTTGACGAGCGTGCCGTCGGACACCTTGGTGATCGTCGAATCGAAGATCGAGCTGGCCGGATTGTGGTTGAAGTCCGACGAGACGAGCGGCTCGGTGCTGTACTCGAGGACGCCTTTCAGGTCGCC
>DASQGW010000087.1:0-42652 GCA_035632415.1 Burkholderiales bacterium | reverse complement strand
TGGCGCGCCAAACATACAAAGGCCTAGCGACTGCTAGGCCTTTTTCTTTCAGGCCACTGTAGCCAAAAATGTAGCAGTAGCCTTGCGTGGGTCGGTTCAGTCTTCGCTCGGACAACCTGGCCAACCTTGTCCGCTCCGGTTCCGACCAAAGGCGGACGCCCCAATTACCGCGCTGAAGGTGCGAGCCTCAACTCGCCAAATCCGCTCTTGAGCACCCGGACCGAGGAGAGGAGCAGCCAGATCGAAAGCAGCAATCCGACGACCAGGTCGGGCCATCTGGTTCCGGTAAGCCATACCGCGCCGCTTGCGACGAATACCGCGATGTTGCCCGCTATGTCGTTGCGCGAGCACTCCCAGACGGAACTCATGTTTACGTCCGCGGTACGGTGCTTCCACAGAAGCCCAAGGCAAACCGAATTGGCGACCAGAGCGAGCAGGCTGACCACTCCCATGGCCTCGAATATCGGAGTTGCGCCGTAAAGGGCGCGGTAACCCACCTGGGCGAGGACGAATAAGGCAGCCAGCAAGATGAGCAGCCCCTTGAACAAGGCTACTTTGGCTTTTGATTTGGCGTCCTTGGAAATCGCGTAAATGCTGAGCCCGTAAGTAAGGGCGTCGCCAAGGTTATCCAACGAGTCGGACAGGAGGGCGGTTGAACCAGCCATCAATCCGGCCGCGAGCTCGACCACAAACATCACGGCGTTGATTGCCAATACCGTTTTTAGGGTGGAGGCCTGGTTTTCCCGAAGCGCCTCAACCGCGCAAGCTTTGTCATCGCAACAGGTGCTCACGCCGGCATTCTATCGTTACGCCAATGTGCGCTTCGGGCGAACGCGGCCCCGTTCTTGCTGGGCGTCTGATGTGATGATGAACATGGACGGCATGGGATCGATGGTGGGTTGGATGATGGGCTGGGGCGTCATCGGCTGGTTGCTCGTCATCGGACTGCTCGTCGCGATCGTCGCGCTACTGTGGCGGCTGGTCGATCAGCGCAGCGTAGGGCGAGATCCCGATGGGCATCGTTCCGACCATCGATCTTCAGCACCCCGTTAGGGGCACGATTCTCGGATCGCTTCGCTTATCTCTTTGGGAGAGGCGAACACGATTGAGGCCCGGTCCCCTTGCATCCCGGCGCCGACGGCGACCGGATTCCCTGGGTTCGGCCCCGCCTTGCTCGAATCGGTCTTGAAGCGCAGGTTGAACTCCCAAACCTTCTCGACCCTGCCATCGGCCGTCTCGATCGTATACGTGTCGCCGCAGTGCTTAACAGAGCGCACTTGACCGGCTGGCGGGGCATTCTTCAAGTCCATTTTCTGGGGAGCCATGCCCATCATCATGCCGCCGCCGCCCTTCGCCGTGCGTGGCGCCTTATTTTCATCCAGTGTCTTTAGGTAAGCGATCAGGTCCTGGCGCGCCTGAGGGTCACGTACGCCGGGAAAGCTCATCGCCGTTCCGGGAACAACCTTCTGCGGCGAGGCAAGCCATCTGTCGAGGGTCACGTCGTCCCATTTCAGCCCCGCGTGAATTAGCGCGTCCGAATAGCGCTTGAAGCCCTCGACGCTCGCCGCCGGATGGTTCCATACGTGCGCGAGGCTGGGACCGGTCAAGTGCTCTCCGGGTTCGGTGGAATGGCAGGCGGCACAATGCGCGAAAAATCTAGCGCCGCGCCCCGCGTTTCCGGCGGCCATTGCCGCTGCAGCGGCTACGATGCTCAGAACAAAAAGAGAAAGGCGTTTCATTTGCGCTTGGGTCGGTAGCAGACATTTTAGGTCCGGACTGCAGCTATGGATCGGCAGCTAAACGATATCAGCGGAAGACAGCCTGCACGCCGCGTCTGCGCTGATTTCGATTTGCAGCGTTGCGTGCCCGATGCGGAATTTGCCGTTCAACTCGTCGCAGACGCGAAGCAGGAACGCGTCACCTGGGTGCCCCTGCGGAATGACGAGATGCCCCGTCAACGCGGTCTCGGTGGTGCTCATCGCCCAGATGTGTAGATCGTGAACGGCCGTGACTCCCGGCAGCGCGGCCAGGTAGCTTTCGACCGCGCGGCGATCGATCCCTTGGGGAACGGCGGCGAGCGACATGACGGCGGATTCCTTCAGCAAGCCCCAGGTGCCCCACACGATCACGAGGACGATCACCAGGCTCGCGACTGGGTCCAGCCATAGCCAGCCCGTGGCGAGGGTGCCGATGCCCGCGACGACTACGCCGGCGGACACCGCGGCATCGGCCGCCATGTGGAGGAAGGCGCCGCGAATGTTGATATCGCCCTTACGGCCGGAAGCGAAGAGCAGCGCGGTCGCGCCGTTGATGGCAATGCCGACCGCTGCCACGGCGATGACCATGGCGGCTGCAACCGGCTCCGGGTGCCAAAGCCTCTGGATAGCTTCCCATGCGATCGCGCCGACCGTGACTAACAGGAAGAGGGCGTTGCCAAGCGCGGCAAGGATCGAGGTGCCCCGAAGGCCGTAGGTGAATCGCGTCGAGGGTGGCTGTCGCGAGAGAACGGTCGCGACCCACGCGATCACCAGGCCGAAGACGTCGGACAAGTTGTGAAACGCATCGGCAAGTAGTGCGACCGAGTTGCCGAGTAGCCCGAACACGATCTCGACTGCGACGAACACCATGTTGAGCGCGATGCCGATTGCGAAGGCTCGCCCAAAATTGGACGCCGGGTGAGCGTGCCCGTGCTCGTGATGATCGCGCTCGTGGTGATCGTGTCCGGGGTGATCGTCGCTCAATGTGCGTGCCCGGCGGGTTCGACCATTCGAAAGGGTAGCGTCTCGCGGCGCTCGTCCACCTGCAGGCAAAGGCGCGCATCGAATTCATGGGGCTCGGCCGGAGCGATGGTGCTCAGCAATCGAGACGGATCTTCGGCGAGCGGGGCAAGACTCAGCGTCTCGACCCGGCCGTCGGGGCGCTCGATCTCTACCGAGACTCTTGCGGGTACGGCTAGCCGCGTGGCCCTGAAGCACAGACGTTCGCCGGCAGGTGTTGCGAGAATTTCAATCACGCCTTCGCCGAGCTCGCCTTTGACCGCCACCGGGTCGGGGGCGTGGTGATGCCCTGCGTGAAGCGCGGCGACGGCAGGCCGAAGCCTGACATGGGCCGTCGAGAGGGCAGGGATGTGGGCAAGCAACTGATTCTCGACCGCGGACGAGATCTCTTCTGCCTCCCGCACGGTTGAATCGCCGCTCACCGCCACGTCTAGCTCCGCGGTAAGACGATGTCCGAGCCAGCGGGCGCGCACGCCGAGGACCGGCCCCGCGGCGCCGACATGCCCGACAGCGTGGCGAATGTCCTCGAGCAGGGCAGGTTCCACGCCGTCCAGTATTCGGGTAAATACGGCCCTCGTTGACTGCCAGACGATGCCAAGAATGGCGAGCGTGATGAGCAACCCGACGATCGGATCGGCGAGCGGGAAGCCTAGCCAGACGCCGATTGCGCCCAGGACAACTGCAAGGCTCGTTAGCCCGTCAGTACGGGCATGGTAGCCGTCGGCTATAAGCGCGGCGCTGTTGATCTGCCGGCCGACACGGATCCGGAAGACAGCAACCGCTTCGTTGCCGACGAAACCGACGATCCCGGCAGCGACGACCCAGCCGAGCAGGCCGATCGGCTGCGGGTGGATCAGGCGATCGATTGCCTCATAGCCGGCTAGGAGCGCGCTGAACAGGATGATCGCAATGATCACCACCCCCGCTAAGTCTTCAACGCGCCCGAATCCGTACGTAAATCGTGGGCTGGGCCGACGACGGGCAAACATGAATGCGATCCATAGTGGGATGGCCGTCGCGGCGTCCCCAACGTTGTGGATGGCGTCGGCAAGCAGTGCAACGCTGCCCGAAAGCAGCACCACGGCGATCTGCAGCGCCGCCGTGATCCCGAGGATGAGGAACGACCATTTAATCGCCCAGATGCCGCGAGCTGTTGTCGCAATCGTTGCATCGATGACTCCGTGGGTGTGGCCATGTCCGCCGCTAGCCGCATGATCATGGCTATGTAGATGGCCGTGGGCTGAGGCCTCTTCATACGAAGCGAATCCGAGCCAACGCAGGAAGGAGCGCAGCATCGAAGTGACTCTCTCAGAGGTACTTCGAAATTTCCTTGAATTCCTCGAATGAGGCACGTGCCGCGCGCGGGACCGTGCCGACGCTGCGGTCGAGGCAATTGTCGATGTGGTCGTGGATGAGCGCCTTCTTGGCGTTGCCGATCGCCTTCTCGACGGCGTGGAGCTGCTGCGCGATGTCTCGGCACGGTCGCTCCTGCTCGATCATCTCGACGATGGTCTTCAGATGCCCCTCCGCTCGGCGCAGGCGCTTGACGATTTCGGGGTGACTTGTGTGCGTCTGGTGGCTATCCATGACCCGTATCCTATCCCCCTGGAGAGGATGTAGCAAAAAAGGCCGGGTACCGTTGACCTAGGTTCTAGTAGATGTCCGGAAGATAAACGCCGGTAGCACCCGCAGCTTGACCTGATCCAGGACGAATGCAAGCGCGGCTGCGGCAACTAATACTGTCATCAAGACGCTCCATGGCAAAGGCGCCATCAGGGTACCCGACAGAGCAAGCGAAGATATGATCGCGACATCAAGCAGTGAGGCGCCGATGACCCACGAGCTCGGTTTGGAGCTCCAGAGCGAGCCATGTTCTCGAACGACATAGAGCAGACCTTGCGCTCCGAAGACCAGCGTTACGAGCGCTAGTGTCTGCAGCTCCGGCGCGCTTAGCGTCAAGCTGAACTTTCCGTAGGCCAGCACGGCGGTTGAGAACGCGAGCTTGAAGACTCCGAGGAGCAGCGCCGCCGCGGTGACCCTGGACATCCGCCAGTGGCCGGGTGACGACTGCGGGGTGGCGCGATCGGTGGTAAGCGACATCGCCAGAAAGTCGTTCGTTACCAACATCAACACCATGAGTACGGGCGTCATGACCGCATGGCCTGTCATGGCGAGGCCGATGGCGAGGAAGGATACGATTTCGACCTTCTTGACGAGCATGTTGAACGCATAAGTCGCAAGCCGCTGGAAGGCAATACGCCCTTCACGCACGGCGAAGACAATTCCGCCGAGGCCTGGCTCGGTCAGCACCATGCCGGCCGCTGCCTTGGCAACGTCGGTCGCGGTGGACACCGCGATGCCGATCTGCGCCTGCCGCAAGGCCGGTGCGTCGTTCGTGCCATCGCCGCACATACCCACGACCCGCCCTTCGCGCTGAAGCCGCTCGACTATGCGGAACTTCTCTTCTGGCAGCACGCGGGCGAAGACGTCTTGCTCTTCGATGCCGGTTTGGCGAGCGATGGCAGCCGCGGTGGTTGCCGAGTCGCCGGTGATCATCAGCGTGCGCACACCGAGCTGACGCAGCTCGTCGACCAGCGGCTTCGAATCGTCACGCGGCGGATCGCTCAGGGCGATCAAGCCGACCAGGCGAAGCTTGCCGGACGGGCCTGCGGCGACGGCGATCACCCGGCTTCCGCGCGCACCAAGATCGTTCACCCGCTGCTCAGTGTCGGGCGGCGAGTCGGCAAGACCTGCGACCACCGGGAACGCACCTTTAACGATGTGCAGCGTGCTTCCATCGTCTGTGGCGACCCACGCCTCCGACAGGCGAGTTTCCGGGTCGAAGGGCACGAAGCGCAGCAGCCGCTCCCGTGATGGGGCCGGCGCCGGCGCGGCGGCAGCCTTGCGGATGGCACCGTCTATCGGATCCTGGCTCGTTTCGGAGCTCGCCCACGCCGCGAGTGCCAAGGTCCGCTCACGCTTGAAGCCGGTCATCGCAACGGTCTCGGCGACCTCGAGATCGTTGCGTGTCAGCGTTCCCGTCTTGTCCGCGCACAGTACGTTCATAGCGGCCGCCTCATGCGCGGCCGAGAGTCGCGTGAGCAGCACGCCGCGTTTCGCCAGTATTTGGGCCCCCAGCGCGGCGGAGAGGGTAAAGGTCGCCGGCAGCGCTGCCGGGATGGTGGCGAGCAGCGCCGTAAGGGCGAGGCGCACCAGATCCGCGGCCGGTAAGCCCGTCGCATACCCATAGGCGACGAGAAGGAGCGCAACAGTTCCGTTCACGAGAGCCAGGTTCCGGGTCACCGCGAAGATCGCTGCCTGCTCCGTGCTCGCGGAGCGCGCGACGCGCACTAGCTCGGCAGCGCGTCCGAAGTAAGTCTTCGACCCCGTTGCGGTCACCTGGGCGTCGGCTTCGCCGCGCCGCACGAGCGACCCGGCGTAGACCGCACTGCCGGGGTTCGCCTCCGCGGGAACGGACTCTCCCGTGATGGTCGATTGATCGACGAGGAGGGAGCCGGATGCAATGCGCGCGTCGGCAGGCACCAGTGCGCCGAGAGCCAGGCGTATTAGGTCGCCGGGCACGAGCTCGGACGCCGGCAGCCTTTGCCACCTGCCGTCGCGAAGCGCGAGTGCCGTCGGCGCAAGTCGCTGTCTGAGAAGCGCTAGCGCCGCGCCTGCGCGACCCTCCTGAATGATCCCTAGCGTCGCGTTGAAAACTAACAATGCGCCGAGGACGGCGGCCTCGACATATGCGCCGATGGAGATCTGCAGTACGAGTGCGAGCTCCAGCATCCACGGCACCGGCCCCCAGAGCTTGCCGAGGAATGTCCGCCAGCGAGGCGGCGCTACCTCCGTCACTGCGTTTGGACCGAATTCGGCGAGGCGGCGGCGGGCCTCCGCGCTCTTCAAGCCCGGCAAGACGGTAGCGACGCCCGAATCTTGCATTTCAAGGATCGAACTGGTGGATCAGGCTGCGATAGCGGCCGAGCACTACCTTAGAGTCCTGCCACCAGTAGAGCAGCTCCTCCCACGGCGAGGTTAGGTCGCGATAGGCGGCGATCACGGCCACCAAGGCGCCGATCGTAAGCTTGCCTTCCAGCACGAACCAGCCGCCGATCGCATAGAACAGGAAGGGGGTGACCTGGTTGGCGAAGTTAAGAAAGAAATAGGTGACGAATTTGTTTACGTAGGTCGACACGCGATTGCGGCGGATCGCTTCGATTTGTCGCACGAGGCTGGGTGTCGGCAGCGTTGTACCGTCCGGCGCTATGCCGCTCGGCATGCGGCGCTCGATCTCGGTCTCTATGTCCTGCGAGAGAACGCGGATTTGCTCGACGCGCGCAAGCTCAAGCACCGTGCGCCGCGCCACCAGCTTGGGAAAAATCCACAGCTGCAGCGGAAAGAGGACCAGGGCGGCAAAGCCGAGGACGTAGTCCTGAGCGAAGATGAAGATCAGCGCGGTGACAAGCAGGCCGCCCTGCACAGCGGGCAATGCCACGACGTCGCCGCAGAATCCTCCGATCGGTTCCGGTTCCATGGTGACCATGGGGGTGAGCCGGCCGTGCAGCGCCGGCACCCTGTGCCGCGCCGGAGCGTCGGCCATGGCAAGCAACGTCCGGCGCATGTGCGCGAGCACGCGCTCGGCCAGCAGGCCCTTGTAGATGTTCACGAACATTTTCAGCAGCCCATAGACGAGCACGGCGCCGAGGAAGGCGAGGCTGAGCTCGACGAGTAGCGTGCGGGCCGGCGCCGTGTACATCTCGAGCCCGAACAACTCGACGATCACCGCCTCGTCGAGCACATGATCCACGAGCACACGGTTGACGAGTGCCTTTGCAAATTCCAGGGACAGATAATAGAAAGGCAAGGAGGCGAGCGTGGCGCAAACGATGATCGCCTGTTCGCGCCAGGTCGCGCGCAGCACGGAACGCAGCAGGCTGCGTCCCAGTCCGGCCGGCGGCAGCTCATCGGCGGCGACGAAATCTGCGATGATCGCTTCGGGTTTCAGCATTTGGCGTGGCTCAGAAGTAATAGCGGGCCTGGAGCTCAAGCTTGCGCGACACCTGTTTTTCGCCGAAGTCCGTGCCGCTGCCGCCCTGGAGCAGGAACAGCCGCGCACGCAGCTCGAGGTTGCTGATCCCGGTGTAGAAGAGCTCGGGCGTGAGCTGATAGCTGCGATCCTGCAGGTTCATCATCGCAGTGATCGCGGGCGAGAAATAGACGATGCGGAATGCGTCCTTCAACTGCGCGCGAAAGTAGAGATAGTCCTCGCCCGGACTGGGCTTCCCATAACCGCCCTGACTCAGGGGAAGCGCCTTCTGTAAGAGCGCACTGTTGCCGGTCGCGAAGGCGGTGTCCACCAAGTCATAGAACTGTTGCAACTCCTTTTCCGAGTAGCCGGTGCCGTTGTGGTAGTACTCGGCGATGTATGTGGTCTCGCCCTCGGTGAGGTAGCGCGCTCCCAGGAGATAGCTGGTTGCGTCGCTGACCTCCGTGACGACCTTGCCCGAGCTGTCCGTGACCGGCTTCGAGAGGTGCTGAATACGCGCCCATTCGCCATGGATCTCGAAATTCGACTCGACATTCCGGGAAAAATCGATGCCGAAGCGTCCCGGCCGGCTTCCGGCTCCCTGCCAGGCGAGATCGATGTCTGTATCCCGGTAGAGCAGATAAAGCTTGGCGGCGGGATTCAGGTGTCCGGCGTTGCCGAAGTCGCTATTGATGTCGCCGGTCACGGGAAGGAGTACTGGCGTGAACGCGATCGTCTGCAGGTTCCCTCCAGGGCTCGAGATCCAGTCGGCGTCGGCCATGACGAAACCCTCGCGGGCCAGCTGCGGATCATTCGGATCCTTGGGCCGCTCGACGAAGCCTAACGGGTTCCATGCGTACCCCTTGCCCCAGCGCAACGCGCGCTTGCCGGCTTCCGCAGTGAGGCCCGGGCTTGGGCGCAGCGAATACGCTGCCTCGAAAATGCTCGTGTCGTGTACGCGGGCGAGCTCGTCGCGCTGCGCGTCGCCGTTCAAGCGGAAGTCGAACGTCCCGATGCCGTGGCGGGCCTTGCCGTAGATCTGAAGCGTTCCCGTGGTGCGGTCGAGGGTCTCCCTTTGCGGCTGACCCAGGAAGCCAAGCTTGTAGAACGCGGCGTCCGTGTTCAGCGCGAAATTCTCCTGCTTGAGCTGAGCGTAGCCGCCCAGCTCGAAAGCTTTCTTCTCGTATTGCGATGCATCGAAAGCCGGCTCATCGGCGGCGCGCGCGGCCGCCGCCAGGAGCAACAGAACGAGAGACCACGAGCCGCGTGGTCTCGTCGTGCGGCTCATTTGCGCAGCTCTTGGACCCGCGGGAGATAGTTGAGGGTGAAGATCTCGTCCGGGAAGTCGCGCTTCTTGAGCCCGGACCACTGCATCACCGACTTGTATCCCTTCTGGAGCGGGCTGTCGGTCTCCAGGGTGGCGGGTCGCTTGATGCCGCCGCCGAAATCCTTGATGTTCGAGAAGCGCAGCGTCTTGATGAGCAGCCCGCTCGCGGCATAGCACTCGATTGTGACCGGCAGCAGGGCCTGCTTATCGACCCACATCTTCAACTTGTCGTAGGCAACTTCGCCGGTCTTGGCCTTGAGCGAGAGGAGGTAGGCGTCCTTATGCTCGTCGGCCGCCTCGACGTCGTACTCGGCGGTGTAGTCGATACGCAGGATGTCGGCATTGTTGAACACGCTGCCGGTCACTGATTGAAGGCTGGTGATCCTGATCGAGCGGCCGACGTCCGGGATATAGAGCCACATGTTGTCCGCGAGCCGAAGCGTCACGCGGCCTTTATCGCTGGCGGGCGCGAGAAACAGCGCGACGATCTTGTCACGACCTTTCTTCATGGTGTAGAGCACCGACACCTTCTTCGACCCGTCGGGCTGAATGTCGGTGAGCTGGCGGTACGACTCATAGGACTCGGGCTCGAGGTTGCGGTCGACCTTCTGCAGGAGCTGCGTCCCGTCGATGGCGAGCGCGGGGAGCGCAACGATGCACAGAGCGGCGCAGAGCAGTCGTTTCATGCAGCCGCGCTCAGACGTGTCCCAGGGCCCTGACCGGGTCCATGCGCGAGGCCTTCCATGCGGGCTGCAGGCTCGCGAGCAGCGCCATGATCACCACCATGGCGGCAATGGTGACGATGTCCGTCACCGAGACGGCTGGGGCAAGCCGTATCGCTTCCTGCTGCATGCCGAAATGGACGCTCACCTTCCAGACGTTCAAGGCATAGATCGCGCCGAGACTAATCGCCGTTCCGAGCACTGCACCACCCAGGCCAAGGAGCAGGCCTTCGGTAAGAAACAGCGAAAGGATTCTTCGCGGTGGCGTGCCGATCGCCGAAATAGTGCCGATCTCGCGGATGCGCTCGTACACCGCCATCACCATGACGTTCATGACGCTGATGAGCACGATGGAGACCATCATGATCTTGATGAATACCGCCAGCAGATCGAGCATCCGCACGATGCTCGAGAAGGGCGAGAGATCCGCCCACGTATGCACCTCGAGCCCCCCGCCCGCGCCGCCTTTGCCTGGTCCTGCAATGGCGCCCAATTGCTGCGACAGTTGCGCATAGACCTGGTCCAGTTGCCCGGGATTTTTCAGACGAATGGCGATCTCGCTCACCTCAGCGTCTTTCATGCGCAGGAGGGCCCGGGCGTCGTCGATGTGGATATAGCCGTCCTTGCCGCTCGGCCCGGAGGCACTCTGGATCACCGCACCGACGGTGAAGGTCTTGCCGTTGACCGACCCGTCGCGGTTGGTGGCGACCAGAACGACCGTATCGCCCACCTTCACTTTCATCCCGCGTGCGATGAGCTCGGGAATCAGGATCTCGCCCGGCTTGAGCAATGCGCCTGCCTTCTTCGCGCCGATCACCCGGCCAGGAAGCAAGGGCGTGGTGGCGACTTCCTTCGCCGGGTCCACGCCGTTGACGCGCATGCTGGTGGTCTCGGTGAAGTTGCTGAACATCGCGCCGAGCTTGATGCGCTCCGAGTAGGCTTCGACCGCGTCCATCCCGCCCAGCACTTGCTCGACCTTCGCGAGCATGGAGGGCTGCATGTTGAGGTTCAGCGGAAGGCTATCGATCGACGCGACATAGCCTTTGCGGTGCACTTCGAGGTGGCCGAGCATCGAATCGGTGAACTGGCCGATCATGATGCTCTTGAACGAGCCCGCGACCGCTACGAAGAGCAGCACGCCGACGATGCCCAGCGTGATAAGCGAGGAAGTGAGCAGCGTGCGCCTGCCGAACCGCGCGAGGTTCCGAACGGCGATCTTCAATACGTTAAGCATGAGCAGGTTCCCTCTTTTGCAAGACTCTTTCCGAGGGCTTGGCAATGCGGCCGTCTTCGAGCGTAAAGATGACTTCGGCCGCGCCCATGATCTTGGGATCGTGAGTCGAGAAAACGAAGGTGGTGCCGAACTCGTCGCGCATCTTCTTCATCAGCTCGATTACGCGGTAGGCAGTGTCGTGATCAAGATTGGCGGTCGGCTCGTCGGCGAGCACGAGCCGGGCGTTGGTCGCCAGGGCGCGGGCAATGGCCACGCGCTGCTTTTGACCGCCTGAGATCTGGTCCGGGCGCTTGTTCGCCTGCGCGCTCATGCCCACGGCCTCAAGCAATCGATTGATCTGCTCCCGACGTTTCTTCTCGGGCCAGGCCTGCACCATGATGAGCGGGTACTCGATGTTCTCGTAAACGGTGAGCACCGGGATCAGGTTGAAGTCCTGGAAGACAAAGCCGATGTGCTTGCCGCGGAAGTTGGCGGCCGCGCGCCGGTTGAGCGAGCTGACATCGGTATCGAGGACGGTCAGTCTCCCGCCAGTCGGATGATCGAGACAGCCGATCATATTGAGCAACGTGCTCTTGCCGCTGCCCGAGGGGCCGACGAAAACGACGAATGACTTCGCTTCGATGGTGAAATCGATGCCCCTTATCGCATGCACCTCGACCTCGCCGCTGCGATAGGTCTTGGCGAGACCTTCGGCTCGAATGAGCTGCGTCACGACACTGCTACGAGCAGGGCGATAGCGCAGATGGAGGGGAAGCGACGCATGGTGGAAATCCAGTCTTCGGGAACGAACTACATCACTGTGCGCCCACCGCAGGAACGACGATTGACCTAGGTCAATCTATTCAGCCTCGCACCAAGAGTGGGACTGGCCTGTCTCACTCCAGCCGATACGCAGCATGGCAAGCGACACAAGTTTGAGTGACTTTGTTGAGCGCAGCTAGCGCTCGTGGAACGTCATGATCGATGGCTGCCTCTTGGGTGGCCACCGCGAACTGGCTCGCGCTGTGGTGCATGGCGGTGCCGGCATCCTGCATGCCCTTCGGCATGTACGGCGCAATCTCGTGCGCGCCGTGCAGCGACAACGAGCTCATGCCCAACCGCTTTTCGGCGATGTCGGCGGCGCGGTCGAAGTCCTGCGCCGCGAGATAACGCTGAATCTCGGACAGGGTCTGCAGGTGATCGCGCATGTTGGCGAGAGTATGTTCCCTCAGCATCGGAGGAAATTTCACTGCCGTGCGCCCGTCCATGCTGGCGGCTGCGGCGGCCATGTGATCACCCGAATCGTGCATGTGCTCGTGCTCTTGATGCTGTGCCAGGGCCAGCGGCGCGATGCCCGTTAGCAGGATGGCAAATCCGAGAAGTGACTTTCGTAGCAATGTGCGCATTTGTTCCAATTCCCTTTTTGTCGACTCAGTGGCCCATGCGCGCCATCATGGCGGCACGCATGTTGCGCATCATCGCGACCATGCCGTCGCGAGCGAGCTCGTTCACTTCCAGCGCGTGAGCCTGCAGCGCCGAGGCGACCTTCGGATCGGCGGTGGTCTGGGTGACGATCGCACCCTTCTCGGTGATTTCGACCGCCGTCTTGATCTTGTCCTTGTTCTCGAAGAGCACCGGAAGGGTCGAGCTGAAGAGGTTGAAGATCCGGCCTTCCTCGAGCCGCTTCTCCATGCTGGCGACATGTGCCTTGATGGCGCGAGCAACGGCGGGATCATCGGACTCCGTGACCGTGCGGATGCCCTCGGGCAGGTTCTCGACCGAGCGCTTGATCTTGGTGTTGTCGACGAGCATCGCGTGAACCAGGCGCATATCGTCGGCGAACGAGGCGTCGGCGTGCTGCATGGCCGCCATTGGAGCGTTCATGAACCCCGCGGCGTCACCCCGCATCATCATTCCGGGTCCCATGCCTTCCGGGTGGGCAAAGGCGGTGGCGACCACGAGTCCGAGCGCGGCCGCTGAGGAAAGTCCGATTGCAATCTTGATTGAGCGCTTCATGAGCGGTTTCCTTGAGGCGTGAAAATTAGGAAGTATTGATTGGGAAGGAAGCTGTACTGCGTCGCGAGGGCATAGCCAGCGCCGTCGAGCTCGCCGATCACGCTCTCTGGCGCGATACGGGCAGACCTTGGTGGTCCGTCGACCGAGTCCAGCCGAAAGTCGATGATCGCGATGCGGCCACCCGGCTTGAGCGAGGCTGCCAGCTTGCGGAAGTAGGCGGCGCGATTCTCGATATGGTGAAACACGTCCACCATGAGAATCAGGTCAGCCTTCTGAGGCAGGCGTGGGTCGTCTGGCGCGCCGGCGATGGCGACGACGTTATCTCGTTTCTCGCGCTTCGCACGCTCTGAGAGGTACTTCACCATGTCGGGCTCGATGTCCACCCCGTAGACCCAGCCCTGGGGCACCATGTTCGCGAGCCGCACCGCGAAATAGCCCGTCCCGGACCCGATGTCCGCGATCACTGCATCGGGCTTGAGCCCGAGCGCCTGTATCACCTCGTGCGGCTTTTGCCACTCATCGCGGTTCGGATCGTCGAAGACGTGTGCCCATTGGTCGGCGCCGCTGAAGCTGTGCTGGTGCGTCGTAGGGGATTGCGCCAAGGCAGGAGCGACGAGCCACGCGCCAGCGGCCAGCAGGGTAGAGGCAATCAGAATCTTGGACATCATTCATCCTAGGCTCGTGAACCGTCAAACGCGTATGATCAGAATCATATGGGAGAGCCCGATTGGGAAGCCTTGGTGGGTGTCCACGGCGAGCTTGCAGCCGTGCCCGCAGCATTGCGTGGGAGCGCCGGGGGCCTCGCTGCCAAAGCCGGAGAAACGCTATTTCGCACGGCTACTCGGCCGACGAAGATTTTCTGGGTGGTCGACGGCGAGGTACGCCTCGTCAGGCGCTCGCGAAATGGAGCGGAGATCGTGCTGCAGCGGGCTTCTGCAGGCTTCGTGGCTGAAGCGAGCCTGGATTCGCCTGCTTATCACTGCGACGCGGTAGCAGCCCAGGATAGCCGCTTACTCGCGTTCCCGATTAATCGCTTCCGTGAAGCACTGGCCGAGGACGAGAAATTTCGCGCATTCTGGATGCGGAGGCTCGCTCGCGAAGTTCGCACGTTGCGTTCACAGTCCGAGCGGCTTGCGCTCCACAGCGCGGCCGAGCGGATCGAGCATTACATCGAATCGGAGGGGAGCAATGGGCGGCTCGAGCTGTCGCGTACGCGGAAGGCGTGGGCGGCCGAGCTTGGCCTGACACATGAGGCGCTGTATCGAGCCCTGGCCGGTTTACAGCGCTCGGGAAGAATCGCCACAGTGGAAAAGGACGGGGTGCTGGTGCTTAGCATGAAGCGCGATGCTTCGCATCGCTAGAATGGCCGGGCATGGCTGAGGAGCGTCTCGAGCCGGCTACGAGCGCAGGCGCGGTGCAAGGCACCGCCGCAGGCAATCGCTACAACCGCATGGAATGGGCCGGGGCGTTCGGCGACCTCGGGACGCTAATTCCGTTCGTGGTCGGCTATATCGGCATGGTGGGCATGGACCCGTTCGGGATCCTGTTGGCGTTCGGCATATCGCTCATTGTTTGCGGTGCGTATTACAGAACGCCGATGCCCATTCAGCCGATGAAGGCGGCCGGCGCCGTGGCTGTCACGCAGGCGGCCCAAACGGCGGTCATAACGCCGGCAGCAGTCGTTGGCGCGAGCCTGGCGACGGGATTGCTCTGGCTCGTGCTCGGTCTGACGGGCACGGCGCGCCGGATCGCGGTGCTCGTTCCGCGGTTCGTGGTGATCGGAATCGTTCTTGGCCTGGGCATGGGTTTCATGATCGAAGGCGTCAAGATGATGGCGACGGGCTGGATAATCGCGACGATCGGGTTCGTCGGCACGCTCTTGCTGCTGACTAACCGCTCCGTGCCAGCGATGTTCATTCTGCTGCTGTTTGGCGGGATCTGCGGAGTAGCGGCCGAGCCCGCAGTCCTTCAGAGGCTGGCGGCGATGTCGATCGAATTTCGGTCGCCGTCCTTCGCCCCGGCCGCTCTCACGTGGAAGGATCTAGGCCTCGGGCTTGTTTTCCTCGCCTTGCCTCAGATTCCCCTTACGCTCGGCAACGCGATCATCGCCACGGCCGAGGAGAACAATCGGCTCTTTCCAGACCGCGCCGTGAATGAAGACAAGCTCTCCACGTCGACCGGGATTCTTAACCTGTTCAGCGCATCGGTAGGCGGAATTCCGATGTGTCACGGGGCGGGCGGCATGGCGGGCCACGTCACCTTCGGAGCGCGCACCGGCGGCGCCACGATCATTCTCGGCATCATTCTTCTCCTTCTGGCGCTCTTCTTGAGTGGCTCTATCGAGACGCTTTTCAGCGTGCTGCCGAAAGCCGTCTTGGGGGTTATTCTGTTTCTGACTGGAGCGCAGCTCGCTCTAGGCTCCTGCGACTTCAGCAAGGACAAGGTCGAGCGCTTCATAACGCTCATTACGGCCGCATTCTGCGTCTGGAATGTCGGCCTCGGCTTCATCGTCGGACTGCTAGCGGCTTATCTAAAAAGGCGCGGCCTCGTGAAGCTATAGCGCGAGGACGAGAAGACGTGAGTCGCCTCCTGATCCGCAAGCGAGATGCGGTGCGCCGGGAATCTCAGAACACCGTCACTCTGTCCGCCCACTGGTGCCACTCGGTCAGCTCATTCATCGTGCTACGGCGCGCACCTTCGAGCAGCTCAGGGTCGGTAATGCCGCGCGCGTCCATGCAGGTGCCGCACACGCCGACCGTGCCGCCCCGCCGCCCGACGATACCTAGCATGTCGGCGACGTTGTAGTAGCCCTGCGGCACCTTCTGGCCGGCCTTGGCGCAAGCCGCCGCGTCGCCGAGGAGAAAGACGCGCAGTTCATCGCGCTCGGTCTTGAGAAGCGAAATCGCGAGGCGCAGCGCGTTGTAGCTTCGCTCCGTGCCGTAGGGCGGGTCGTTCAGGATGAAGAGGACTTTCATGCGCGGATTGAGCGCCCGGATGGGCGGCACGACCTTGATACAGGTCAAACGCGCTTACATTAATCAAGCGACCACTTGAATAGTGTCAGGACTCGAGGTCGCGCCGCATCTGCTCGTACTGCTCGCGGCTGACCTCGCCGCGCGCGTAGCGCTCCTTGAGGAGGTCGAGCGCCGACTTGCCGGAACTGCCCGCGCCGCCGCCGACGGAGAAGAGCCACTTGGCGAGCGCGACGATGCCGAGGATGACGAGCGCCCAGAAAAGGATCATGAAGATCCAGCCGAAGCCCATGCCCCAACCCCAGCCGCCCCAGTTGCCCATCATGACTTGGCGGCCTGATCCACCGGCAGGCCGGCGGCGCGCCATTCCGGCAGGCCGTTCTCCAGACGCCGCGCGCGCAAGCCTTTCTTCCTCAGCTTTTCCACCGCTTCGAAGGACATGAGGCAATAAGGGCCGCGGCAATACGCGATGACCTCGCGCCGCCTGGGCAGCTCCTTGATGCGTTTTTCCAGGTCGTGGACGGGGATGTTGATCGCCCCGGGCACATGGCCCGCCGCGTACTCTTCCGGAGGCCGCACGTCGAGGACGGTAACGAGGCCCCTGCGCGCCCGCTCCAGGACTTCCTTGGCGGGTATCGCCTCGAGCTCATCCTTCTTCGCGAAATAGAGCCTGACGATCCGCTCTACCTCCGCCACATAGGCCTCTCCCACACGGCTCATTGCCGAAAGCATCTCGACCACCTCATCCCCGGCGAGCCGGTAATAGACGTACAGACCCTCCTTACGGCCGACGATGAGACCCGCCTGACGTAACTTCTGCAGGTGCTGCGACGTATTGGCAACCGTCGCGCCGGTGAGCGTAGCGAGCTGCTCGACGCTTCTTTCGGACTGTGCCAGCAGCTCGAGAAACTCGATCCGGGTCGGACTGGAGAGCGCGGTCCCGACCCGCGCCAAGTTGACGAAGACGTCGCGCTTCGGATTGGTTGACATCGGCGTTCCTGTCGTTCTAGTATTCAAGTGATCGATTGAATAGTAGCGGAAACGGTCCGCTACGTCCAGTTACAGCGCCAGGAGCATGATTGTGCAGGGAGAAGGGCTGATACGGCTTGCTGCTTTCGCCACCGTCTTCGCGGCGGTGGCGCTGTGGGAACTCGCGGCCGCGCGGCGCAAGCCGCTGTACCGGCGGCGCGATCGCTGGCCCCATAACCTCGGCCTGCTGCTCGTCGACGCGGTCGTCCTGCGCCTGCTAGCGCCAGGCGCGGTGATCGGCGTCGCGCTCATGGCCGAACAGCGCGGCTGGGGCTTGCTCAACGCGGTATCGCTGCCCTGGTGGCTGGCGTTCGCGATCGGCGTCGTGCTGCTCGATCTCGTCATCTACTTCCAGCACGTCATGTTCCATGCGGTGCCGACGCTTTGGCGGCTGCATCGCGTGCATCACGCCGATCAGGATTTCGATGTCACGACCGGCACGCGCTTTCACCCGATCGAGATCCTGCTTTCCACGGTCATCAAGTGCGCCGCGGTGGCGGCCATCGGCGCCTCGCCCCTCGCCGTGCTCGTATTCGAGGTGCTGCTCAATGCAACCGCCATGTTCAACCACGCGAACGCTTCGCTTCCCGCCTGGGCGGACCGGTGGGTCCGCCGGCTCGTCGTCACTCCGGACATGCATCGGGTCCACCACTCGGTGCTCTACGACGAAACGTCAAGCAACTTCGGCTTCAACCTGCCCTGGTGGGACCGTCTCTTCGGCACCTATCGCGCGCAGCCGAGCCTCGGACACGACGCCATGACGATCGGCGTCGACGCCTTCCGCTCGCCGGAGGACCTGCGCCTGGACCAGCTCCTCATCCAGCCGTTTCAGAACACGCCCGGGCAGTACCCGATCAATCGGCGCAAGGCGGCGTAGTCGTGAGCCGGCGCGCGCTTTTCCGCGTGGTGGTTGTCGCTGTTGTTCTTGCGGCGGCGGTCGTCGGCTGGCGGCTCTTGGAGGGGCGGCTCGAGCCCGCGGCCGTCGAAACGGCGATGGGCCAGCTCGGGTGGCTTGCTCCCGCGATATTCGCCGGAGCCTTTGCCCTGGCGACGGTCCTGTTTCTTCCTGGATCGATATTCGGCCTGGCTGGCGGGATTCTCTTCGGGCCTTTATGGGGAACCGTGTGGAATCTCGTCGGCGGTACGCTTGGCGCCACAGCGGCGTTTCTCTTGGCTCGCTTCGTCGCCGCTGATTGGATTGCGGCAAGAGCACACGGTCGCCTTAAAACGGTGCTCTCTGGCGTCGAGGCGGAAGGGTGGCGCTTCGTCGCCTTGGTGCGCCTCGTGCCGCTCATTCCATTCAACCTTCTGAACTATGCGCTGGGCCTCACCCGCATTCCGCTTTCTCAGTACGTGCTTGCAACACTGGCTTGCATGCTGCCCGGCACAGCCGCGTATGCGTGGCTGGGCTATGCGGGAAGAGCGGCGCTGCAGGGCAATGGCGACGCGTTGCGCTACGGGGTGCTCGGCCTTGCCGCGCTGGCGCTCGTGGTATTCGCTCCGCGCCTCATACGGCGGCTCAAACATCCACCTGCGGCTTTCGTGTCTTTGCACGATCTGAAGACGAGCCTGACGGGCGATCAGCGGCCGCTCATCGTCGATGTCCGGGAGCCGAATGAGTTCGATGGACCTCTAGGCCATATTGACGGAGCGATCAACGTTCCTCTCGCGCAACTACCGGCGGCGTGGGAGGACTTGAACGCTTGTGCTCCGCGCGTAGTCGTTGTCTGCCGCACGGACAAGCGCTCCGCCGCGGCCGCAGGGATTCTGCGTGCCAGGGGCGTTGAGAACGTAAGAGTGCTCCGAGGAGGCATGGAGGCGTGGAGTAAGGAGGCAGCCGCTCGATGATCTATCTCGACTACAACGCCACCACTCCAGTCGCGCCGGAAGTTCTCGAAGCGATGCTTCCCTTCCTGCGCGAGAGTTACGGCAACCCGTCCAGCTCGCACGCGGCGGGACGCCGCGCGCACGACGCGATCGAGGCGGCGCGGTGGCAACTGGCGGGCCTCATCGGCGCCGAGGCCGGGGAAATCGTATTCACATCCGGCGGGACCGAGGCGACCAACATGGCGCTGCGAGGCGTCGTCCTGGCGCAGCCTCGTCGCCGGCACATCGTTACCTCCAGCTTTGAGCACCCGGCCACCGCCGAAACCTGCGGCCTGCTCGAGCGGCAAGGATTGCGGGTTACGCGCGTTCCTGTTGCCTCGGATGGACGTGTCCGGGTTGAGGAAGTCGACCGGGCGCTTGGCGACGAGCCGGCATTGGTCACGGTCATGCACGCCAACAACGAAATCGGAACCATCCAGCCGATTGCAGCTATCTCGCGCCTTGCGAAAGCGAAGGGCGCGGTGGTTCATACGGACGCCGCGCAAACGCTCGGCAAGATCCCGCTCGACGTGGACGCCCTCGGCGTCGATCTCCTGACGATCGCGGGTCACAAGCTCTACGCGCCCAAAGGAATAGGCGCCCTGTATATCCGATGCGGTACGGTATTGGAGAAACTGTTGGCCGGGGCGGGGCACGAGCGAGGGCTTCGGCCCGGAACGGAGAACGTCGCCGGCATCGTCGCGCTTGGCAAAGCGTGCGAGATCGCCGAGCGCGATCTGACTTGCCTGCAGATGGAGCTTCGTGGGCTGCGCAACGATCTGCTGGCGAAGCTACAGGCCGGCGTGGCGGGCTTGGTGCTCCATGGTCATCCAACTGAACGATTGCCGAACACCCTGTTCTTGAGCTTTCCCGGCGTGCACGGCGCGCGCTTGCTCGAGGCGGTGCCGGAGATCGCGGCTTCCACCGGGTCGGCCTGCCATTCCGGCTCGATTGACGCTTGCGCTTCGCTCCTCGCGATGGGCGTTGATCCCGGCAAGGCCATCGGCCCGGTTCGTCTCTCGCTCGGTCGTGATACCACTGTGCGGGATGTAGAGCAGGCGGCCGAGCTGCTTATCGCCGCATGGAAACGACTCCGCGCGGGATCCGCACTCGCGAGAGTTGCATCGGCTCCGTAGCGCCAAACAGATGAACGGGTTGCAGCGATGCGGCCCGTTTTCATTTCTGGCCGCGTAGCTGAATCGTAGCAACGTAGTCGCCGAGACGCGCCGTAGATCCCCTACACTGATCAGCACCCGCTCGTTGGCCCAGCTCTTGCATAGCAAAGCAATGCCATGCGTGGCCCCCAAGGAAGGATGCTGAAGCGAGCTGCCGAAATCTGCGGTGGCTACAGCGTTCTTTGCGCCCGGTTGGGCGTGAGCGAGTTCAAGCTCAGAGCGTGGATCGAAGGCAAATCCCCGTTGCCAGAGAGCGCATTTCTCATCGCGGCTGACATCGTGCTCGACGACGATGTCGCCCGAGCGGCCCAGGATCGGCGGACGAATCCCCGGACGCGCCCGCCCGCGGAAACTTCACAGCTGCCGACAGAGCACTCCTAGTTCTCCCCAACGGGCAGTCGTCGAGTCCTGATTGCCGACGACGAACGCGATACGGTGCTCACGCTGATCCAGCTACTTCGCGAAGCGGGGCATGACGCGCGCGGGGTGTACCGGGGTGACGAGGTGCTGGCGCGGATGCGGGACTTCGAGCCGGATGTTGTGCTGCTCGACATCAGCTTGCCCGGTGCAAGCGGCTGGGAAGTCGCGAGCCAAATACGTAAGACCTACGGCGAGAAGCTGCTCCTCATCGCCATCAGCGGTGTCTACAGGCAATCGGCCGACCAAATCCTCGGGACGATGTCCGGCTTCAATTACTACCTCGCGAAGCCCTACGACCCCAAGGTGCTGTTGGCGCTCCTTCAGCAGGAGCGGTAGCGCGCCCCGCAGGCGGGAGAGACCTCAAATCTGCGTGGCAATTTCTCGCAGGGTAGCCAGCAACCGCTGCGGGTCGTACGGCTTGCCGAAGTGCTGATCGAAACCTGCCGCCTTCGCCATTAACTGGTCTGGCGTTCTATTCCAGGCCGTGACCGCGATCAGAACCGGCTTCGCGCCACCGTATGTCTTCCGGAAGATTCTCGCGACGTCGTAGCCGTTGATCCCGGGCATCCCAATGTCCAGCAGCACGACGTCGCAGCCGAAGTCGCGTGCCATGCCGACCACATCGCGGCCCCGATAGACGCATCGAGTTTCATGTCCTTCGAGTTGTAGAAGCGCCTCCAGGGAAGCTGCGCTATCGCGCTCGTCCTCGGCTATGAGTACGCGAAGCCGCCGTGGCGACGGAGGGGGACCGTCCGGCGTTCCGCCAAACATCGGCGTGGGCGGCACGTGTGTCACCGCGAAATTGTATGTGGCGAAGATTGACAGCGCGATCGTGAGCCTGAATTTCGTCTGTAGCGATTCATCGACATTTTCGTCACCGTTCCATCGACTTTCAGGGCGGCTTGGCCCTGCTACCGTAAGAGCCAAGCACTAACAAAGGGTATCCATCGAATGAGGGACAGGGACAATCTCCTCAACAAGCTCACGCAGATCGAGGAGCAAGTCAACTACACACTGACTGAGTCTCCGCTCGCGCTCACGAAGGCGCGGTTGAAGATGATCCTGGCGCTTACGCGCTATCTGCGCACGGAGATTGCGCTGTGGCGATCATCTTCCGCGCTGCTCGCGGCGCCTGAACGCCATGCGAGCGAAAACGACGACTCCGATCTCCGCAGCAGTGACGTCCGCTGACCGCGTGGTTGCCCCCGCGACGGCTCGGCGAGCTATGAGCGATTGCATCATGCGCGTGCTCGTCTGCGACGACAATCGCGACAACATGCTTACGCTTGGGGTGCTGCTCAGAAGCGAAGGTTACCTGGTTCACATGGCGAAGAACGGCGCAGAGGCCCTGAGGCTCGCCGAAGGGTTCCGACCCGATGTAGCGCTTCTCGATCTGCTGATGCCTGATCGGAGCGGCTTTGACGTGGCACGCGAGCTACAGCGTCGCTATCGAAACGAGTGTCCGATTCTTGTCGCGGTCACGGCCCAGGACAATCCGCTGACCAAAGCACAAGCGGCAGACACCGGCTTTCGGTATTTCGTCGCGAAGCCGTACGATCCACAGGCGCTCCTGCGGCTCGTCGGCTCGCTGGATGGAGGCAACTGACGAGCATGGCGCTGAGCCTCCCCGAAGACCCAGACTTCGAGATCGCGCAGGATCTTGCGCGATGGTTGGAAGAATCCGGACGCAGGAAACGGCGCGAGACCTGTCTGCCAACGCTGCCGCAGCTGCAGGGGCAACGGCACGCAAAGGAACCCGTTGTCACGCTGCACGAACGGCCGCGCTACCTTACACAGCCGGCGCTTTTGTGCTTATTCGGAATGGCAACGGCTTCTTTCCTCTTCTACTACTACGCTGCGGTCAACTTGAAAATCCTGTCCTTGTGGAGCGTGGTGGTCTTCGTCGGAGCGTGAGGCGGGTAGGGGCGGCATGGTTGACGCGCAAGAACCGACGAACAGCGAACGCCTGCGGTATCTGCTTCAGGTGCTCTCAGTCCTAGCGCTGGTACTCCTTAGCCTTTACCTCCTAGCTCAGTAGCACGTCCGCTAAAGGCCGAAGCGGACTCAACGCAGCCAATTTGTACGCTGGCGCTCGCAGCGCGGCCTATCTGAGCGTTAGCGCACATACGGCGCACGCCACGCGTCCTAACCTTGGGCGGGAAATGATCATCGGCGCGCCAGACCAAGCTCGGCATCCATCGCTTCCGACGGGGATCACGACGCCGCTGACGCCGTGACGCCGCAGCAGCGCCCGCAGCACGCGGAAGAGTTCCCGCTGCGCGCGGAGCTCTTCAGCGCCGACCAGATGGAGCGCCACGGCGAGGCGCTGGCGGGGGCGCACAAACTGCGCCCCGGCCGTCGCGGCACCGGCGAAGAGCGGCTGCTCGCGCGCCTGACCGAGAACGAAGCGGTCCTGATTTCCGCCGGCGAGCTGCTGAAGGCGGCCGTCGCGCGCGCCCAGCGCATCGCGCCGGCCGGCGAATGGCTGCTCGACAACTTCCATCTGATCGAAGAGCAGGTCCGCACCGCCAAGCGGCATCTGCCGAAGGCCTACAGCCGCGGGCTGCCGCGCCTCATGGATGGGCCGTCGGCGGGGCTGCCGCGCGTGTACGACATCGCCCTCGAGGCCATCTCGCACGGCGATGGACGCCTCGACGCCAAGAGCCTGCGGCGCTTCGTCGCGGCCTATCAGAGTTGCGCGCCGCTCAAGCTGGGCGAGCTCTGGGCGATTCCCATCATGCTGCGCCTCGCGCTGATCGAGAATCTGCGGCGCGTCGCCGCGCGTATCGGCGCGAACACCGCCGAGCGCGACCTCGCCGAGCGCTGGGCCGACCGCATGATCGAGACGGCGCTCCAGGATCCGAAGAGCCTGGTGCTCGTGACGGCGGACATGGCGCGCTCGAACCCGCCGATGGCGAGCTCCTTCGTTGCGGAGCTCGCGCGCCGGCTGCAGGGGCAGAGCGCATCGCTCGCGCTGCCGGTCACCTGGATCGAGCAGCGGCTCGCCGAGCTCGGCCTGACGATCGAGCACCAGGTGCAGTCGCAAACGCAGGAGCAGGCGGCCGTCCAGGTCTCGATGGCGAACAGCATCGGCAGCCTGCGTCTGCTCGGCGCGATCGACTGGCGCGAGTTCGTCGAGACGCTGAGTGTCGTCGAGCAGACGCTGCGCGAGGATGCGCTCTACGGTGCGATGGATTTCGCCACCCGCGACCGTTACCGGCATGCGGTCGAGAGGATCGCGAAAGCGAGCCCGCTCGCCGAAGGCGACGTGGCGCGCGCGGCGATCGATCTCGCGCGCGCCGAGCACGTCGGGGTCTACCTGATCGGCAAGCACGTCGAGGAGCTCGAGCGCGCCGCGCAGTCACGCCCTTCGCTTCTCGAGAGGCTGTACCGCACAAGCCGGCGCCACGCGCTCGCGCTCTATCTTGGGGCGATCGCGCTGGTCACCGGCGGCTTCACCGCGTACCTGCTGATGGGCGCGCAGGCCGGCGGCATTCGCGGGCCGCTGCTCGCGCTGCTCGCGCTCGCCGCCCTGGTGGCCGCGAGCCAGCTCGCGGTGGCGCTCGTGAACCGCCTCGCTACGGCGCTCGCACGGCCGCTGCGGCTGCCGCGCATGGATTTTTCTGACGGCATTCCGCCGCGATCGCGCACGCTGGTCGTGGTGCCGGCCATGCTGGCGAGCGAGCGCCACATCGAGCACCTGCTCGAGACGCTTGAAGTGCGTTTCCTCGCCAACCGTGACGAAAACCTGCACTTCGCCCTGCTCACCGATTTCCAGGATGCAAGCGAGCAGACGCTGCCGGCGGACGCGGCGCTCGAGCTCGCCGCGCGCCGCGGCATCGACGAGCTGAATCGCAAGTACGCGAGCGCGGAGCGCTTCTTTCTGTTTCATCGCGCCAGGCGCTGGAATCCCGGCGAGCGTTGCTGGATGGGCTACGAGAGGAAGCGCGGCAAGCTCGGCGAGCTCAATGCGCTGCTGCGCGGCGGCCCGATCGCCGTTCTGCAAGGGGTGAAATACGTCATCACCCTCGACACCGACACGCAGCTGCCGCGCGATGCGGCGCGCAGCCTCGCGGGCGCCATGGCCCACCCGCTGAACCGCCCGCGCTACGACGGGCAGCGCGGTCGCGTCTGTGAGGGTCACGGCATCCTCCAGCCCCGCATGGCGGTCAGCATGCCCTCGGACGCGAGCCCGTCGCGCTATGCGCAACTCTTCGGCGCCGACGCCGGCATCGACCCCTACACGCGCGCCGTGTCCGACGTGTACCAGGACGTGTTCGGCGAAGGCTCGTTCATCGGCAAGGGCATCTACGACGTCGACGCGTTCGAGGGCGTACTCAAGGGGCGCTTTCCCGAGAACCGCATCCTCAGCCACGACCTGCTGGAGGGCTGCTACGCGCGCTGCGGGCTGATCTCCGACGTGGAGCTCTACGAGGCGTATCCGTCGCGCTACGGCGCCGACGTGAGCCGCAGGCACCGCTGGGTCCGCGGCGACTGGCAGATCGCGCAATGGCTGCTGTCGCGCGTGCCGGTTGAGGCCGGCGGCCGCCAAGCGAACCCGCTGTCGTGGCTCGCGCAATGGAAGATCCTTGACAACCTGAGGCGCAGCCTCGCACCGCTCGCGCTGGTGGCGCTCGTGTTGGCGGGGTGGAGCTGGGCGGTGCTCGCCATCGTCCTCGCTCCCGCCGTCCTCGGCGCGCTTTCGGAAATGTCGGACAAGCCCGTCGATGTGCCGCTGCGCCGGCACCTGGCCACGGCATGGCGTCCCGGCGCACGCCACATGGCGCAAGCCTTGTTCACGCTCGCCTGCCTTCCCTACGAGGCATTCTTCAGCCTGGATGCGATCGTTCGCACCGCCAGCAGGCTGCTCACGCGTTCGCGCCTGCTGGAATGGACCGCGTCGAGCGAGCGCGATGCCGAGCCGTCCTGGCGAGCGATGTGGATCGGGCCTGCTGCGGCGCTCGCCGCCGCCTTCTGGCTCTCTGCGTCCCCGGTCCTGCTCCTGTGGCTCGCCTCGCCCGCGCTCGCATGGTGGGCGAGCCGTCCGCTGGCCCGCCGCGAGGCGCGGCTCACTTCGCGCGAGATCCGCTTCCTGCACGCAGCCGCGCGCAAGACCTGGAGCTTCTTCGAGAGGTTCGTCGGCGCCGAAGACCACTGGCTGCCGCCCGACAACTTCCAGGAGCAGCCTGTGGGCGTAGTCGCGCATCGCACCTCGCCCACCAACATGGGGCTCTCGCTTCTCGCGAACCTGGCAGCGTACGACTTCGGCTACGTCACCGCGGGCGAGCTGATCGAGCGTACGGACAAGGCACTCGCCACGATGCAGGGGCTCGAGCGCCATCGGGGGCATTTCTACAACTGGTACGACACGCTTTCGCTCAAGCCGCTGCCGCCGCTTTACGTCTCGTCGGTCGACAGCGGCAACCTCGCCTGCCATCTCTTGACCTTGCGGCCCGGGCTGCTGGCGCTCGCCGATGCCGCCATCCTCTCGCCGCGCTGCTTCGAAGGCCTGCGCGACACTGCGATGCTGCTTGGGGATGCGAGCCTTCAAGCGGACCTGGAGTCGCCGCCCACCACGGCGCGCGCGGCGAGGGGGGTTCTCGAGCGCCTCGCCGTGCGCGCCGCGGAAATCACCGGCAGCCCGTGGGCGCAGGCGCTCGCGCGGCAGTGCCGCGCGGCGCTTGGCGAGCTGGAGCTTTTTTCCCTGGACGGCGCGGGCGACCGGCCGACCCTGCGCGCGCTCTCGAGCCTGGAAAATGAAACCGGGCGGCGCGCGCGCGAGCGCATCGGAATGATCGAGCGACTGGCGCACGTGGCGGGCGAGCTCGCGCGCATGGAATACGACTTTCTCATCGACCATCCGCGCCAGCTTCTCGCCATCGGCTACAACGTCGCCGAGCACCGGCGCGATGCGGCTTCGTACGACCTGCTCGCTTCGGAAGCGCGCGCCACGACCTTCGTGGCGATCGCGCAGGGCGAGTTGCCACAGAGTGGCTGGTTCGCCATGGGACGCTCGCTCACCAGCGCCGGCGGCGAGCCGGCGCTGCTCTCCTGGAGCGGCTCGATGTTCGAGTACCTGATGCCGCTCCTGGTGATGCCGACCTACGAGAACACGCTGCTCGATCGCACCTGCCGCGCGGCCGTGAAACGGCAGATTGCCTATGGGCGCGAGTGCGGCGTGCCTTGGGGCATGTCCGAATCGGGCTACAACACGGTCGATGCCGCGCTCAACTATCAGTACCGCGCCTTCGGCGTGCCGGGCCTGGGGCTCAAGCGCGGCCTGATGGAGGATCTTGTCGTGGCGCCTTACGCCTCGGCGCTCGCGCTGATGGTGGCGCCGGAGGCGGCGTGCGAGAACCTGCAGCGGCTTGCCGCCGCGGGCCTGGAGGGAACGTTCGGCTTCTATGAGGCGATCGACTACACCGCCTCGCGCCTGCCGCGCGGCGGGCCGGACGACGCGAAAAGGCAGAGTGTGGTGATCCGCTCGTTCATGGCGCATCACCAGGGCATGGTGCTGCTCTCGCTCGCCTACCTGCTGCTCGATCGCCCGATGCAGAAGCGCTTCCAGTCGGACGCGCGCTTCCAGGCGACGGCGCTCTTGCTGCAGGAGCGCATTCCGAGGCCGAGTGCGGTCTACCTCGAGAGCGCCGGGCGCTTCGACACGCGCGCGGCGCCGAGCGAGGCGCAGATGCCGGTGCGCGTGCTCGCCTCGGCGGACACGCCGACCCCGCAGGTGCAGCTGCTGTCGAACGGCCGCTATCACGTGATGGTGACCAACGCGGGCGGCGGCTACAGCCGCTGGAAGGACCTCGCGCTGACGCGCTGGCGCGAGGACCCGACCTGCGACAACTGGGGCAGCTTCTGCTACCTCCGCGACCTCGAGAGCGGGCGCCTCTGGTCGAGCGCGCATCAGCCCTCGCTCGAGCGCGCGCAGAGCTACGAGGCGATCTTCTCGGAGGCGCGCGCCGAGTTCCGCAGGCGCGATCACGACTACGACACGCACACCGAGATCGTGGTCTCGTCGGAAGACGACATCGAGCTGCGGCGCCTGCGCATCACCAACCGCGCCGCCACCGCGAAGACGCTCGAGGTCACGAGCTTTGCCGAGGTGGTGCTCGCGCCGGGCGCGGCCGATGCCCTGCATCCGGCCTTCAGCAATCTCTTCGTGCAGACCGAGATCCTCGCCGAGCGCCAGGCGATCCTCTGCACCCGCCGGCCGCGCTCGGCAGCCGAGCGCACGCCGTCGATGTTTCACCTGATGGCCGTGCACGGTGCGCCGGCGGCCGAGTTCTCGTACGAGACCGATCGCGCGCGCTTCATCGGCCGCGGCCGCAGCGCGGTTTCGCCGCGTGCGATGACCGAGCCCCTCTCCGGAAGCGAGGGCTCGGTACTCGATCCGTGCGTGGCGATACGCAGCCGCATCAGGCTGGAGCCGCAGCAATCGGCCCTCATCGACATGGTGTTCGGCATCGGCGAGACGCGCGAGGCCTGCCTCGCGCTCGCCGGCAAGTACCGCGATCGCCACCTGGCCGATCGCGTCTTCAACCTCGCCTCGACGCACGGCTCGGTCGCGCTGCGCCAGATCAACGTCACCGAGTCCGACGCGCAGCTCTATGCGCGCCTCGCAAGCGCGGTGCTCTACGCCAGCGCGGCGCTACGTGCCGACGCCGGCGTGCTGATGAAGAACCGCCGCGGGCAATCGGGGCTGTGGGGCTACGCCATCTCCGGCGACCTGCCGATCGTGCTCGTGCGCATCGGCGACGCGGCGAACCTCGATCTCGTGCGCCAGCTCGTGCAGGCCCACGCCTACTGGCGCCTGAAGGGGCTGGCGGTCGATCTCGTGATCTGGAACGAGGATCACGCCGGCTACCGGCAGGTGCTCCAGGACCAGATCATGGGCCTCGTCGCGGCGGGCAGCGAGGCACAGGCGATCGAGCGTCCCGGCGGCATCTTCGTGCGCCGCGCCGAGCAGATCTCGGACGAGGACCGCATCCTCTTCGAGTCGGTGGCGCGCGCCGTGCTCACCGACCAGCGGGGGACGCTCGCCGAGCAGGTCGGCCAGCGCAGCGTCAAAGAGCGCCGTTTGCTGGCGCGCGTTTCGCCGGACGCGGAGCGCGATGCCCGCTGGAGCCTGCCGCGCCTGCGCGTGGTGCACGACGAGCCGCAGGCAAGCCCGCGGGGGTGGCCGGGCGAGCTCTTTTTCTTCAATGGCACCGGTGGATTCAGCCGCGACGGGCGCGAGTACGTCATCACCACATCCACCGCGCAAGCGACGCCGGCGCCGTGGGTGAATGTGCTCGCCAACGCGCATTTCGGCAGCGTCGTCTCGGAGAGCGGCCCGGGTTACACCTGGAGCGAGAACGCGCACGAGTTCCGGCTCACCCCTTGGGGCAACGACGCCGTGGGCGATGCGAGCGGTGAAGCGTTCTACCTGCGCGACGAGGATAGCGGTGAGTTCTGGTCGCCCACGCCGCGTCCCTGCGGCGGCGCCGGGCGCTACGTCACGCGCCACGGCTTCGGCTACAGCGTCTTCGAGCACAGCGAGCGGGGCATTCGCTCGGAGCTGCGCATCTACGTCGACCTGGATGCGCCGGTCAAATTCTCGGTGCTGAAGATCGCCAACCGCTCGGGCCGGCGGCGCCGCCTCTCGGCTACCGGCTACGTCGAGTGGGTGCTGGGCGACCTGCGGCCGAAAACCGCCATGCACGTCGTGAGCGAGATCGACCCCGCGAGCGGCGCGCTCTACGCGGCCAACGCCTACAACGGCGAGTTCGCCGACCGGACGGCGTTCTTCCACATCGACGATGCGACCCGCACGGTGAGCGCGAACCGCACGGAATTCCTCGGGAGGAACGGCACGCTCGCCAATCCCGCCGCGATGCGCCGCACGCAGCTCTCGAACAAGGTCGGCGCCGGGCTCGATCCGTGCGGCGCGCTGCAGGTCGCCTTCGATCTTGCCGACGGCGAGGAGCGCGAGATCGTCTTCACGCTGGGCATCGCGGGAAGCGCAAGGCTGGCGCCGCGCCGCGCGCTGGAGAAGGTCGAGAAATACTGGGAGCGCACGCTCGGCGCGGTGCAGGTGGAAACGCCCGAGCGCTCCTTCGACCTGCTCGCGAACGGCTGGCTCGTATACCAGACGCTTGCCTGCCGCCTCTGGGCGCGCAGCGGCCACTACCAATCCGGCGGCGCTTTCGGCTTCCGCGACCAGCTGCAGGACGTGATCGCGCTCTTGCATGCCGAGCCGGGCCTCGCGCGGAACCACCTGCTTGCGTGCGCGGCGCACCAGTTCAGGGACGGCGACGTACAGCACTGGTGGCATCCGCCCGCGGGTCGCGGCGTGCGCACGCATTGCTCGGACGATTACCTGTGGCTCGCCTGGGCCACGTCGCGCTATGTGCTCGCCACCGGCGATGCGGCGGTGCTCGAGGAGGTGGTTCATTTTCTCGACGGACGGCCGGTGAACCCGGAGGAGGACTCCTACTACGGGCTGCCTACGCACTCGAGCGAAAGCGCGAACCTCTATCAGCACTGCGTGCGCGCGATCGAGCAGGGCCTGCGCTTTGGCGAGCACGGGCTGCCGCTCATCGGCTCCGGCGACTGGAACGACGGCATGGACCAGGTAGGCGCCAAAGGCAAGGGCGAAAGCGTCTGGCTCGGCTTCTTTCTGTACGACGTGCTGCTGCGCTTCAGCCGGCTTGCACGCGCGCGCGGCGACTTTCAATTCACCGAGAGATGCGAGAGCGAAGCGGCGCGGCTGCGCGGCAGCCTGGAACAGCACGGCTGGGACGGTGCGTGGTACCGCCGCGCGTACTTCGACGATGGCACGCCGCTCGGGTCCGCCGGCAGCGCCGAATGCCGCATCGATTCGATCGCGCAGAGCTGGTCGGTGCTCTCCGGCGCCGGCGACCCGGCGCGCTCACGCAGCGCGATGGAGGCACTCGACCGGCATCTGGTGCGCCGCAGCCAGGGCCTCGTCCAGCTTCTCGATCCGCCGTTCGACAAGGGGAGCTCCAATCCCGGGTACATCAAGGGCTACGTGCCCGGCGTGCGCGAGAACGGCGGCCAGTACACCCATGCAGCCATCTGGGCAGCGATGGCGTTCGCGCAGCTGGGCGATGCGCGGCGTGCCTGGGAGCTCTTTGCCATGATCAATCCCGTGAACCATGCGAGCTCCGCGGCCGCCGTCGCCGCGTACAAAGTGGAGCCCTACGTGATGGCGGCGGACGTCTACGCGGCGGCGGCGCACATCGGCCGCGGCGGCTGGACCTGGTACACCGGTTCGGCGGGATGGATGTACCAGCTCGCGGTGGAATCACTCCTCGGCTTGAGGCTCGAGGGCGACAAGCTGCGGCTCGTGCCGTGCCTGCCGCCGCATTGGCCGGGATTCAAGCTGCGCTACCGGTACGGCGACACGGTTTACCGCATCGCGGTGCTGCGCGACGAAAGCGCCAGCGCCGAGTCCGAACACGTCATTGACTTGGTGGACGACCGGCAGGAACACCTTGTCGAGGTGAGAATCAGAGCCTTGCCTTAGTCCGGTGGCAAAGCTGGTGCTTCTCGCGAGCGCTTGCCCGCGTTTCCGCGACCGGCTGCCATCGCATGTTGCTCGGAAGATCCCTGCCACCGGAGCAAAGCGGCACGACATGACTGACCACGTAGCCGGAGCAAACCCCGCCGGTCTTGCCGTTCGCCGGACACGGGTGCTTTTGCATGAACAGCGCGCGCTGTTCGGGATCGCTCGCCCGAGCGGCTGTTGGCGCTGCCAATGCAAGGGCGAGAAACGCGAGGAATAATGGGCAGCGCACGGCTTGCGGTTAACGCTTGTCCCTTTGCTCCCGCGCCTCGTCTTTGATCGCTCGACCACCCTGCTGGATGTCCTGACCTACGCCTTCCATCGTGTTGCAAGCCGCGAGCGTGCCAAGCGCACCGGCAGCGAGTAGCGCCGCGAATAGCAACGCGGGAATTCTTCTGAGCATTTTTGGATCTCCAATCGCAAGGCGATGAAGACAGCCCTTCTGTATCCTCCTTCCAGCTTCCGGTATCCGTGCGCTGTCGCACAGTATTGCCACCGCCCGGCGCAGTGCAAGCCGCACCGAGGGTTGATGGAGATTTCCTGCCGGGCGCGCCAAACGTACAAAGGCCTAGCGACTGCTAAGCCTCTCTTATTTCTATCAACGTAGCTGCGTCGCCTCAGCCAGCGGCGGTGCCCGGCACCTCGATCGCCCCGAGCGGCTCATGGTGCAGGACCGCGTCGAAAGCGCGCAGCCGCTTGTAGATGGACTGCATTTCGACGATCGTCGCCCAGGAATTGATCAGGAACTGGAACGCAGAGCGAACTTCGTTGAAGGCGCGCAGAATCTGCTGCATCGGTCCCAGGGTGATCTTTCCCGCCACGAGGCTGGGAATCAGGATGATGTAGGGAAAGATGTTGTCCGCCTGCAGGTAGAAGATCCTTCCCAGGTTGAAGTACGTGTAGTTCCAGTAGAGCCGGAAGTAATTGTCGCGCACGGCCCGGAAGAGCTCCTGCAGTGCCGGCGGGCCGGCTTCCTCGGGCCGTTCCTCGCCCATCACCAGCACCTTGCGGTAAGCCGCCTCGACGCGCTGATTGTTGAAGTAGAGATTCGGCAGGCGGATGCCGATCACGTACATGAAAAGCGTGCCGAACAACGACCAGACGACCGATGCCGTCACCAGCGGATACGGGATGGCGCCGATCACGGGGAGCTCCGAGACATGGCTCTCAAGGCTGTGAAGCACGGGCAGGAAGGCGATCAGCGTCATGATTGCGTCGATGAAGCTCACGCCCAAGCCCTCCATGGTCGAGGCAAAGCGCATCGTGTCGTCCTGAACCCGCTGCGCTGCGCCTTCGACGCCGTGGATGCGGCTCCAATTGGCCGTGTAAAGGTCGTTCATCGCCGTACGCCAGCGGAAGACGTAATGGCTGACGAAGAACCGCGTCATGATCCCGACGAAAACGGCGACGAACGCGATCCCGGCGAAGACGAGCAGCTCGTTCACGAATTCCTGCGTCGTGACGGGCCGCGACCGGGACACGGCGGCCTGGATCAGGTCGTAGAAAGGCCCGAACCAGTTGTTGATCGCGACACTCACCTCGACCTGGAAATAGGTCGCGAAAATGATGAAGGCGGAGCCGAGTACCGACCAGTGGAACCAGGGGTGCGGTGCGTAAGCGGCCCAGAAACCCGCGAACAAGGCGACGGCGAGCGCGAAATAGAGGTAGAACCAGAGGAACGGGCCAGACCAGAAGACCTGCACGCCGATGATCGGAGGCGTATTGGCCGGAGGATTCGGCAGCCCGAAGACGCCTCCCCAATGCCGGGCAACGAGGAACCAGAACAGGACGACGGCCAGCGCCCAGGCGACGGCGGAAGTGAAGAAGCTCCGGGGCGAGGGAAAGAATGACTTGAACATGCCAGGTTCTCCGTGCGACGGTGGGTTTGCTAGCCGTAATCCTATCGGCGCACGGGAATGCTATCGGCCGCGGTGTGGCGGGCGTGCTGTCGGCCTTAGGGAAGCCGCTCTGAAAAGCTTCAGGCCAAGCCAGCGTAAGTAATGGCTAGCCGGGAGTTTTCAAGGCCTTGAAATCTGCGCGCAGGACCCATCTAACGGCCCAGCAAGCTCTATCACTGGAGGACGGCGCATGGAATTTTCTCTGTTTCCCCGCGACCTGTTCGCAGACGTGGAACGCCTGCAGCGCCAGATGCAGCAAGCGCTCGAGCTTTCACCCAGCATCCGCGGGTTTGCGCGGGGCGGTTTCCCGGCACTCAACGTGGCAAGTACGCCTCAATCGGTCGAGATCTACGGCTTTGCCCCTGGCCTCGACCCGAAGAACATCGACATTCAGCTCGAGCGTGGCGTGCTCAGCATCTCCGGCGAGCGCGCTGCGGATCTTCCGCGAGAAGACGAGCGGGCGAGCATCCATGCGCACGAGCGCTTTGCGGGTCGGTTCCACCGGGTGATCTCGCTCTCGGACGACCTGGACCCTAACGAAGTGCGCGCCACGTACCGGGAAGGCGTCCTGCACGTGAGCATCAAACGCCAGGAATCGGCGCTGCCGCGCCGCATTGATGTCAATTGA
This sequence comes from Burkholderiales bacterium, assembly GCA_035632415.1. Lineage (GTDB taxonomy): Bacteria > Pseudomonadota > Gammaproteobacteria > Burkholderiales > SG8-39 > SCGC-AG-212-J23. The sequence goes on along the minus strand of DASQGW010000087.1, from coordinate 9,007 downwards.
GAGGGAAACGTCATGGATGAGAGAGACGCAGCGGACCGGAACCGGGAAGCCACGACGAGCGATGAGCCTTCCCTCCTGCCCCCGGTGGATGTACTCGAGGATGAAGGCGGCATCACCCTTTACGCCGACCTGCCGGGGGTGCCCAAGGAACGTCTCGACCTGCATGTGGACGGCGAGAATCTGTTCATCGACGGCCAGATCGCCCTCGAGATGCCGAAGGAAATGGAGGCTACGCACGTCGAAGTGGCGCGCTCTCGCTATCGACGGGTGTTCGCCCTCTCGCGGGAGTTCGACACGGCCAAGCTGACGGCCGACCTCAAGCAGGGCGTGCTGAAGGTGCGCATCCCGAAGGCCGAGCATGCCAAGCCCCGGCGCATCGAGATCAGCTCTGTCTGACCCCAGGCGGGTCCTGGCGCGTACGGCAGCTCAAGTCGGTGGAATACCGAATTTGGCCTCCGGCTGGGAGTGAGCGAGCGGCTTCTGAGGCGCTACATCCTGGGAGAGGAAGCGATTCCCGAGGGGCTGATGCTCCAAATCATCGATGTTCTTCTCGAGCAGCTTCCGGAACCGCCGAAAACGCAGTGACCAGGCACGACCCTTGCGCGGCACCGCTCAATCACCCGAGAGGATAGCCATGGCCAAGGTGCTCGCTTTCGTTGTGGAGCGTCCGGTGGACGCGCAGAAGATCATCGACGAGCTCACTCGCGACTGCATGTGCGATCGAGCGGACATCAGCCTCGTCGCGCGGGACGAGGAAAACTGGACTTCCGGGACGGCGGCCAAAATGGCCGACGCCGGGAAGGAAGCCGTGACCTCCGGCGCGCAGGCGACCGCCGCGCTTTTCCGAGCGGCGTTTGCAGGGGTCGAACCGGTGTCTCGCGCCCTGCCGGGCGGCGCGATGCTGCGGGCGGCAGGGGACTTCGGTGTGCAGCTGATGGCTAGCGGCGCGGCGACTGCCGCCGAGATCGCCACTGCTCTCATGGAAGCCGGCGTACGGCAAGCCGAAGCGCAGCGCTCGCGAAGAGCGACAAGATGGCGCAGTGCGTGCGCAAGGTCATGATGGCCCGGGGCGCCACGATGGCGGATCAAGCCGCCTGAAAGCGCTTACTGGAGTAGTACAGATTCCACGATAGCGATTTCCGCGAGGAGGTGAAGTACGTCGGCATCAGTCACTTCCATGCCGACCCTACGGGCTAGCTTGCCCCGTTCCCGAATGCGACGCTCCTTAGCGGCAAGGGCGACTGGATCGAGCGCATCAAGCAGATCGAAAAGAACCTCAAGGCGACGGTGATCATCCAGCACGACCCGCGCGACATCGGCAAGCTTCCGGCTTTCCCCGCGGCGGCAAAATAACCTTAGTTAACCAAGCCTTACAGCCTACGGGAACATCCCTATAGCGGCCCACGCCGGGGTTCGCTAGCCTCGGCGTGGGGATGGAACAACAGGAACTCATCAGCGAGCCGAAGGTCGAAAAGCCCGCGGGCGCGACGCCCGCGCAGCTTCCTGCGCGCATCGGCAAGTACGAGGTGGTGAAGCCGCTCGGCCGGGGCGCTGCGGCGACGGTCTACCTCGCGCGCGACAGCTTCGCCTCGCGCGAGGTCGCGCTGAAGGTCATCAAGCCCGAGTTCTTCAAGCATCCGGAGTTCCAGCGCGTCTACCGGCCGCAGTTCCAGGTGGAGGCTTCGCTCGCGGGCAAGCTCGACCATCCGCACATCGTCGCGATCTACGACGCGGTGCTGACCGACGAGGAAGGGCACATCGTCATGGAATACGTGCCCGGCGGAAATCTTGCGCCCTACGTGAGCGGCAAGAACCTGCTGCCGGTCGACAGCGCCGTCGAGGTGGCGTTCAAGTGCTGCGGCGCTCTGGATTACGCCTTCCGCCGCGGCATCGTGCACCGGGACATCAAGCCGGCGAACATCATGGTGGGCGAGGGCACCGACATCAAGATCGGCGACTTCGGCGCCGCGTATCTGCAGCACGGCGAGACCGTCCAGACGCTGCGCCTGGGCACGCCGTCCTACATGTCGCCTGAGCAGGTCGAGGAGAAACCGCTCACGCACCACAGCGACATGTACTGCCTCGGCATCGTGCTCTACGAGCTCCTCACCGGGCTTCGCCCGTTTGTCGCGCGCACGCTGCCGGCGCTCTTCAAGAAGATATTGAATGATCCGGTTATCCCGCCCAGCCGGCTGCAGCCGGGCGTGCCGGCGGCGCTCGATCCGGTGGTGATGCGCGCGCTCGCCAAGAAGCCCGAGGAGCGCTATGCGAGCTGGGCGGATTTCGCGCTCGACCTCGCGAGCATCGGGCGGCTTCGCTCGTCGCAGCAGGCCGTGCCCGACAGCGAGAAATTCGAGACGCTGAAGCGCGTCAAGATGCTCTCATCGCTTAGCGAGCCGGAGCTGTGGGCGCTCGTCAAGGCGGGGCAGTGGAGCCGTGCGCCGGCCAACCAGGTGATCATCGGCGAAGGCGAGCAAAGTGACCGGCTGTACTTCCTCGCCAAGGGCGAGGCCAAGGTGACCAAGCGCGGGCGGCTCCTCAACGTGATCCACGCCGGCGAGTTCTTCGGCGAGATGAGCTTCATCAGCAATGGCTCGCTCGAGCGCCAGGCGACCGTGGAATCGGCGGGAGATCTGCTGCTCGCCACGTTCGAGCGCGCCGCGCTCGAGCAGGTGCAGGCGCGCTGCCAGCTGCGCTTCCTCTGGGCGCTCTTGCACAACGTGGTCGATCGCCTCGTGCTTGCCGACGCCCGGCTCGCTCAGACAAACTAGCTGCCATGGCGCAGACGACGTTGCCCCGGCCGCCTTTCCATGCCGACCAGGTCGGCAGCCTCTTGCGACCCAAGGAACTGCATGAGGCGCGCGCAGCGCACAAGGCGGGAAAGCTGCCGGCGGCTGAGCTCAAGAAGGTCGAGGACCGCGCGATCGCGCAGGCCGTGAACAAGCAGGAGGCGGTCGGCCTGCAGGCGGTGACCGACGGCGAATTCCGCCGCGACTTCTGGCATCTGGATTTTCTGAAGCAATTGGACGGCATCGAGCTCGTCCCGGTCACGGGAATGACATTCAATGCGCAAGACGTGCCGCCGATGGTGAGCGTGGCGGGCAGGATCGGCTGCTCGCGGCCGATCATGGTCGATCACTTTGCCTACCTCAAGTCGGTGGCGAAGCGCATGCCGAAGTTCACCATGCCGTCACCGGGCTCGGCGCACTTCCGCGGCGGGCGCAACGCCATCTCGCGCACGGTCTATCCCGAGCTCGAGGAATTCTGGGCCGATCTCGGCGCCGCCTATCGGAAGGCGATCCGCTACCTATACGACGCGGGCTGCCGCTACCTGCAGCTCGACGACGTCGGCTTCTCGTACCTGTGCGACGAAAAGGTGCGCGAGAACTTCAAGAAGAATGGCGATGATCCCGGGGATCTGCCGCGCGCGTATGCCGACGCCATCAACGCAGCGCTCAAGGACCGGCCCGCCGATCTCGGCGTGACCATGCATACCTGCCGCGGCAATTTCCGCAGCACCTGGTTCGCCGCCGGCGGCTACCAGGACCAGGTGGTCGAGGCGATGTTCTCCGCACACGTCGATGGTTTTTTCATGGAATGGGATAGCGACCGTGCGGGTGGCTTCGCGCCGTTGCGGCTGCTACCCAAAGGCAAGAAAGTCGTGCTGGGCCTCGTCACCACGAAATCGGGCACGCTGGAAGGCAAAGACGCGCTCAAGCGGCGCATCGACGAAGCGGCGAAGATCGTGCCGCTCGAGAACCTGTGCCTGTCGCCGCAATGCGGCTTCGCCAGCACCCATCACGGCAACAAGCTCACCGAGGACGAGCAGTGGCGCAAGCTCGAGCGGATCGTCGAGGTGGCGAGCGAAGTGTGGCCTAGAGGCTCTTAGTCACGATCCGCAGCGTGCTGCGGTTCGGCACCGAGATCGCCGGATGCACGGCAAGGAGCGGCGCCCTGGAGTCGACGATGAACTGCGGCGTCTCGATCCACTCCACGATCGGCATGAACTGCTGGCGCTCGGCCGCGGAGGCGGCGAACTCCATTTCGAACACGCCGGTGCCGCTCTCGGCGGCGCTGACATACACCTCGGAATCGGAGATCCGCGCGAGCATCGGCAGGTTGAGCGAATTGAGGAAGCGCTCGAGCGGCTGGTAGACCGGCATCGCCTTCTTCACGCGGTTCGCCACGACGGCAAGCCGGATGTTGTTCGCGCGGATGCGGCCGGCGAGGAGCAGGTCGCGGATGAAGTTCGCAGTGGCGTGGATGTCGATGGACGACGGCGCCACCGGGATCAGGATGAAATTCGTCCGCGAGAGCATTTCCTGGAGAAGCAGGCCCGACGCGCCCGCCGGGGCATCGATCACCAGCTGGCGTGTGTCTTCCGGCACGCGCATGTCCATGCTGCGCATGCGGCCCGGCTTCGCGGGCGCAGCGTTCGCGCCGTGGATGCGGGGCAAATGGATCGGCCGCTGCTTGAGCCAGTTCAGGCTCGAGCCCTGCGGGTCGTAGTCCATCAAGGTGGTCGGGACCTTGTTTGAGGCGAAGTAGCTCGCCAGGTTGGTCGCGACCGTCGTCTTGCCAGAGCCGCCCTTCGGGTTGATGACGAGTGTGGTTTGCGTTCGCATGGCGGCAGGGTGAGCGTACTGCGAAGCGCGCGGCTCAGGTATTAATTAGTGCGCTTTGGATCGCGGTCCCTAGCTTGTGCACAAGTTCCTCGATCTGTGGCGGCTCGATGACGAAGGGCGGGGCGAGGAGCACATGGTCGCCGCGCTCGCCGTCGATGGTGCCGCCCATCGGATAGCAGAGCAGGCCCGCTTTCAGCGCTTCCTGCTTTATCCGTGCGTGCAGGCGCAGGGCCGGGTCGAAGGGCTTTTTCGTTGTCCTATCAGCGACTAGTTCCAGCGCCCAGAAGAGACCTCGGCCGCGGATCTCGCCCACCTGGGGATGGTCGTTGAATGCACTACAAAGGGCCCTCTCGAGCAGCTCGCCCATCGGCCGCACGCGGTTCAGGACACCGTCGTCGGTCAAACGGTGCTGCACTGCGAGAGCGCCCGCGCATGCAGCAGCGTGGCCGAGATAGGTGGAGCCGTGCTGGAAGAAGCCGCTGCCGCGAGTAATGGTCTCGTAGATCGGCTTGGCAACGACCATGGCGCCGATCGGCTGGTAGCCGGCGCCGAGGCCTTTCGCGATGGTCACGATATCGGGTACGACGCCTTCGGGCTCGAACGCCCACATCGTGCCGCAGCGGCCCATGCCGCACATCACTTCGTCGAGGATGAGAAGGAGGCCGTGCCGGTCGCAGATCTCGCGCATGCGCCTGAAATATCCCGGCACCGGTGGCGCGCAGCCGAGCGTGGCGCCTGCGACCGTTTCGGCGACAAAGGCGATGACTCTGTCGCCGCCGAGGCGTGCGATCGCCGACTCGAGCTCCGCGCCGAGCCGCTCGACGTACGCCGCGTCGCTCTCGCCTTCGCGCCGCTCGCGGTACGGATAGCAGGGCGACACATGCGTAGCCTCGGTGAGGAGCGGCTCGAACTGCCTGCGCCGCCAGAAGTTGCCGCCGACGGCAAGGGCGCCGAGGGTATTGCCGTGATAGGACTGCCGCCGGCCGATGAGGTGCGCGCGCTGCGGCTCGCCTTTTTCGACGAAGTACTGGCGTGCGAGCTTGAGGGCCGCCTCCATCGCTTCGGATCCGCCGGAAGTGAAGTACACGCGGTCGAGAGGTTTTGGCGCGTGCGCGACAAGCGCGTCGGCGAGCTGCTCCATCGGCTCGTTGGTGAAGAACGAGGTGTGCGCGAACGGCAGCGCCTCGAGCTGCCGCGTGATCGCATCGATCACCGCGCGATCGGAGTGGCCGAGCGAGCTCACTGCAGCGCCGCCGGAAGCGTCGAGATAACGCCGTCCTTCGCGGTCGTAGAGGTAGACGCCGTCGCCCGCCACGGCCACCGGATAGCCGTGCAATGGATGGCGATGGAAGGCGTGGCTCATGTCGCCGGACTATAACCATAGTTCGAACGGCGCAGGCGCCGCCGTCGGGGGCGTTCGATGCGCTGCCTATCATCGATGCGGATGCTTCGTTCCGCGCTCATGGCCGCGCTTCTTGCCTCGAGCCCCGCCTTGCACGCAGCCGATCCGGCCCTGCGCGCCGATCTCCAGCGCATGGCGCAGGAGCGGATCTATTTTGCTCACCAATCGGTGGGCGCAAACATCCTGCAGGGCGTGAAGGAGCTCTCCGCGCGCGCCGGGGTGCCGGTCTTCGTCAAGGACGAATTTGTGCCGGAGAACGGCGATCCGCTGCGCAAGCTCGAGAACTTCAGGCGCTCGGTCGGGACAGGCTCCCGCTATGACATTGCGCTCGTCAAATTCTGCTATGTCGACATCGACGCCGACACGGACGTCGCCGCGCTCTTCGACCAATACCGCATGGTGATCAGCGAGCTGCGTGCGAAGAATCCGCGCACCGTCTTCGTCCATGTCACCCTTCCGCTCACGACCGTCCAGACCGGCCCCAAGGCCTGGGTGAAGCGCCTTCTCGGCCGCTCGCCCTATGGCACCGTCGAGAACGTGCGCCGCGACGAGTACAACCGGCTCCTGCGGGGCACCTATGCCGGCCGCGAGCCGATCTTCGACCTCGCCCGGCTCGAATCCACCAAGCCGGACGGAACCGTGGCCACCGTCACCTGGGAAGGCGTGAGCGCACCTGCGCTTTCGCCCGAGTACACGAGTGACGGCGGGCACCTCAATGCCCTCGGCCGTGCGCGCGCGGCGCGCGAATTCATTGCCGTGCTCGCGCGGGCGACGCAGAAAATCGAGGGATTGGCCGCCGCCACGCGATAATGCGCCCATGCGCGCATTCATCGCTGCTTTTCTCACGGCGTTATCGCCCACGGTCCATGCACAGCACCATGAGCCGGTCGCCGATGTAGTGAATCTGCAGGCCGAGGCGAGCCGCGAGGTGGAGAACGACCAGCTCGTCGCCGTGCTCGCCGCCGAAGCGCAAGGCGCGAACCCCGCCGAGCTCGCCTCGGCCGTGAATAAAAAGATGGCCGAGGCGCTGAAAACCGCAAAGGCAGTGCCGGCGGTGAAGCTTCGCTCGGGCAACTACCAGACATTCCCTCAACGCGGCAAGGAGGGGCGCATCGAAGGGTGGCAAGTGTCGCAGGAGCTTCGGCTCGAGAGCGGCGATGTCGCTGCAGCGGCGAAGCTGATCGGGCAGCTGCAGCAAAGCCTCAATGTGCGAAGCATGGCGATGCGGCTTGCGCCGCAGACCCGGCGGGCGGCGGAAGACGCGCTGATCGCGGAAGCCTTGAGCGCATTCGAGGCGCGTGCCGAGGTTGTGCGCAAGGCGCTCAAGGCGAAGGGCTACGGCATTCGCGAGCTCAATATCGGCGCCGGGGGCGGCGGGCCGCGGCCGATGCAATATGAAATGGCGGCCGCTCGCGCTGCGCCAGTCGCTGTCGAAGCCGGCGTGTCGCAGGTCACGGTGACCGTCAACGGCAGCATCCAGCTCCAGCGCTAGATGGACGTCATCGCGTTCAGGGACGGCGGCTACCGCTACATCAAGGCGGGGTTCCAATTCTCGAGCGGTGTCGCGGCCGAGCCCGGCTTCGAGATCGAGCGGGCGCGACTGGCGCGGCCGCTGCCGCTCGCCGCGGGGCTCGCCGCGGTCGAGGCGCACATCGCGAGCCTTGGCCGACCTTCGACTGCATTTGCCGCATGCGAGCTTCGATCGCCGGAGCCGTTCAGCGAAAAAGGGTTCGACGATTTCAACCGCCAGTATGTGAAGACGCTCGAACGCTGGGGCATCTTCCGGAACGACGCGAATCCCGTTGCTCGCACCAACGTCTGCCCGCGCTACGACAAGCCCCGCGAGCCGGTGCTCTACGCGTTTTCCTATACCGTGCCGGCGAAGTCGCGCCGCGGCAGCTTCATCGTCGCCGGCGGTGCCGAAGCGCGCGGCGGCGTCGAGGACTACGCCTCGCGCACGGTGCGCTACCGCGACGTGTCGCCGGAGGGCTTGCGCGACAAGGTGCGCTTCGTCGTCGAGCTCATGGGCGAGCGCTTGAAGGCCCTTGGATTCTCATGGCAGGACGCGATCAGCACGCAGGCCTATACGGTGCACGACATCGGCCCGCTCATCGGCCCGGAGATCGCGGCGCGCGGCGCCGCGGGCGGCGGCGTCTCGTGGCACTTGGCCGCGCCGCCGGTCGTGGATCTCGAGTTCGAGATGGACGTGCGCGGCGCTGCGCGCGAGATCATCCTCTAGATGGTCGAGCTGGTCTGCCATCCGGATACGCCGAGCCATGCGGTCACCGGGATCGCCGTGCATGCGACGCGTACGACCGAAGAAAAGCTCGCGCTGCATTATTGCATCAGCGGCCAGATTGCCGGGCTCCGCGTGCCGCCGCCCGGTCCTGCGCGCATCGGCTGGAAGCTCTGGCGCCACACATGCTGCGAGCTCTTCGTGCGCGAGAAGAACCGGGCCGCCTACCACGAAATCAATTTGTCGCCATCGGGCGAGTGGACGATCTATGCGTTCAGCAAGTACCGCGAGGGCGTCGCGCTGGCCGATGAATCGGCGAACCCGCAGATCGCGATCCAGTCGGGTCCGGGACGCCTCGACCTCTATGCGCTCGCCGATTTGCCGAGGTTGTCGCAGGGCTATCGAAATGCGCCGCTCGCCATCGGACTCGCCGCGGTGATGGAGGAAGAAGGCGGCGCGATCTCGTACTGGGCGCTGCGCCACGCGCCGGGCAAGCCCGACTTCCACCATGCCAGCGCCTTCGCCCTCGAGCTCGATGAAGTTCGGCATTGACCGCCTGATCGAGGAGGGGGCGCTGCGCCGGCCGCTCAAGGGAAAGCGCGTCGCGCTGCTCGCGCATCCGGCCTCGGTCACGCGCACGCTCGAGCATTCGCTCGACGCGCTCGCCCGGCTGCCGGAGGTGAAGCTCACCGCGGCGTTCGGCCCGCAGCACGGCCTGCGCGGCGACAAGCAGGACAACATGGT
>DASQGW010000086.1:0-15320 GCA_035632415.1 Burkholderiales bacterium | reverse complement strand
TCGCCTTCGCGCGCAAACGTCGCTATGCCCGCCTTGGCGAACGCTTCTCTCACTGCAGCTTGTGGCGCAGCGACGGCCACCGGCTGGTTGAATCGCTCGCCGAAGGCAGCAAGATCGCCCGCAAAACGCGGGATGTCATAGCCTGTCCCCGCCACCGGCAATGCGAGCACAGCGGCATCGCTCTGCGCGTCGTTGCCGACGATGGGAAGCACCGCGCTGAGCAAGCCTGCATTGCCGAGCAGCGCGCCGGTCATGTCGATCGGATTGGCGAGCGATGCAAAGGCAGGCAATGCCTCCCTCAGTCGTGCCTTCGCGCGATCGGAGATCGCGGCCAGCGGAATCGCGTGCTGCTCGGCATAGTCGGCAGCCATCACGCAGCTCGCGCCCGAATTGCTGATGAAGACAAGCCGCTTGCCGCGGGGCCGGCGGCCCGAAAGGTAGAGCTCGGCGGCGCGCACGAGCTCGTGCGGATCGGCTGCGCGCCAGATGCCGTGGCGCTCGAAGAAGGCGTCGACCACCCGGTCTTCGCTTGCCAGGGCTCCGGTATGCGTACTCGCCGCCTTCTGCCCGCTCGCCGTGCGGCCGGCCTTGAGCGCGACGATCGGCACGCTGCGGCGCCGCGCCTCGGCAGCGGCCGACGCGAGCGTGGCCGGATCCTTGATCGCCTCCATATAGAGCAGCACGAGGCGCACGCCCGGATCGGACACCACGGCAGCGGCAAGGTCGGCGACGGTCACGTCGGCCTCGTTTCCCGTGGCGTGGACATGGCGCGCATAGACGCCTTTGTCGCGCAGCAGCGTGTAGATCGCCTGCGAATTCGCGCCGCTCTGGCTGACGATCGCCACCGGCCCGTCGCGCGCCTCGAGCTCGTTGAAGATGGTCGAGAAGTTGGCCACCACGCCAGTGGCGAAGTTGGCGAGCCCCTGGCAGTTCGGGCCGATGAGCCGCATGCCCGCACGGTGCGCTGCGTCGACCATCTGCTTTTGTTTCTTTAGCCCATCGGCTCCGGTCTCGCCGAAGCCCGAGGTCATGACCACGGCCACCTTCACGCCGCGGGCGGCGCACGCCTCTACGGCATTGACGGCTTCTTCGCCCGCGACGGCAACGATGGCGAGCTCAGGCGCCTGCGGCGTTTCGTGCAGGCTGGAAAAAGCGCGCAGCCCCTGCACGATAGTGCGCGCCGGATTGATGGGATAGATCGCGCCGCGATAACCGTAGCGCTGCAGGTAGAGGATCGGCCGCCCCCCGACTTTATGCGGATTGTCGGAGGCGCCGACGATCGCTACCGAGGCGGGGTTGAGCGCGGAGCCGAGCATGGCGCCCGGCATAATACGGCCATGCTCGAAGGCAAAGTCGTGCTCGTCACCGGTGCGGGCGGCGGCATCGGCCGCGATTTCGCGCTCGCCATGGGCGCCGCCGGCGCAAAGGTGCTGGTCAACGATCTCGGCACCTCGGTCAAAGGCGAAGGCGCGAGCGCGGGGCCCGCGCAGAAAGTCGCTGACGAAATCAAGGCTGCCGGAGGCATGGCGGCGGCGAATACGGACAGCGTCGCCGACTGGACGTCGGCAAACCATATCGTGCAGGCGGCACTCGATCACTTCGGACGGATCGACGCCGTGGTCAACAACGCGGGCATCCTGCGCGACCGCTTCTTTTTCAACATGTCGGTCGACGAATGGCGCGCGGTGATCGACGTGCACCTGAACGGCTCGTTCTACGTGGCGCGCGCCGCGGCGCCTCACTTCAAGTCGCAGGAATCCGGCGCCTACGTGCACATGACCTCCACGTCGGGCCTGGTCGGCAACCTCGGGCAGGCCAACTACTCGGCGGCGAAGCTCGGCATCGCCGGCCTGTCGAAATCCATTGCCCTCGACATGGCCAAGTACCATGTGCGCTCCAACTGCATAGCGCCCTTCGCCTGGAGCCGGATGATTGGCTCCATCCCGACCGAGACCCAGGATCAGAAAGCCCGCGTGGAGAAGCTCAAGACCATGGAAACGGCCAAGATCGCACCTCTCGCGGTCTGCCTGGTGTCAGAGGCCGCGAAGGACGTGACCGGGCAGATTTTCGGCGTCCGCGCGAACGAGATCTTCCTTTTCTCGCAGAACCGGCCGCTTCGCTCGGTGCATCGCGACGGCGGCTGGACGCCGCAAAGCGTCGCATCCCACGCCATGCCGGCCCTGCGGGCCCACTTCTACCCGCTCGAACGCTCGCAGGACGTCTTCAGCTGGGACCCGCTCTAAGCCGCTTGCGCTAGGCGCTCGTTCGAGTAGACGAGCCGCTCGATCAGGACGCGCATGCAGGCCTTGTTGAAAGCCGACTGGCATGCGTCCGAAGCTGCGCGCATCGCCTCACCCTTGATCTGCATGACGGTGATCGGGCCGCGGCTCGCGACGGTCGTCGTGCGGCGTTGCGCGCGGTCCGCGAAGTAGAGGAGCTCGCCGAAGCAGCGGCCCGCCTTCACCGTGGCAAGGGATTTGCCCCCGAGCGTCACGTCGACTTCGCCGTCGACCAGAAAGTAAAAGTCGTCACCCGCCTCGCCCTCCCGGATAAGGACGCTCGGCGCCGCTATGGGCTTCCAGGTGCCGATGCGGATCAGCTCCCAGAGCGCGACGTCATTGAAGTCCTCGAAGAAGGGGCAATCGCGCAGGCGAGTGAACTTCTCCGAGTCCGAAACCGTCGCGCCCGCGAGCCTCAAGCTCGCGAAGGCCTGGCCCAGGTCGCGGCCGAATTCGAGCCACGACGGATAGCGCGCCGCCAGGTCCTTCTCCATCGCCTTCATCACCACGGCGTCGAGGAGCCCGGGCAGCTCCGGCCGCACCTTCGCCGGCCGAACGGCCTCGGTGTTGAGGATGGCGTACGTGAGCGCGACCTGCGAGCCGGCCGCGAAGGGCAGCCGCCCGGTGAGAAGCTTGTACATCGTCACGCCGAGCGAGTAGATGTCGGTCTGGTGCGTCAGCGTCTCGCCCCGGATCTGCTCGGGCGACATGTAGGCCGGCGAGCCGACGTCGCTGATCTGGGTGGTGTGCGTGAGCTTCTGCTGGAAGGAAGCGCCGAAGTCGCTCACCTTGGTCTCGCCGGCTGCGGAGAGCAGGATGTTCGCCGGCTTGATGTCGCGGTGAATGATGCCGTGCCGGCAGGCGTATTCCAGCGCGCGAATGCACTTGAAGACAATCTCGACGACCTTGGTCACCGGCAACAGCTTGTCCTGCTCGGCATACGCCTCCAGCGTCGTGCCGGGCACGTACTCCATTACAAGATAGCTCCGGTCGGGTTCCACCACGGCGTCGAAGATGTCCACGATGTGCGGGTGGTTGAGCTTGCCGGCGAGCGAGGCCTCGGCCACGAACGACTTGTGCACCATGCGCTCTTCCTGCGCATCGGCCTGCTTGTCGAACTGGAACACCTTGATGGCGACGTCGCGGTTGGCGAAAGGATCCCGCGCAAGGTAGACCTTGCTCGTCGCCCCGGCGCCGATCTCCCGAGTGACCGGGTATTTGCCGATGTTCACGGACGGGCCAACGCTGCGATCTGCTTGAGGAGCTCGGCTTCCTCGAACGGCTTGCCGAGATAGGCGTTGACGCCAAGCTCCGTGGCGCGGCTGCGATGCTTGGGGGCCGTGCGCGACGAGATCACGATGATCGGGATCTCCATCGTGCGCGGGTCGCCGCGCACGTTGCGCGTAAGGTCGAAGCCGTCCATGCGCGGCATCTCGATGTCGATCAGCATGACGGCCGGACGCTCGTTCTTCAGCTGCTCGAGCGCATCGACGCCGTCGCGGGCGGTGAGCACGCGATAGCCCTCGCGCTCGAGGAGCCGGCTCGTGATCTTGCGCACCGTGATCGAATCGTCGACCACCATGACCGTCTTCGCCGCGGCTGGCCGGGTCGCGGTGGTTTCGGCAGGCGCGCCGGCGGCCGTCTTCTGCCGCTGGGCGAGCTGCACCGGATTCAGGATCAGCACCACGGCGCCGTCCGGCATGACGGTCGCCCCCATCACGCCAGCAAGGCGCGAGAGCTGCGGACCGATGCTCTTCACCACCAGCTCACGATTGCCGAAGAGCTGGTCGACGTGCACGGCAGCCCGCTCGTTCGCGCTGCGCACCAGCAGCACCGAGTTGTACTCGCGGATATCCGTGGCGCCGCGCTCGCCAAGAAGCTGCCTCAAATAGTGCAGCGGATAGTCGCGGCCCTGGAATTCGACGCGCCCCTGCTCGTAAAGCGACACGAGCGCATCCGCCTTGACGCGCAGCACCTGCTCCACCGACGCCGAAGGCACCGCGGCCGTCGTGCTGCCTGCACGCACGAGCACGCCCTGCGCGATCGCCAGCGTGAGCGGCAGGTAGAGGGTGAAGGTGACGCCCTTGCCGCGGGTACTCGCCACCTCGATTCGTCCGCCGACCGCGTTGATTTCCGAGCGAACGACGTCCATGCCGACGCCGCGCCCGGCAAGCTCGGTGACCGCCTCGGCCGTCGAGAGCCCCGACAGGAAGACGAGCTGCATCTGCTCGGCTTCGCTCAGCACGGCCTCCGGGCCGATCAGCCCCTTGTCGATCGCCTTGGCGCGCATGCGCTCGACGTCGAGGCCCGCCCCGTCGTCGCTGACCACCACCACGATCTCGTTCGCTTCCTGCCGCAGGGCGATGAGGATGCGTCCCGCCTCGCCCTTTCCCGCGGCAGCGCGTGCATCCGGCATCTCGATGCCGTGGGCAAGCGCGTTGCGCAGCAGGTGCTCTAACGGCGCCGCGATCCGCTCGAGCACGCTTCGGTCGAGCTCGACCTGGCTGCCCTGGATCTCGAGCTCGGCCTTCTTGCCGAGCTCGCGCGCGGTCTGCCGGACGATTCGGTGCAGGCGCTCGTCCAATGTCGCGAACGGCAGCGCCCGCATGCGCATCAGGTCCTGCTGCAGCTCGCGGCCGAGCCGCGCCTGCTGCGAGAGCGCCGCATCGGCTTCGCCGACATTCTTGGCGAGGCCCTGCTGGATCGAAGCCGCGTCGCTCAGGCCTTCGGCCATCATGCGCGTCAATTCCTGCAGCCGCGTGTAGCGGTCGAACTCCAGCGGATCGAAGTCCTGCTCGCGCGGGTCGAGCACCGAGCGGCGCGATTGCAGCTGGCTGTCGGCCTGGATCTCCACCTCGCGCAGCTGGGTACGCAGCCGGCCGATGCTTTCATCGAGCTCGCCAAGCGAGCCCTTCACCTGCCGCAGCTCCGCCTCGATGCGCGAGCGCGCGATGGCCACCTCGCCCGATTCGGCGATCAGATCGTCCAGGCGCTCGGCGTTCACCCGCAGCATCGCAGCCGGCGCGGACGCTGCGGGGGCGACCGGCTTCGGAGCCTGGCGCAGCTTGTCGAGGTCGCCGGAGAGGCGATCCATCTGCGCCTCGAGGTCCTCGAACACTGCCGGCGACAGGTCGGCCGCCTCGAGGGCGAACTCGATACGGCTCTCCATGAGGTGGGTGAGCTCCCCGAGCCGGATCGCGCCCGCCATGCGCGCGCTGCCCTTGAGCGTATGCAGCGCGCGCTTGACGGAGTCGGCGAGCTTGCTGTCGCCGGGGCTCGCCTTCCACGCGCGCAAATCGCCCGCGATCTGCGGAACGAGCCCGGCCGCCTCTTCCAGGAAGACCGGCAGAAGCTGCGGGTCGAAGTCGTCGCGCATCACGCGCTTTTCCTTCGGTTTGCGCCGCGGCTGCAACCGTGCGGCGAGCGCCTGAAGGGCGCAGACCGTCTCCCCTGCGATGGGCAGCGCATGGCGCTTGCCGGCTGCCGCCACCATCTCCCGCAGCTCTGCGACGGCGCCAGCGACGAGCGCCGCGTCTGCATCCTCGAGCGTCAGGCCCGCGTGCGGCATCCATTGCTCGAGCGCCGCGGCGAGCGCGGCGATCGGCTCGAAGCCCGCGGTGCGCGAGCTGCTCGCGAGCGTATGCGCGGCGCGCATGAATTCATCGGACGCCGAGGTGCCACGGTTCGCACACCAGCGGCTGCATTGCGCCTCGAGCGTTGCGATGTGCGTGCGCGCCTCCTTCAGATAGATCTCGAAGACGCCGGGCTTCAGGCGCTGGGCGAGCGCGCTGATCGGCGCGCTGTAGACGACAAGCGGCTCTCCGGCACGAAGCTTCGCCGTCCAATCCGCGAAGAGCCGAGTTGCCGTGCGCGCGAGCTCCAGAAGCTCGGGCGTGGCCGGTTTCTTGTCCTCGAGCCAGCGGTTCAGCACCTGCTCGACCTCCCAGGCGGCCTCGCCGAGCTCGGTCTGGCCGACCATCCGGCCGCTTCCCTTCAGCGTATGAAACCCGCGACGGATCGTGACAAGCGCTTCCTCGCTCCCGGGATTTGCGAGCGCACCTTCAATGGTGGCAAGCACCTCGGCCGCTTCCTCGAGGAACACCTGCAGCAGCTCGTCGGTGGGAGCAGGCGGGTTCGCCGCAGCGACCGGCTGGGCGGGAACGCGCTTCTCGAAGCGCTCGAGGAACATGTCGATCGCCTGCGCGCGCGGCTCCCGACCTTCCAGGCAGGGCGCGATGAAGAGCCCGAGGCTGGAGAGGCCTTCGGCGATCCAGTCGATGTCCGGGCTGCCATGGGCAAGCGTACCCACCAGCGCCTGGCAGTGCTCGAGCACCGTGACGGCACGCTCCCAGCCCAGCATCAGGAGCGCGCCACGGATCTGCCGGAGCTGAGGCGCAAGCGCCTGCACGATCTTGTCCGAGCCCTGGCCGCGCGCGTAGGCGTCGAGCGCTTCCTCTACGCGCTGCAAGTTGGCGAGGATCTCGCGCGCCACATGCGCGCGCAGCTGGATCGCATCCACTTCCTGGCGCAGCTCCGGGCGCAACCCGGCGGGAGTCGCCGCAGGCGTTCCGTTCGCCGCATCGAGCAGCCAGCCCGTGAGGAGCCCAAGCTGCTCATCGAGATCGGCTGGAGGCTGGCCGAAGGTGTCGAGGATGTTGTCGGCGAGGAGGAACGCCGCCGCCATCTCGACGAGCAGCGCGTCGCTATCCGCAGGATGGGGATCGGGCAGCCGGCCCGAAACCTCGGCCAGCGTATCGAGCAGGCGGTTGAACGGCAGGCTGGCGAGCGGCGCAGCTTTCGCCTGCAGGGTACGAACGCGCTCCGCGAAGGCGCTGCAGGCGCCGGCCTCGCCCGCCATGTATTGCCGCCAGAATTTCCTCAGCTTGCGCACCTTCTCGCGCACTTCGGCCAGAACGGGCTGCAATGTCTTCGCATCGGTCTGCGCCGGTGCGGTGCCCGGCAGAAGCGCATCGAGTCCATACAGCAGCTTGATATCCCGGATGCGCTGCGTGAGCGGCGGTGATCCGGCCACTGCATAGACGAGCTCGCGCAGCAACGGCTCGTTATCCGGAGATGCGGCCGTCGCGAGCTCGCGAAGATAGATGTCGATCTTGTTCCAGAGCCGCCGGGCGCGCTTCAGCCCTTCCGGGTCGGCGACGTCGAGGAACGCGTCCACCACGGCGCCGGCCACCCACCAAAGGGCGCGTCGTTCGGGCAAGAGGTGCGAGACCGAATGCAGCTCGTCCAGCGTCTCGCGCATCTCGTCGACGCCGTTAGCCTGCTTGCGCAGCCACGCGAGGATGCCGCGCTGCCATCGGTTGCGGCTCGCCTGCACGAACGAGCCGATCTCGCCCTCTTCCAGGTTCTTGGGCGCCGGGTGCGCCGGCGCCGCGGGCGTGAGGTCGGGGAAGAAGAGATCGATCTCGGAGCTATGCTCCTCTCCGCCGATCTGCGCGAGTTCGCGATAGGCGGGATAGAGCCGTACCGCCGCATCGGGCTGTCCATTCGCCACGTCGTCGACGTACTGCTTCAGATCGAGCACCGCGCGGTCGATCATCGGCGCGCCTTTGGCATCGGCGCGCCCAAAGCTCCTCTCGAGCACCTCGCAGAAGCGCGTCGCACCGCTCATGCCCACCATGTTCAGCGCGCCGCTCACCTGGTGCAGGTGCTCCGGACAGCTGGCGAAGGCGCCGGCGGCGAGCTCGGCGCGCACCCGCTCGAGCGCCTGGTCGACCTCGGCGGTGATCCACGACAGGATGGTGAGATCTGGCATTACCCGAGCTTGAAACCGGCGACAGAGCTGCGCAGGCCGTCCGCCAGCTGGGTAAGGCGCGCGGCCGACGTGGCCGTCTTCTTGGTGCCTTCGGTCGTAAGCTGGGTGACGCCGAGGATGATCTTCATCTTTCCGGCGACCTGGTCGGCTGAAGCGGCTTGCGCACGCGTGGCGTTGGAGATCGCGCCGATCAGCTCGGCCAGGCGGTTCGAGATCTTCTCGATCTCGCGCAGCGCCTGGTCCGCTTCGTCGGCAGTCCGGGTGCCTTCCACGACGCCGCGCGTGCTGCGCTCCATGGCGTCGACCGCATCCTGCGTGTCGCGCTGGATGCTCTTCACGATGGCGCCGATATGCTTGGTCGCCTCGGCCGATCGCTCGGCGAGGCGCTGCACCTCCTCGGCCACCACGCTGAAGCCGCGGCCCGCTTCACCGGCCGATGCCGCCTGGATCGCAGCGTTCAGCGCGAGCACGTTGGTCTGCTCGGTGATGTCGGAGATCAGCTGGACGATCTCGCCGATCTCCTGCGAGCTTTCGCCCAGGCGCTTGATGCGCTTCGACGTCTCCTGGATCTGGTCCCGGATGTCGTTCATGCCGCGGATCGCGTTCTGCACGGCCTGCGCGCCTTTCGAGGCGGCGTTGAGCGAAGTCTCGGCGACCTTCGCCGAGTCGTCGGCGTTGGTCGAGACCTTGTTCATCGACTGCGCCATCTGCGCGACCGACTGCCCCGTGGTCTGGATCTCGGTCGCCTGCTTCTGTGCCGCATGCAGGAGCTGCGTCGACACGGTCTGCGCTTCCTGGGTCGCAACCGTCACCTGCTGCGCGGCGGTATTGATGCCCGCCACCAGGCGCCGGAGCTCGTCGATCGTGTAGTTGATCGAGTCGGCGATGGCGCCCGTCATGTGCTCGGTGACCTTGGCGTGCACCGTCAGGTCGCCGCTCGCCAGGTTGCCGATCTCGTCCAGCAAACGCAGGATCGCCGCTTCGTTGTCCTTGTTCTGCGCTTCGCTCGACTCGGCACGCCGACGGCTCTCGTCGACGAACGCCTTGCCGATGAGGAGGAGCACCGCGAGCGCGAGGAGCGAGACCGCGCCCATCGCGATGAAATTGAACTTGCGGGCGGCGATCAGCGTGTCGTAGCCGGCCGCGAGCTCCTCGGCGGCGCCGAGCAGCCCCTCGCTGTCGTTGAAGATGTCGCGCGCCGCGCGCTTCGCGTTCACCAGGCGCTGCATGTTGCCGAGGATCTGGCTGACGCCGACCTGGTACTGCTTGAAGCCGGCTTCCAGCTCGGCGAGCTTGCCGCGCAACTCCTCGTCGCTCACTCGCGCAATGTGCAGTGCATCGCTCCCCTGGGCGAGGCCCTGCAGCTCGTCGCGGAACGTGTTGGTGTCCTTGCCGAGCAGGAATGCGACTTCCGGATCGACGACATCGCCGGCCAGCATCGCGTTGGCATTCTTCGCCATGCGTTGAGTCAGCATCACGAGGTGCGCGGCGATGGCGTTCTGGCGGGCGCTCCCGCCCGACTGGACGCTGAGCGCCGCGATTTCGTCCGCCAGCTCGAGAAGCGCCGGGTTGTTGTCGTTGATCGTGCGCACCGCCGCGCCCAGCGCGACCAGGTTGCGCTCCTCCGCGATCACCAGCCCCGCATTGCGCTGCGTCTTCTGCCATTTCGCCTCGAGCGCGCCCAGCTGGGTGCGCACGCCTCGCGGCGTGGCGGGCAGCGTGACGCCGCTCGCGGGCCCGCCGGATTCCAGAAGCTGGACCAGCGTGCCAAATTCGTCGCGGCTATCGCGCAGCTGCCTGAAGGCACTGGCGTTGCCTTGCGACGCCTGCTGGGCCGCCTTGGCGAGGCGCTGCGAAAGCATCCGGATCTTGCCGACTGCAGCCACGTAGAGGGTGTTGAAGGTCGCTTCGCGTGCGTCGTACACCACGAGCCCCGCGTCGACCAGTATCAGGAGCGCGAGGAGTGCTGCAAGCAGCGGCAGCGGCAGCCGCCGGCCGCCGAGGCGCTGCAGGAGTCGCGCCCGCCAGCGGGGCGTCGCCCGGCCGCCGCTCGCTTCGATCGGCATCTTGGGAAGTTGCAGTCGGTCCATGATGATCCCCTAGCGCAGGAACTTGCCGTTGTGGCCGATGATCGTCAGGTCGACGAACTTCGAGCCCGCGTGGTTTTTGGGCGAATAGCCGACGTAAAAGCCGCCAAGGTCTACGTCCTGCATCTTCTCGAGCGCGTCGACCAGCCCTTCGCGGGTCGGATTCTTCCCTGCACGGCGCAGCCCCTCGACCATCACCTTGGCGGTGAGAAAGCCTTCCATCGCGCTGAAGTTGTAATCGGCGTAGCCCGCCTTCTTGGCGAGCGTCTGGTATTCCTTCACCACCGGCACGGCGCTGCCCCAGGGGAACGGCACCACTTGCGAGATGGCGACGCCGCTGCCTTCGTCGCCGAGCGCATCGGCGAGCGCCTTCGCTCCGACGAAAGACACGTTGTAGAAGGTCGCCCCGCTGCCGGCCTGCTTCATCTCCTTGATGAATTGGGCGCAGGCGGCGTAGGCACCGACCATCACGATCGCATCAGGCTCGGAAGCATTGATGGTCTTGACCGCGTCCTCGACCTTGAGGGTGTTGCGCTCGACCGTTCCGTTGGAATGGATCTGCATGCCGCGCCTGCTCAAAGCGAGCTCGGTGCCCTTGCGGCCGGCTTCGCCGTAAGCGTCGGCCTGGTAGAAGACCGAGATCTTCTTGCCGCCGGTGGAGACCACCTGCTCGACGATCTTTTCCGTCTCGTCGTAGTAGCTGGCGCGCACGTGGAAGACATAGCGGTTCATCGGCACGCGCAGGATCTCTGCGCCGGTGAACATCCCGACCAGCGGCACCTTGGCTTGCGTTATTACCGGGAGGTGGGCCGCGCCCGTCGGCGTGCCGACGTATCCAAGCAATGCGAACACGCGATGCTGCTCGATCAGCTTGCGGCTGGCCGCCGGCGCCGCGGACGGTTCGTAGCGATCGTCCTCGGTGACGAGCTCGAGCTTGCGCCCGTGCACGCCGCCGTGCTCGTTCACGTGATTGAAGTAGGTGAGGATGCCGTTGCGCATCTGGATGCCGAGCTGCGCGGCGGGGCCGCTGAAGACGGCCGCCTGGCCAAGCAGGATGTGCTTGTCGGTGACGCCGTTCTCTGCGGCGCAGTAGTAGGTGTAGACGGCCGCCGCGGTAGCGACCAGGCCGATGATTATTTGCTTCATAGCGTGACCTCCAGAAAGCTCTCGTTCTGCACGAGAGCGGCAACGTCGAGCTCCTTCCACACGGTGCCGTCGGCGTCGATGTATTGCGCCTTGACCCAAGGCTGCATGGCCTGCGCCGCGTGCGGCTTCAGGCTTTCGGCGGTGCGTAGCCCCAGCGAACGCTCGACGAGCAGCGCGGCGCCGACGCGTAAGCGCGCCGCGACGATGATCAGGCGCGCATGCTCGGAGAGACCGCCCGCTTGATCGCCGGCAAAGGCCGAAAAGTCGGTGACGCTGTAGAGGTTGCCGCGGACGTTCGCCACCCCCTTGAACCACGGCTGCACGCCCGGCACGGGAGTGATCGACGGCACCGGCATGACCTCGCCCGCCTCCGCAAGGTCGATGACCCAGCAATCGCCGGACGCCCGGAAGCCGAGCCTGGAAGCGACCCGCACGCCCGCCTGGGCGCCTTGCAGGCGCTCGGACAGCGCAAGCTGATACTCGCGCAGGGATAGGCGTGCGGCCGAGCCCATCAGCCTAGCGCGGCGATCTTGGCGAGGAGGTCCGCCTCGCTTACCGGCTTCACGATGTAATCGCGCGCTCCCTGGCGCATGCCCCAAACCCTGTCGGTCTCCTGCCCCTTGCTCGTGCACAGGATCACCGGGATGCTCTTCGTGGCTTCGTCGCGCGTGAGCGTGCGCGTCGCCTGGAAGCCGTTCTGGCCCGGCAGGACGACGTCCATCAGCACGAGATCGGGCCGCGATTGCTTCACCTTGTTCATCGCGTCCTCGGCGCTTTCGGCTGTGGAGACCTTGAAACCGCTCTTCGAGAGCATGTCGCTCAGGACTTCGCGGTCGGTGGGTGAGTCGTCGACGATCAGGATCTTCTTGATGGCCATGCGATTGCCTTTCAGGAGACGTATTCGCTGACTGCGGCGAGGAGCCCTTCCTTCGTGAAGGGCTTGGTGAGATAGCGGTCGGAACCGGCCAGCCGGCCGCGCGCGCGGTCGAATATGCCGTCCTTGGACGAGAGCATGATGACGGGCGTGGAGCGCAGCCTCGGGTTCTGCTTGATGAGCGCGCAGGTTTGATAGCCATCAAGGCGCGGCATCATGATGTCGACGAAGATGACGCGCGGGTGGTGATCGGAAATCTTGGCGAGCGCATCGAAGCCGTCCTCGGCGAGGATCACCTCGTAGCCCGCCTGCCTCAAGAAGAGCTCGGCGCTTCGCCGGATGGTGTTGCTGTCGTCGATGACGAGGATCTTGATCAGCCCCGTCTGCGCCTGGACGTTCGCGCTCACGCCGCCCCCTTTGTCGTTCTCACTCTTGCATTTGCTGAAACTCCTTTAAGTGACCTTTGCCGCAGATGGAATAAATCCCTGAGGAAGATTCGGAAACACCTACGTAGATACCCTTATGAAATAATTCGCGGCCGGCTCGCAAAGCGGACAGAAGGACAAGACCGATGAGACAACTACTCCTTGCAGTGCTTTTCGCGCCGCTCGTCGCACACGCGCAGGCGTGGCCCACCAAACCCATTCGCTGGATCGTTCCTTACACGGGCGGCGGTATCACCGACGTTGTCACGCGCATCGTGACGCAGAGAATGCAGGGGCCGCTCGGCCAGCCGATCATCGTCGACAACCGTCCCGGCGCGAACAGCATCCTCGGCTCCGACATCGCGGCGAAGAGCGCACCCGACGGCTACACGCTCCTCACCGTGATCGCCGGGTATGCCGCCAACGTCACGCTCTATTCGGGCAAGCTGCCCTTCGACCCGCGCAAGGATCTCGTCCCGGTATCGCTCGCCGGCATAGCGCCATTGATCCTGACGGCGAACGTCAACTTCCCGGCCAAGGACGTGCGCGAGCTCATCGCTTACGCGAAGGCGAACCCGGGCAAGGTGAACTTCGGCTCCTCGGGCATCGGCGCCGCGGCCCACCTGACGACGGAGCTGCTCAAGCAAACTGCCGGCATCGACATGGTGCACGTCCCCTATAAAGGCACGGCGCCTGCTCTCACCGGCTTGATGGCGAACGACATCCAGATCCTGGTGGACGTGCCGAGCACGCTGATGCCGCACGTGCGCGGCGGCAAGATCAAGGCGCTCGCCATGTTCTCCGGCAAGCGCATCCAGGGCGCGCCCGAGGTGCCCACCATGGCCGAGGCCGGCGGCCCGCCGCTCGAATCGTCGACCTGGGTGCTCTTCATGGCGCCGGGCGCAACGCCGCGCGAGATCGTCAACCGCCTCGCGCAGGAGACGGCGAAAGCCATCAACGAGTCCGACATCAAGGAACGCTTCAACCAGATCGGCATCGAGCCGGTCGGGAATACGCCGGCCGAGGCGGCGAAATTCCTCGACGCCGAAATCGCGAAGTGGGCCAAGGTGATCAATACCGCCGGCGTGAAGGCGGAGCAGTGACGCGCAAGCAACTCAAGTCCGACCTCGGCTGGTCGACGGTCGACCGGATCGTCGTCCGCGGCAAGGACCTGCCGGGCGAGATCCTCGGCCATCTCAACCTCGGCGACATGGCGTTCCTCGAGCTCACAGGCCGCACGCCCAGCGCCAAGGAATCGAAGATCTTCAACGCCATGGTGGTCACGCTGGTGGAGCATGGCGTCACGCCGAGCGCGATCGCCGCGCGCCTGACTTATTTGGGCGCGCCTGAGGCGCTGCAAGCGGCCGTTGCCAGCGGCCTCCTTGGCCTCGGTACGGTGTTCGTCGGATCTACCGAAGGCGTCGCGAAGCTCCTCTCCTCGGGCCGGAGCGTGGAGCAGATCCTCGCGGAGGAAAAGCGCATCCCCGGCCTCGGGCACCCGCTGCATAAGCCGGTCGATCCGCGCACGAAGCGGCTCTTCGAAATCGCGCGCGAGACCGGGCACTACGGCAAGTACTGCCGGATGATGGAAGAAATCGCCGCCGCAAAGAAGCTCACGCTCAACGCGACCGGCGCGATAGGCGCGCTCGCCTGCGAGCTCGGCCTCGACTGGAAGATCGTGCGCGGCCTGGGGGTCATGGCGCGCGCCGTCGGCCTGGTGGGACACATCCTGGAAGAGACGCGCGACCCGATGGCCACCGAGATCTGGGAGCGCGTGGACGAAGAAGCGTCGTCGCACCTCAGGCCCAAATGAACCTCGGCCGCGAGAACCATCCCGAGATCCGCGACGCCGTGCGCGAGCTTTGTGCGCAATTCGACTCCGCGTACTGGCAGCAGGTCGACGAGAAGCGAGCGTATCCCGAGAAATTCGTCGAGGCGCTGACCCAGGCGGGCTGGATGTCCGCGCTGATCCCGGAGGAGTACGGTGGCTCCGGCCTCTCACTCACCGAGGCGACGGTGATCATGGAAGAAGTGAGCCGCTCCGGCGGCCAGGCCGGCTCGTGCCACGGCCAGATGTACAACATGAACACCCTGCTCCGCCACGGCTCCGAGGCCCAGAAAGAGAAGTACCTGCCGAAGATCGCGACCGGCGAGCTGCGCCTGCAGGCGATGGGCGTGACCGAGCCTAGCGCCGGCACCGACACCACCAAGATCAAGACCGTCGCCGTGCGCAAGGGCGACCGCTACGTCGTGAACGGCCAGAAGGTCTGGACCTCGCGGCTGCAGCACTCGGAGCTGATGATCCTGCTCGCGAGGACCACGCCCCTGAACGAAGTGAAGAGGAAGAGCGAAGGAATGTCGATCTTCCTGGTCGACACGAAGAGCAAGGGCCTCGAAGTGAAGCCGATCCGCAACATGGTGAACCACGAGACCAACCAGGTGTTCATCGACAACCTTGAGATCCCGGCGGAGAACCTGATCGGCGAGGAAGGCAAGGGCTTTCGCTACATCCTCGACGGCCTGAATGCCGAACGCCTCCTGATCGCCGCGGAATGCATCGGCGACGGCTACTGGTTCATCGAGAAGGCCACCTCCTATGCAAAGGACCGCGTCGTCTTCGACCGTCCCATCGGCCAGAACCAAGGCATCCAGTTCCCGATCGCCGAGGCGTACATGGAGATCGAGGCTGCGAACCTCATGCGTTACAAGGCATGCGGGCTTTTTGATAAAAAATTA
>DASQGW010000085.1:0-7563 GCA_035632415.1 Burkholderiales bacterium | reverse complement strand
GCGGATGGTGCGCGCCTGGTCGGCGATCGAGCGCGTGATGGCCTGGCGGATCCACCACGTCGCGTAGGTCGAGAACTTGTAGCCGCGGCGGTATTCGAACTTGTCCACCGCCTTCATCAGGCCGATGTTGCCTTCCTGGATGAGATCCAGGAACTGAAGGCCGCGGTTCGTGTACTTCTTCGCGATCGAGATCACGAGGCGCAGGTTCGCCTCGGTCATCTCGCGCTTCGCGCGGCGAGCCTTCGCCTCGCCGGTGGACATCTGCTTGTTGATCTCCTTCAGATCCTTGATCGAGATGCCGATCTTCTGCTGCACGGCCTGGATCTTGGAAAGAAGCTCGAGGATCGACGGCTCGACACGCGTGAGCGCCTCGGTCCACGGATTGCCGGCATTCAGCTCGCTCGACAGCCAGCGCTTCGAGCCCTCGGTGCCCGCGAAGATCTTGATGAAGTGCGGCCGCGGCATCTGGGCCTTGTCGACGGCGATGTCATGGATCTCGCGCTCGTGGCGTCGAATCTCGTCCACGAGGCTGCGCACGCTGTCGGAAAGGCGCTCGACGGTACGCGCGGTGAACCGGATCGTCATCAGCTCATTCGAGATCTGGTCGCGCACGCGCAGGTAGTCCTTATCCTTGGACCCCTTGTTCTCGAGCGCCTTCAGCAGCTTCTCGAAGAGGCGGCGGATGCGCGCGAACTTCTCGAGCGCCTCGCCCTTGAGCTTGAGCAGGCTCGCGGACTGGGCGGCCTCGGCCGCTTCCTCGTCCTCTTCCGCGCCCTCTTCCTCCTCGATCTGCGCCTCCTCGTCTTCCTGCGTCGGCGCAGCCTTCTTCGGATCGAAGTCGTCCTTGGCGTTGGGATCGATCAGGCCGTCCACCACCTCATCGATTCGCATCTCGTCCTTCTCGACCTTGTCGGCGAGGTCGAGGATCTCCTTCACCGTCGTCGGACACGCGCTGATGGCGAGGATCATGTGGCGCAGGCCATCCTCGATGCGCTTGGCGATCTCGATCTCGCCTTCGCGCGTGAGGAGCTCGACCGAGCCCATCTCGCGCATGTACATGCGCACCGGGTCCGTCGTGCGGCCGAATTCGGAATCGACGGTCGAGAGCGCGGCCTCGGCCTGCTCTTCGACATCCTCGTCGGGCTGGGCGACGGGCGCCGCATCGGCGGCGATGAGCAATTGCTCCTGGTCCGGCGCCTGGTCGTAGACCTGGATGCCCATGTCGCCGAACGTGGAGATGATCGCCTCGATCTGCTCCGCGTCGACAAGATCGTCCGGCAGGTGGTCGTTGATCTCCGAGTAGGTGAGGAAGCCGCGTTCCTTGCCCAGCTTGATCAGGTTCTTGAGCCGCGTGCGCCGGGTCTCGGCGTCTTCCTTCGGCATCTCCGGCGGGATCAGCCAATCCTTGCCGCTGCGACGGCCACGCTTGCCCTTGACCTTGACCTGCGCGACCTTGGCTTCGAGGAGCTCGAGTGCCTGCTTCGCCGTGGTCTTGAGCTGGCCCTTGCCGCCTTTGCCGGCTTTCTCGTCGTGCTTGACGCCTTTCGCCGCGACGGCCTTTGCCGCCGCCGCGACTTTCTTGACCCGCTCCGGGTGCTTGCTCTTGGCGAGCTGCTTCTTGTGCGGGCGTGCCGCCTTCGGCGCGTGCTTTTTCAGGGCGCGGACGATCCGCGCCTTTTTCTTGGCGGCGTGTGCCTTCTTGACCTTGACCTTGGATTTGCGCTTCTGGGCCATCTATCCCCCGGACTTAACTGCCTGAAAAATAAGCTGCACGCCGCAAAAAGAACCGCGCATTATAGTTGACCGCTCAAGGGCTTGGAAGTGCCCCTGCATCGGGATTCTGCAGAAAACCCCAACTCAGCCCAGCCGAGACAGAGGGGCGTGGGGCGCGGACTTCGATTTCCTTCCGTATATGAGGGCCTTGAACAGGCTCTTCAAGGCGGAAATTCCCCACGAACCAGGCCTAATTTGGACGTAGCTCCGGTTCGGGCACTTTCCATGCCAATCACCCACGGCTCGCCTTTGGATTTCATCTCCTTCATCTGAGTTAGGTCGCGGAGTTTCGCCGCAAGAAGCAGTTGCTTAGGCTTGTCCCGGGGATCAGCTGTAACGGCCTTCTTTAGCAATTCAATTTCATCGTTGGTCCGTTGCATCCGCAGATTCAGCATGCACATCCCGATTTCTTGCTCGGCCAGATCCTCGCGAGCATTGAATTCCACAATGCGTTCCTGTGCCGTTACCAAGATAGGTTCGTAGGGAGAGCCTCTGAATTTCTCGAGAAGAAAGGGTTGTGTGAGCTGCTCGGGTGGGTGCTCCGTCGCGAGATTGAGCAGTTCGCGTAGAACCTCAGTTTCCGGAAGACCACCATCCATCAAAGACAAGTCCACGTCTGCGGCGCCCTTAGGGGAAACAAGCACCCAACGTAGCAGCTGGACTTCAATTGGAAGGGGCTTCGATGGAGTCAGCGCTCTGGGAATTCCGGCGCGTCTGTAGCTCGGTTGTCCCCTTCTTAGTTCGAATAACTCCTCTGCCTCTTCCTGCGTGACATGACCAAGCGGCGCCAATTCCTTCACCAGCTGGAGCCGCAATCCAGGCGCGGTGACGCGCTGAACGTGCGGCTTGGCGTTGGCCAAGAAGAGGTTTCGTCCTTCCGGCGATGCGAGGTTTACTTGGCTACGTAGCTCGGCGACAAGAAACTCGGACAGCGTTGGCGCCTGGCGAAGGAGGGCCTCAAACGCATCCTTGCCCTCTCTTCGAACAAAAGTATCCGGATCATCCGCTTCAGGAAGAAACAAGAACCTAATCGGCTTCTTGTCCTCCACCAGAGGAATACTTACCTCTAACGCTCTCCAGGCGGCCTTGCGGCCAGCCGCGTCTCCGTCAAAGCAAAAAACTATTTCTTCGCTCAGCCGCTTCAACTTCACCACATGATTCGCAGTTGTAGCCGTGCCCAGCGTTGCGACCGCGTAAGAGACGCCAAACTGAGCAAGGGCAACGACGTCCATGTAACCCTCGACGACTAGAACACGCCTCGCCACACTGATCGCTTCCCTGGCTTGCACAAGGCCGTACAACTCCTGCCCCTTCTGGAATAGCGGCGTCTCCGGCGAATTGAGGTACTTCGGCTCGCCGTCGCCCATGACGCGACCGCCGAAGCCGATCACCGCGCCGCGCGCACTGAAGATGGGGAACATCACGCGGTCGCGAAAACGGTCGTAGCGCTTGCCTTCGTTCTCTATCACCAAGCCCGCCTCGACCAGCGCCTTGTCTTCATACTCCGGGAACGGTGCCTTCAGTCCTTGCCAGTCGTCGGGCGCATAGCCCATGCGGAATCGAGCCGCGACCTCTCCCGTCAGGCCTCGTCCCTTCAGGTATTCGATGGCGCGCGGCGATTTCTTGAGCTCGCCGCGATAGAAGTCCATCGCCTTTTCCATGAGCGCGTACAGGTCCGTCTCGCGCTCCTTCCGCGCGGCTTCCTGCGGCGTCGGCGGCCGGGATTCCGGCACCTGCATGCCGGCTGCGGAGGCGAGTTCCTTCACCGCGTCGACATAGCCGAGCGCCGAGTACGCCATGAGAAAGCCGATCGCGTTGCCGTGCGCGCCGCAGCCGAAGCAGTGATAGAACTGCTTGGCGGGACTTACGCTGAACGACGGCGTCTTCTCGTTGTGGAACGGGCAGAGGCCGACGTAGTTGGCGCCGCCCTTCTTGAGCTGGACGTAGCGCGAGACCACGTCCACGATGTCGACCCGATTGAGCAGGTCCTGCTTAAACGAGTCGGGGATCACCCCGCGATTTTCAACCGGAAAGCTTCGCTTTGACCAGCCCGGAAACTTTCCCCATGTCGGCTTTGCCGGCGAGGCGCGCTTTCAGCGCGGCCATCACCTTGCCCATGTCTTTCGCGCTCGAAGCGCCGGTCTCCGAAATGACGGAAACGACTAGCTTTTCGACCTCGGCGTCGCTCATCTGCGCGGGCATGTAGGCGGTGAGCACCTGCACTTCGGCCTTCTCGTTGTCGGCGAGGTCCTGGCGAGCGCCTTTCTCGAACTGCGAGATCGACTCGCGCCGCTGCTTGATCATCTTCTCGATCACGCCGAGGACCGCCGCGTCGTCGAGCTCGATTCTTTCGTCGACCTCGCGCTGCTTGATGGCGGCGAGCAGCAGACGAAGGGTCGACAGCCGTGCGGCGTCCTTCGCCCGCATGGCGGCCTTCATGTCCTCGTTGATTTGCTGCCTGAGGGGTATCTTGTTCTTCTAGTACATCTTCTGCGGCAGCATCTGGCTGCGCAGGCGCTTGTGATGGCGCTTCACCGCGGCGGCAAGCTTGCGCTTGCGCTCGGCAGTCGGCTTCTCGTAGTACTCGCGCGAGCGCAGCTCGGTGAGCAGGCCCGTCTTCTCGACTGTTCGCTTGAAGCGCCGCATCGCGACTTCAAACGGCTCGTTTTCCTTGACTCGTACTGTCGGCATCCCGCCCTCGACTCGTTGGGGGCGGGAATTGTATCAAAATCAGCCTGATGCTCGTCCTCGGAATCGAGACTTCATGCGACGAAACCGGCGTTGCCCTATATGACGCCGATAAAGGCGGGCTCCTTGCCCATGCAGTCCATTCGCAGGTCGCGATGCACGAAGCCTACGGCGGGGTCGTGCCCGAGCTCGCCTCGCGCGACCACATCCAGCGGCTCGTGCCGCTGACCCGCCGGATCCTCGACCAGGCCGGACGCAAGTTGAGCGATCTCGGCGCAATCGGCTACACGGAGGGGCCGGGGCTCGCCGGCGCGCTGCTGGTTGGCGCTTCCTTCGCCCACGGCCTTGGCGAATCGCTGGGAATCCCGGTCCTCGGCATCCATCACCTGGAAGGCCATCTCCTCTCCCCGCTCCTTTCGGAGCGCCGGCCCGACTTCCCCTTCGTCGCCTTGCTCGTTTCGGGCGGTCACACGCAACTCATGCAAGTGGACGGCGTCGGGCGCTATCGCCTGCTCGGCGAGACTCAGGACGACGCGGCCGGGGAAGCGTTCGACAAGACCGCCAAGCTTCTCGGCCTCGGCTATCCCGGCGGCCCTGCGCTTTCCGCGTTGGCTGAAAGCGGCAAGCCCGGCCGTTACCAGCTCCCGCGCCCGATGCTGTCGAGCGGCGACCTGGATTTCAGCTTCTCGGGCCTGAAGACGGCCGCCCTCATGCTCGTCAAGCAGAAGGGCGAGCCCGCCGACATCGCTCGCGCTTTCGTGGACGCAGTCGTCGAAGTGCTCGCCGCGAAAAGCATGCGCGCTCTCGAATCGACCGGCGCCAGGCGCCTCGTCGTCGCGGGTGGCGTGGGAGCGAATAAGCAGCTGCGCGCCGCGCTGGATGCCGAAGCGCGGGAACGCTACTTTGATGTCTATTACCCCGAGCCGGAGCTCTGCACCGACAACGGCGCGATGATCGCGTTCGCCGCCGCCCAGCGTCTTGCCTCGGGGAGCAAGGGCGAACCCTCGGCATTCACCGTGAAGCCGCGCTGGCCGCTTTAGGTCTTCTTTCCGCCGATCCGCGACTCGGTTCCTGCCGCAAGCCGCGCGATGTTTTCCTTGTGCCGCCACACGAGTAGCGCCGACATCACGAGCACCGCGACCAAGAACGCATTGATGCCGAGCACGAGCGCCACGGCGAATGGCGCAAAGGCAGCGGCGACGAGCGCGGCGAGCGAGGAATAGCGCAGGAAGAACGCGATGACGATCCAGGTCACGAGCGTGCCGAGGCCGATGCGCCAGTCGATGCCGAAGAGCACGCCCGCGGCGGTGGCGACGCCCTTGCCGCCGTGGAATCGATGGTAGAGCGGGAACAGATGCCCGAGAAACACCGCTAACGCGACATACGGCGCAGCCTCGGGCAAGTAACGGAGAGCAAGCCACACGGCGAGCCATCCCTTCGCCGCGTCGCCGATGAGCGTGAGGATCGCCGCGGCCTTGCTGCCCGTGCGCAGCACATTGGTCGCGCCGGGGTTCTTCGAGCCGTAGCTGCGCGGATCGGGCAGCCGCAAGAGCTTGCTCACTGCGATGGCGAAGGACACCGAGCCAAGGAGATAGGCACCCAAGGTCGCGAGCACGATGTCCATCGCGAGCGATTCTATAGAATCAAGAGCGCATGGATGCCATCGTCATCCGGGACTTGCGTGTCGAGGCGCTCATCGGCATCCATCGCCGCGAACGCCATGTGAAGCAGACGCTGTCGATCGACCTCGAGATCGGCCTGCCGAGCACGGCGGTCTTCGCGAGCGACAAGGTCGCCGACACGATCGATTACGAGCAGGTCGCGCTGCGCATCCGCGACCTCGCGGCCGCACAGCACTATCGCCTTGTCGAGACCTTCGCCGATCGCGTGGCGACGCTCCTCACGGCAGACTTCGGCGCGCCGTGGGTGAAAGTCGGCGTGGCGAAGATCGGCATCCTGCCAAACGCCAAGTTCGTCGGCGTCACGATCGAGCGCGGCAACCGCTAAACAGAAAAGGGGTCAGAGCAATTTTCCTGTAACAAACCGAACCGCCGCGCGTGCGCCTTTTGTTACAAGAAAATTGCTCTGACCCCTTTTTCTTCATCGTGCGGCGTCGCGGGAGTTTTCATCCCCGCGGATGGTGCTTGGCGTGCAGCTGCTTCAGGCGCTCGCGCGCAACGTGCGTATAGATCTGCGTGGTCGAGATGTCGGCGTGGCCGAGCAGCATTTGCACGACGCGCAGGTCGGCGCCGTGGTTGATGAGATGCGTCGCGAAAGCGTGGCGCAGCACGTGCGGTGAAAGACGCTTGCCGGGAATCGCCCGCGCACCATACCGCCGGATGAGATGCCAGAACGCCTGGCGCGTCATGCCATCGCCGCGGGCGGTGATGAAGAGCGCCTGCGGCTCGCGCTTGCCTTTCAGCTCCGGGCGCGACTCCTTCAGATATCGCGAGATCCAGTGGGCCGCCTCCTCGCCGATCGGCACGAGGCGTTCCTTCGAGCCCTTGCCGAGCACGCGCACGACGTTGGCGTCGAGGTTCGTCGCCAGCGTCTTCAGCGCGACGAGCTCCGAGACGCGGAGCCCCGTCGCATAGAGCGTCTCGAGCATTGCCCGGTCGCGAAGGCCCATCGCGGTGGCCGTGTTGGGCGCCGCCAGCAGCGCTTCGACGTCATCCTCGGACAGCGACTTCGGAAAGCGCGGCGTGCGCTTCGGTGGATCGATGTTCAACGTCGGATCGACCTCGACGAGGCGCTCGCGCAGGCAATATTGGTAGAACCGCTTGATGCTGGAGACGCGCCGCGCGGCGCTCGATGCGCGTCCCTTTTTCGACGCGAGGAAACCGAAGAGTGCGCCTTCGTCCACCTTGAGCAGGTCGCCGGCGTGCGACTGCAGCTGCTCGAGGTCGACGCGATAGGCGGCGATCGTGTTCTGCGCGAGCCCGTCCTCCAGCCACAGCGCGTCGCAGAAGGCGTCTAAGGCGTCAGCTCGAACGCGTCCGCCCGGCATTCGTGCGCGAGTAGCCAACGCTTCGCCTCCAGCAGGAAGCCCGACGTCGCGTGGCCGAAGCCACCCAGGCCATTCGCCGCGACGACGCGGTGGCA
>DASQGW010000084.1:0-1682 GCA_035632415.1 Burkholderiales bacterium | reverse complement strand
CGCGCGAGCGCTTGTCGAAAAAGACGAGGTCGCGCCCGCGCCCGGCGGGAATCTCGCGACCGAAATCGAGGAGCGCATCGAGGTCTTCGAAGCGGATGCCGCGCTGCTGCATGCGGGCGCGGGCGTGGCGGGTGACGAGATCCATGGGCACCTCCTCGAACCATCCGACAGGTAGAGGCGCCCATTGTTGGCGGGGCGGTGGCTCAGGGCGTGAGCCTGACTACCGAGGTAGCGGCAGCGCTCTCCTAAGGCCGGTGCGGCGGCGGCCGGCATCGGCCAGGAGCTTGACCATGCGTTGGCGTTGGCGCCTGCGCTCGCGCTCGGCGAACGAGCGGCGCGCAAAGGCGCCGAGGAGCGGCCGGAAGAGCGCGCCCATCATCGGCGCACGCGGTCGGCGAGCCAGAGCGTGGCCCACAGGAGCGCGGGCGCGAGGGCAACGAGAAGGTCGAGGGGAATCATGCCCGCGAGGCTACGGCGGGCGGTGGCTCAGGGGGTGAGCCTCGAGCCGCACCCGCATCTGTCATCGCTTTGGTTCGTATTGCGTTACCTCAGTGAAGTGCTCCCCGCCCTCAACAGCAACGGCGACTTGCCCCCCGGAATCCATCGCGCGAATTGGAACGAGGTGGAGCAACGGTTCGGCAGCGGCAGCAAGGCGCGGACTGTCGATGTCGTCCTCATCATGACCCGCGATTTCAGGATCGAGGATTGTTCGTCGGAATCGCGCGCCTTGTTCTCGCACCTGCAGGCGGAGGCGCGCTATGGCGCGAGCGTGTTCTGGGCGAGGGAAGGAACGCTGCCACGGGACTTCATGCAGGCATGGCAGGTCAAGCGAGACGGTTCGCTTCGTGGCATATTGGAGGTCGGATGATCCGCGACGACAAGGAGCTCGCAGCCATGCGAGAGCGCGTGGCGACATTCGAGCGCATGCTCGAGGAGCTGCGCAAGACGGCGCGGCCCGAGGAATGGCAAGACCTCAGCTCCGGCTACCGGCTGGAGATCGAGCGCATGCAGCGCGAAATCCTCGATTACCTCGTGCGCCCGGCGAGCGGCGCAAAGCGCGCGAGCGCCGGCTGAGTCAGGGCTCCATGCCCAGTAGCCCCGGGGGGCTCATGGCGTGAGCCGGCGCAGTAGTAGGCTGGCGGGTATTTCGTTCGCAGGAGTGGCGATGTCGACGGCAAAGGAAGAACTGACCCGCCTCATACAGAACCAATCCGACACGAGTTCGTCCGAGGAAATCGTGCGCGAGCTCGCCTTGCACGTCATGGCGCAGCGCGGCCTGGCCGATTCCGACGCGAGGCGGACGCTCTCCAACGAGGAGATGGGCCGGCGCATCCGCCGCTATCCGCTTTAGGTCAGGGCTCCGTCCCCAAATTGGCGTAGCGCTTCGCGCCCCGCCGCAGCGCCTCCGCGACACGCTGCCTTAGTGCCGCGGGGCCGATCACCTCGACGTCCGCGCCGAACTTGAGGATCTCCATCACCAGCTCGCGGTCGTCGGCGTACGGGATCTCCAATAGGTAGCTGCCGTCTTTCTCGACGCGCGCGCGCTGCTTCGGGTGCCAGCTCTGCGCCGAGACCCAGCGCGCCGCTTCCGGCGTGAACTTGAGCGTCGCCCACTCGACCTTGCGGCCGGCAAAGATGCCGTAGCCGCTCGCCAGGTGCTCGTCGAGCTCGGCTTTCGGAAT
>DASQGW010000083.1:0-41279 GCA_035632415.1 Burkholderiales bacterium | reverse complement strand
GCGCGTCATGACGGGCGACGCGCTGGTGGGCGAGCACGAGCGGCTGCAGGCGCGCATGAACCAGTTCTTCGACCGCTTCGAGGCTACGCTCAAGCAGTCGCTGCGCACGGCGGAAGACGGTGACGCCGCCGGCCGCGCCGCCGCGCTGTTGCGCTACTCCATCGGCTGCATGCACCAGTTCGGCAAGAGCGGCTTCACACGCAAGCCGACCGAGAGCTTCTCCGCGCAGCGCAAGTATCTACTCGCCTAGTTATTTGCCGCAGACGCGGCAGGCGGGGTCCTTCGCGACTTTCACCGACCGCCATTCGGCGGCCTTGGCGTCGATGAGGAGCAGTCGACCGCTGAGCGATTCGCCGGTGCCGACGATGAGCTTGACCGCCTCCATCGCCTGGATGGAGCCGACCATGCCGGTGAGGGGTGCGAAGACGCCCATCTGCGAGCACTGGACTTCCTCGACCTCAGCATCCTCGGGGAAGAGGCACGCATAGCAGGGTGCATCCGGTTTCCGCTGGTCGAAGACCATCACCTGCGCGTCGAAGCGGATCGCTGCGCCCGAGACGAGCGCCTTGCGATGCTTCACGCAGGCGCGGTTCACCGCGTGGCGCGTGGCGAAATTGTCGGAGCAATCGAGCACCACGTCGCTCTGTGCGGCGAGCTCCTCCAGTTCTGCGGCCTTGACGCGCGCCGGGATCGGGACGATCTCGACGTCGGGGTTGGTGGCGCGCAGCGTGCTTGCGGCGGCAAAGACCTTCTGCGCGCCGACCGAGTCGGTGCGATAGAGGATCTGGCGTTGCAGGTTGGTGAGGTCGACCTTGTCGCTGTCGGCGAGGCTCAGTCTTCCGATGCCGGCTGCGGCGAGATAAAGCGCTGCCGGACAACCGAGTCCGCCCGCACCGATGATTAGAACCTTGGCCGCGCGCAGCTTCTCCTGTCCCTCGACGCCGATTTCGTCGAGAAGGATATGCCGGGAATACCGGAGAAGCTGGTTATCGTTAATTCGTAGGTTTTGCGGTGCTGTTCTGCGCGACCGTCGGCGCGGTAGCCTTCACCGGCTCGCCCTTGAGGAAGGCGACTGCCTGGGAAAGCTGGAAGTCGTCCTTCGAGCCGTAGTCGATCGGCTTGAGGTCGCTCGGCGCGGGCGAGGGTACGGTGCGCACGCGGGGCGCGGGTTCCTTGCCGTTCTCGACCTCTTTCTTCATCTCGGCCTTGCTGTTCTCCAGGTGGTGCTCGAGATCGGCTTCGCGCACGCGCGTGAGCGTGTCGGTCGGATCCTCGACCACGATGTCCGGCGTGATGCCGAGCGCCTGGATCGAGCGTCCGCTCGGCGTGTAGTAGCGCGCCGTCGTCAGCTTGATCGCCGTATTGTTACCGAGCGGCATGATGGTCTGCACCGACCCCTTGCCGAAGCTCTGGGTGCCCATGACCTTCGCGCGCTTGGAGTCCTGCAGGGCGCCGGCCACGATCTCGGAGGCGGACGCAGAGCCGCCGTTCACCAGTACCACCATCGGCACGGTCTTCACGGCAGCAGGCAGGCTCTTCAGCACGTCGTCGCCGCGCCGCGCGTAATCGTCGGGCACCGCGTAGAACTTCTTGCGCGAGTCCTCGGCGCGGCCGTCCGTCGAGACGACGAGCGACTTCGGCTGCATGAAAGCCGCGCTCACCGCCACGGCGCCATGAAGCAGGCCGCCCGGGTCGCCGCGCAGGTCGAGGATGAGCCCCTTGACCGGCCCTTGCTTGAACAGATTGTCGAGATGCTTGACGAGGTTTTCGGGCGTCGCTTCCTGGAATTGCGACACGCGAATCCACGCATAACCCGGTTCGATCATTTTTGACTTCACGCTCTGCACCTTGATGATGGCGCGCGTGAGCGTGACGATGATCGGCGCCGTCTCTCCCTTGCGGGTGATCGTGAGCGTGATCTGGGTATTCGGCTTGCCGCGCATGCGCTTCACGGCATCGTTCAGCGTCATGCCTTTCACCGGCGTGTCGTCGAGCTTGACGATGAGATCCCCCGGCTTGACGCCGGCCTTGAACGCCGGCGTGTCCTCGATCGGCGAGATCACCTTGACGAAACCGTCCTCCATGCCGACCTCGATGCCGAGGCCGCCAAACTGGCCCTGCGTGCCGACCTGCAGCTCGCGGAATGCTTCCTGGTCGAGGTAGGCGGAATGCGGATCGAGGCCGGTGAGCATGCCGTTGATGGCCTCGGTGATGAGCTTCTTGTCTTCGACCGGCTCGACGTAGTTCGTCTTGATCGCGCCGAACACTTCGGTGAACGCCCGCAGCTCCTCGATCGGCAGCGGCGCGCGCGCGGCGCGGTCGGCGATCGCCTGGAAGTTGAGGCTGATGAGCACGCCGGCGACGGCGCCGACGAGGATGAATCCGATGCTACGAAGCTTTTGCATTTGGGGTCGCGTGAGTCCGAGTCGTGAAGCTATTTCAACTTGACCCAGCGCAGCGGGTCGAAGGCGCGGCCTAAGTGCCGCAATTCAAAGTATAAACCCGTTTCCTCGTTACCACCGCTCGCGCCGGTGGTGGCGAGCGTGTCGCCGGCGACGACCGGATCGCCGACCGTTTTGAGCAGCGCCTCGTTGTTGGCATAAATCGACAGATAGTTCTCGCCGTGGTCCACGATCAAGAGGTTACCGAAGCCCCGCATCCAGTCGGCATAGACCACCTGGCCCCTTGCCACCGCCCTGACCGGCTCGCCCTCGCGCGTACGGATGAAGACGCCCTTCGCCTCGATGCCGCTCGCTCCCCTTGGAGCGCCAAACCGCCCGGTCAGTTCCCCCCTGACGGGCAGCCTCAGCTTTCCGCGCAGGCGCGAAAACGGCTCGGCCGGTGAATTTCTTTCAGGCACGGCCTCCACACGCGCGAGCACCCGCCCGAGCCCCTCGATCAGCCGCGCAAGCCGCCCCTCGTCCGAGCGCAGGGTCTCGATCTGCCGGCGGCTCTTGCGGATCTCGCCAGAAGTGCGCGCCAGCACCTTCCGCCGCGCCTCGCGCTCGCGCACGATCCGCTGGCGGTCGGCGCGGCTCGACTGCTCCACGGAGCGCATGCGCTCGCGCTTCGCCTGCGCTTCGCGCTCGAGCTGTACGAGCGCTTCGAGGTTGGCGCGGTGGCTCGCGAGCAATGCCGCAGCCGCGCGCGACACGTAGCCCACATAGACCAGGCGCCGCCCGAAATCGGCCGGATCGTCGCCCGAAAGCGCGGCGCGCAGCAGATCCGGCGCGGCGAGCGCTTGCCGCGCGGCGATCACGCGCTCGACCG
Source organism: Burkholderiales bacterium (assembly GCA_035632415.1). Classification (GTDB taxonomy): domain Bacteria; phylum Pseudomonadota; class Gammaproteobacteria; order Burkholderiales; family SG8-39; genus SCGC-AG-212-J23. The sequence goes on along the minus strand of DASQGW010000083.1, from coordinate 38,009 downwards.
CACCCTGCCGTTCGGCGATCGTGTGCTCGAGCGCGCTGCGCTCGCGGCCGAGACGCGCGCTTTCGCTTTGCAGCTGCTGGCTTTCGCGCTGCAAGGCGGCGAGCGCGCGGTTGGCATTCGAGATGGCGCGCTCCGACTCGCGGAGCGCGTCGCGCGCTTCGGCCCGCGCGGCCTCCTTGCGGTCGAGCTCGGTCTGCAACGCGTCGATGCGGCTTCGAAGCTGCTCCAAGTCTCGCTCCGAAGGTTGCGCTGCGGGTGCCGCTTCCGCGGCGAGCGCCACGCAAGCAAGCACGAGCCGGAGTGCGCGCGTCAGACCCTGGCCTTGCCTTGCGCGGAGACGGCGGCGATGCGTCGCTCGACCTCGGCAGGATCGCCCAGGTAGTAGTGCTTCTTCGGACGCAGCGCGTCGTCGAGCTCGTAGACGAGCGGGATGCCGGTGGGGATGTTGAGGCCGACGATTTCGGCGTCGCCGATGCCGTCGAGGTGCTTGACGAGCGCGCGCAGCGAATTGCCGTGCGCCGCCACGAGCACGCGGCGCCCGGCCTGGATCGCCGGCGCAATCGTCGAGTTCCAGTACGGCAGCGCCCGTGCCACGGTGTCCTTCAGGCATTCGGTCCGCGGCACGCTGACACCGGCGTAGCGCGGGTCTCTCGCTTCGTAGCGCGGATCGCTCGCCGAGAGCTCGGGCGGCGGGATGTCGTAGCTGCGCCGCCAGACGAGCACTTGCTTCTCGCCGAACTTCGCCGCCATCTCGGCCTTGTTGAGGCCCTGCAGGTCGCCGTAGTGCCGCTCGTTCAGGCGCCAGCTTTTCTCGACGGGAAGCCACAGCCGGTCGAGCTCGTCGAGGGCGAGCCAGAGCGTGCGGATAGCGCGCTTGAGAACGGAGGTGTAGGCGATATCGAACTCGAAGCCGGCCGACTTGATGAGTCGTCCGGCGGCCCGCGCCTCCTCGATGCCCACGGCGGAGAGATCAACGTCGGTCCAGCCGGTGAAGCGGTTCTCCTTGTTCCACGCCGACTCGCCGTGGCGCACGAGGACAAGTCTGTGCATCACGGTCAATTATAATGTCGCGCTTCGTGGATTTCGTCCGCAACAACATCCTTCTCTTCGTCGTCGCGCTGCTTTCCGGCGGCATGCTCCTGTGGCCGCTCCTGCGCCGCACGACGGGCGGCCCCTGGGTGAACACGACGCAGGCGACGCAGCTCATCAATCGCGAGGATGCGCTCGTCGTCGACGTGCGCGAGCCGAACGAATTCGCCGCGGGCCACGTGCTCGGCGCGAAGAACGTGCCGCTCGCGAAGCTCGATGCCTCGGGCGCGGAGCTCACGAAGAAGAAGGAGCGTCCGGTGATCGTGTACTGCGATAGCGGCGAGCGCTCCGCCAAGGCGCTGACGGCGCTGAAGAAGCACGGCTTCACGCGTGTCGCGAACCTGTCGGGCGGCATGGGCGCCTGGCAGCAGGCCGGGCTTCCGGTGGAGAAATAAGGGTGGAAAATTAAAGTCCTGATGTATTGCACGGCGGCCTGCCCGTTCTGCCAGGCGGCCGAGCGGCTGCTTCTGCAGAAGGGCGCGGAGATCGACAAGATCCGCGTCGACCTGGAGCCCGCGCGCCGCGCGGAGATGACCCAGAAAAGCGGCGGCCGACGCACCGTGCCGCAGATCTGGATCGGCGCGCGCCACATCGGCGGCTGCGACGATCTGTACGACCTCGACCGCCAGGGCGGTCTCGATCCACTCCTGAAAGCGACCTCATGAGCGATGCGCAACCGCCGCAGTCCCCACCACCGGAGGCGACCTTCCAGATCGACAAGATCTACGTGAAGGACATGTCGCTCGAGATTCCGCACGCGCCGAAGATCTTCCTCGAGCAGGTGCAGCCGCAGCTCGAGGTGCAGATCAATACCGGCGCGGACAATTTCGCCGAGGCCTACTACGAGGTGACGGTCACCGCCACCGTCACGGCGCGCGTCGGCGAGCGCACGCTGTTTCTCGCCGAGGCCCAGCAGGCGGGCATCTTCCAGCTGCGCGGCGTGCGGCCGGAAGATCTCGGGCCGCTCCTCGGCATCGCGTGCCCGGCGCAGATCTATCCCTACCTGCGCGAGACGATCTCGGACATGATCAACCGGGGCGGCTTCCCGCCGGTGATCCTCGCGCCGATCAATTTCGAGGCGCTCTATCTCCAGCACCAGCAGAACGCAGCGCCGACGCAGCTCGGTCCGCGCTACGAAGTCGCGCGCAACAACTAGATGAAGATCGCGGTCCTCGGCGCTGGCGCCTGGGGCACCGCGATCAGCGGCGTGCTCGCCGCGCGGCTCGACGTCACGCTGTGGGCCCGCGATGCCGCGCAGGCCGCAGCGATGGCGCGCAGTCGGCGCAACACGCGCTACCTGCCGGGCTTCGAGCTTCCCTCTGCCGTGAGAGTGACGGGCGAGCTCACCGACGCAACGCACGGTGCCCAGCTCCTGCTCGCCGCGACTCCTGTCGCCGGGCTCCGCGAGCTTCTCAAGCAAGTCGGTGGATCGCCGCTGGTGTGGCTGTGCAAAGGCTTCGAGGAAGGCAGCGGCGAGCTTGCGCACCAGATCGCGGCCGCCACGCTCGGCGAACGAGCGCCCTATGGCGCGCTCTCCGGTCCATCGTTCGCCGAAGAGGTGGCGCGCGGCCTGCCCTGCGCACTGACGCTCGCCTCGCATGACGCTGGATTTGCGCGCGAGACGGCGGCGATGCTCCACGGCGGACGCATGCGCGTGTATTACACCGTCGACCTCGTCGGCGTGGAGATCGGCGGCGCGGTCAAGAACGTGATGGCGATCGCGGCCGGCATCTCGGACGGCCTCGGCCTAGGCCTCAACGCACGCGCGGCGCTTATTACGCGAGGCCTCGCAGAGATGGCGCGGCTCGGCACGGCGCTCGGCGGGCAGCCGGAAACGTTCATGGGTCTTGCGGGCGCAGGCGACCTCATCCTTACGGCGACCGGTGACCTGTCGCGCAACCGCCGCGTCGGGATGGAACTCGCTCGCGGGCGCTCGCTCAAGGACATAATTGAGAACCTCGGCCACGTCGCCGAGGGCGTTCGCTCGGCGCGCGAAGCGGCCAGGCTCGCGAAAGCTCGCGGCGTCGAGATGCCGGTTACCGACGCGGTGACGGCGGTGCTGGAGGCGCGTCTGACGCCGGCGGCTGCGGTGGAACGCCTGCTCGCGCGGGAATCGAAGATGGAGCGCTAGCGCCCAGGCAAGCCGCCTCAAAGCGCTCGCGGTAGCTCGGTTCGCGCGCGTAGCGGCGCCCGCCAGCAGCCTGCTGGCGCGCGAAGACAAGCTCACACTTGCCCTCGGAGCGGAAGATCGCCACGTAGCGCTCCCCGGCCACCGGTGTAAATGTGCCGGCTACCGCGCAGGATTCCGCGCGCCACGCACCGCCCCCGGTAGCGCGAAACGTGAGAGTGAACTCGGCATCGGCGCGCACGTGCACCGTGTGCGCAACACCGCGCGGCAATGCCCGCGCATCGGCGATACGCAACCGGCCCGCGCAAGACGCGCCATCCTGGTACGTGTCTGCCTCGAGGTCGTAGCCGAAAACCGGGGCGGTCTGGTTTTCGATCCTGAGGATCGCCGTCTCGCTCCCCGCCGGCTCGACATAGGCGGCCGGCGCACATCCCGCGAGCATGAGAAGCAAACTAGCGTGCGCCCGCATACCCCAGCTGCCGCCAGGCTTCGAACACGGCAACTGCGACCGCGTTCGACAAGTTGAGGCTGCGATTGCCGGGCCGCATCGGCAGGCGCAGCCGCATTTCCGGCGGGAACGTCGCGAGCAGCGCGGGCGAAAGGCCCGAGGCTTCCTTTCCGAACACGAGCACGTCGTCGCGCGTGTAGCACACGTCGGTAAACAAGCGCTCGCCGCTCGTCGCGAAGGCGAACATGCGGCGCCCAGTCATCCGGTCTGCCAGATCGGCCCAGCTGTCATGGACGGTGAGCGAGGCATATTCGTGATAGTCGAGGCCGGCGCGCTGTAGCTGCTTGTCGTCGAGGGAGAAGCCGAGCGGCTTGACGAGATGCAGCCGCGCGCCCGTGTTGGCGGCGAGGCGGATCACGTTACCGGTGTTCGGCGGGATCTCCGGCTCGACGAGGACGATGTCGAACATCGAGCTCCTTCACCTAAAAGTGCGGGCAATGACCCAGTTCTCGACATGCCCGGCGCCCGCGGCCTTCAGCGTGCGTGCCATCTCGTCGAGCGTGGCCCCGGTGGTCATGACGTCGTCGACCACCGCAATTCTCTCGCCGTGCAGGGCGCGCGTGCAGCGAAAGGCGCCGCGCACGTTGCGCTGGCGCTCGCCGTAGGGGAGCTCGATCTGCGGCGGCGCGTCGCGCGTGCGTTCGCAAAGGGCGATATCGAGCGCCTGCTTGCGCAGGTGACGCGCAATTTCGACCGCCTGGTTGTAGCCGCGGCGCCGCAGGCGCTCGGCCGAAAGCGGCACCGGCACGACATGATCGATTGGCTCACGGCGAACTTTGTCGACGAGGAGCCTTGCCAGGAGCGGCGCCAGCGCGAGCTCGCCGCGGAACTTGAGCGCGTGCACGAGCGCGTCGGCGGGAAATTCATAGACGAGCGCGGCATGCGTAATATCGTAGGCTGGCGACTCGCGCAGGCAGCGGCCGCACACGGCGCCGCCCGGCGACTCGAGCGCACAGCGCGGACAGAGCTCGGCGCCGAGGCGCGGCAGATCGCCGTCGCATTCGGTACAAAGAAGCGTGCGCGCGGCGCCGCGGCAGAGGAAACAACTGCCGCCAAAAAGTGCGCTCGCCAGCTTTTCTCGCATACACTCCTCGCCCCATGTGGACTGTAGCCCAGCTCGGCGCCGAACTCGTTGCCGGCCGCACCACGAGCCGCGAAATCGTCGAGCAGGCGCTCGCCAGGATCTCGGCGCCCTACGGGGAAGGCGCGCGTGCCTTCATCAAGGTGTATGGCGAAAGTGCGCGCGCGGAAGCCGACTACGCCGACAAGCTGCGCAAGCAGGGCGTGCGGCGCTCGGCCGTCGACGGGCTGCCGGTCTCGCTCAAGGATCTCTTCGACGTGGCCGGCGATGTGACGCGCGCCGGCTCCAAGGTGCTCGCGATCGAAGCGAGCGAAGATGCGACCGCGGTGGCGCGGCTGCGGGCGGCAGGCGCGGTCTTCATCGGCCGCACCAATATGGTGGAGTTCGCCTTCGGCGGCGTGGGCTTGAATCCGCACTACGGCACGCCGCGCAACCCGTGGGATCGCGCCGCGGCCCGCGTGCCGGGCGGCTCCTCTTCCGGCGCCGCGGTGGCGCAAGCCGAGGGCATGTGCGTGATGGCGCTCGGCTCCGACACGCGCGGCTCGATCCGCCAGCCTGCGGCGCTTTGCGGCGTGGTCGGCTTCAAGCCGACGGCGCGGCGGGTGCCGCGCGACGGCGCGTTCCCGCTTTCGTACACGCTCGATTCGGTTGGCCCGCTCGCGAACAGCGTGGCCTGCTGCGCGGCCTACGACGCAGTGCTCAGCGGAGACACGGGCGAGCTCGCGCCGATGCCGGCGAAAGGTTTGCGTCTCCTGCTGCCGCGCTCGGTTGCAATCGAGGATCTCGATCCTGAGGTCGGCAACGCTTTCGAGCGTGCGCTGAAAAGGCTCGCGGAGGCGGGCGCGCAGATCAGCGAGGTCGCCGTGCCGGCGTTCAACCGGCAGGACGAGTACTTCAAGGGCGGCGGCATCGCGGGCGCCGAGGTCGTGCACGTGCACAAGCCTTATCGCGCGCGTTTCGGCGAATACGACCCGCGGGTCGGCAAGCGCATCAGCATGGGCACCACGCTTTCCGCCGCGGACTTCGTCGAGCTCCTGCACCTGCGCGAGGCATTCATTCGCGAGATCGAGGCGCTTGCCGCGCCGTATGACGCCATCGTGATGCCCTCGGTGCCCTGCGTGGCGCCGACCATCGCCGAGACCGAGGCGAGCGAGGAAAGCTACTTCCGCTGGAACTTCCGCATCATGCGCAACAATGGCCTCATCAATTTCCTCGATGGCTGCGCGGTGACGCTGCCTTGCCACGAGCCCGGTGCCGCGCCGGTCGGCTTCATGGTGTGCGGCACGGCGGCTCGCGACCGGCGCATTCTCGCGGTGGCGGCGGCGATTGAACGAGCGCTTTCCGGCGATTGACCGGGCCCTCGCCCGGCGGCGGTTCGGCCGCGCGGCAGCAACGTACGGGGATGCCTCGCGATTAGAACTGGAGGTCGGCGCGCGCCTCCTGGAGCGGCTCGACTACGTGAAGATCGCGCCGCGGCGCATTCTCGACGCGGGCAGCGGGAGCTCGCGCGAAGCGCAGGCGCTCGCCAGGCGCTATCGCGGCGCGCAGTTGATTGCGCTCGACTTTGCGCTTCCCATGCTGCCGCGGCGCAGCGCGGTCGAACGCTGGCTCGGGCGCGGAGTGATAACCGTTTGCGGCGATTTCCGCTGCCTGCCGCTCGCCGCCGGCTCGGTCGAGCTCATCTGGTGCAACCTCGCCCTGCACTGGGCGAGCGATCCGCTCCCGGTGTTCCGCGAATTCGAGCGCGTGCTTGCCCCCGCGGGGCTCGTGTTCTTCAGCACGCTCGGGCCCGATACGCTGAAGGAGCTGCGCGCCGCGGCTGGCGCATCGCGCGTGCACGAGTTCATCGACATGCACGATCTCGGCGACATGCTGGTGGCCGCCGGGTTCTCGGCGCCGGTCATGGACATGGAGCTCATCACGATCGACTACGGCACGGGCGGACGATTGCTGGACGATCTGCGCGCGAGCGGCCAGACGAATGCGCGCGTCGATCGCGCACGCGGGCTCGCCGGCCGCCGGTTCCTGGACGCATTCCGGGCTGCGCCGCTGCGCGCCACGTTCGAGGTTGTTTACGGACACGGCTGGAAGCGCCCGCCGGTCGATCAGGGCGTCAAAACAGTCCGTGTTTTCAAGCGCATTCCTTGAGACGGCTCGCGCTCCTGTGGTACGTTACGCGCCTTCGTGAGCACGCGGACCCTCGAGCGTTTTGCGCCAAATGCGCTGCGGGAACTGGCGTTCGGGGAGGAGCACGGCGGCTTCAGCCTGACTCTCAAGCGCAATTGCTCCATCTCTCCGTCGGGTCTCGCTTGCGTGTTCTTCGCGCTCGCGGCCGTAGTGCTCGTAATAGGAGCGGGTTTTGCAATTGCCGGTGCGTGGCTGATCCTGCCGTTTGCCGGACTTGAAGTGTTGCTGCTCGGCGGCGCGTTCATGCTGCAGGCGCGCCACGCCGCGGATTACGAGCGTATTGCGCTCGAGAGCGGCCGGCTCTCGGTCGAGGTGTCCAGGGGCGAGCGTGTCGAGCGCTACGACATGGACGCGCGCGGTGTGCGCGTCGAAGTGGAAGGCACGCGTGTCACGGTAGGAGACGCGCGCAGGCGCCTCGCGCTCGGACGGCACCTCGACGAGCCATCGCGCATGCGTTTCGGGGCGGAATTGAAGAAGAGACTGCGGAACTAGATCGGGGACAGAAGAATATGAGGGGATCCAGGCTGCTTGGGTTGATCGCCGGCCTCGCCGGGCTCGTGGCCGCGACCAGCGCGTTCGCCATTCCGTGGTACTTCCAGACGCCGGGCTCGCAGCTCGCGCGCGACATCGATCACCTGCACCAATACGTGATGTGGCTGATCATCGTCATCTTCGTCGGCGTGTTCGGCTTCATGTTCTGGGCCGTGTATGCGCACCGCAAGTCGAAGGGCCACGTCGCCGAGCAATTCCATGAGAACACCACCGTCGAGATCCTCTGGACCATCATTCCGGCGATCATCCTCGTGGTCATCGCCTGGCCGGTGACGAAGGTCGTGATCGCGCAGAAGGACACTTCGTCGCCCGATCTCACCATCAAGGTGACCGGCTACCAGTGGAAGTGGGGCTACGACTACATCAAGGGCGAAGGCGAGGGCATCAGCTTCGTCTCGATGCTCGCCACGCCGCGCGAGCAGATAGAAGGAAGGGCGCCGAAGGGCGAGCACTATCTGCTCGAAGTCGACAACGAGCTGGTCGTCCCGGTCGGCAAGAAGGTCCGCATCATCACGACCGCTGCGGACGTGGTCCATTCGTGGTGGGTGCCCGTGTTCGGCGCGAAGCAGGATGCCATCCCCGGATTCCTGCGCGACATGTGGTTCAGGCCCGAAGTGACCGGCACTTTCAGGAGCCAGTGCGTCGAGCTCTGCGGCAAGGAGCACGGCTTCATGCCGATCGTCGTGCGTGTCGTCTCGCAGGAGGACTACACGAAGTGGGTCGGCGACTTCAAGAAGGCGCAGCTCGCGCAAGCCGAGGATCCGAACAAGAAGTGGGAGGCGAAAGACCTCATCGCGCGCGGCGAGAAGGTCTACGGCGCGAACTGCGTCGCTTGTCACCAGGCGACCGGCAAGGGCATGCCGCCCGCCTTCCCGGCGCTCGCCGGCTCGAAGATCGTGAACGGTCCCAAGGAAGGCCACATGGACATCGTGCTGAACGGCAAGCCGGGCACCGCCATGGCGCCTTGGGGCAAGCAGCTCTCCGACACCGAGATCGCCGCCGTCATCAGCTACGAGCGCAACTCGTTCGGCAACAAGTCGGGCATCGTGCAGCCCGCCGAAGTCAAAGCACGCAGAAAGTAAGGGACTATCACTATGAGCGCAGTCGTTCACGGAGACGACCACGAACACGACCATGGGCATGAGCACGGCGGCCACCACGGCCCCTATGGCGGCATCATGCGGTGGATCACGACCACGAACCACAAGGACATCGGCACGTTGTACCTGTGGTTCAGCTTCATCATGTTCCTGGTCGGCGGCATCATGGCGCTTGCCATACGGCTCGAGCTCTTCGAGCCGGGCATCCAGTTCTTCAATCCCGACCTCTTCAACCAGTTCATCACCATGCACGGCCTCATCATGGTGTTCGGCGCGATCATGCCGGCCTTCGTCGGCTTCGCGAACTGGCAGATCCCGATGATGATCGGTGCGCCGGACATGGCCTTCGCGCGCCTGAACAACTGGTCGTTCTGGCTCCTGCCGTTCGCCGCGTCGCTGCTCGTGCTGTCGTTCTTCATGCCCGGCGGCGCGCCCGGCGTGGGCTGGACGATGTACTCGCCGCTCACCGTGCAGATGGGCATGGGGATGGACTTCACCATCTTCGCGGTGCACATCCTCGGCATGAGCTCGATCCTGGGGTCGATCAACATCATCACCACGATCCTCAACATGCGCGCCCCGGGCATGACGATGATGCGGCTTCCAATGTTCGTCTGGACCTGGCTCATCACCGCGTACCTGCTGGTGGCGGCGATGCCGGTGCTCGCCGGCGCGGTGACCATGACGCTCACCGACCGCCACTTCGGCACCACCTTCTTCAACGCCGCGGGCGGCGGCGACCCGGTGCTCTACCAGCACATCTTCTGGTTCTTCGGCCACCCGGAGGTGTACATCATTGCGCTGCCCGCCTTTGGCGTGATCTCGCAGGTGATCCCCGCCTTCTCCCGCAAGCCATTGTTTGGCTACGCCTCCATGGTGTATGCGACCTCGGCGATCGCGATCCTGTCGTTCATCGTCTGGGCGCACCATATGTACACGGTGGGCATGCCGGTCACCGGGCAGCTCTTCTTCATGTACGCGACCACACTGATCGCGGTGCCGACCGGCGTCAAGGTCTTCAACTGGGTCTCGACGATGTGGAAAGGCTCGCTTACCTTCGAGACGCCGATGCTCTTCGCGCTCGGCTTCCTGTTCCTCTTCACGCTGGGCGGCTTCACCGGCCTCGTGCTCTCTCTCGTGCCCCTCGACATCCAGCTGCACGACACGTACTACGTGGTCGCGCACTTCCACTACGTGATGGTGGCGGGGGCGCTGTTCTCGGCGTTCGCCGGCATCTACTTCTGGCTGCCGAAGTGGACCGGCAAGATGTACGACGAGAAGCTCGGCCAGATCCACTTCTGGCTCACGCTCATCTTCTTCAACATGATCTTCTTCGTGCAGCACTTCCTCGGCATGGCCGGCATGCCGCGGCGCATCCCGGACTACCCGCTCATGTTCGAGACCTGGAACAAGATCTCGTCGATCGGCGCCTTCGGCTTCGGCCTGACGCAGCTGCTCTTCCTCTATATCGTCCTCAAGACGATCCGCAGCGGCGCGCCGGCGCCGCAGAAGCCCTGGGAAGGCGCCGATTCGCTCGAGTGGACGCACCTGCCGACCCCGGCGCCGTACCACACGTTCGAGACGCCTCCCGTCCTGAAGTGACGAAGAACGCGAAAACCGCCCTCGTGCTTGCGACCATCGCGTTGGCCTTCTTCTTCGGCATCATCGCCAAGTATTGGCTGCTCGGAAGATGAGCGGGCGATGACGCTCAACGCGAACCAGAAGCTGTTCGCCAAGCTGGCGGCAATCGCGATCGGCATGTTCGCTTTCGGCTACGCGCTCGTGCCGTTCTACTACCAGATCTGCGCGGCCTGGGGCGTGAACTCGCTCGGCGAGGTGCGTGACGAGCCGCTCAACACCCAGGTCGACAAGGCGCGAACCATCACCATCGAATTCGACGCCAATGCGCGCGGACTGCCCTGGCGCTTCAAGCCGCTCGTGAATCACATCGAGGTGCATCCCGGCGAGCTCGCCACGGTGGAGTACGAGGTGGTGAACGAGCGCCAAAGCGCGATCACCGGGCAGGCGGTCGCCAGTTATGGGCCCGAGCGGGCTGCGGAGTACTTCAAGAAGATCCAATGCTTCTGCTTCAGCCAGCAGACGCTCGCGCCCGGAGAGACCCGGCGCATGCCGGTCGTCTTCGTCGTTGACCCGAAGCTGCCCAGGGATGTCACCAACATCGCGCTTTCGTACACGTTCTTCGAAGTGGCGGGACGAGGGGGGAAGGGCTAATGGAGCTCACTATGAAGCGTGCCTCCTTTCGCGACACCGTCAAGACCGTGCTCTTCGGCGCCATCGGCATCCGCAAGCGCACCGAGCACGAGAAGCTGGAGTTGAATCCGGTGCATCTCATCATCACGGCGATCATCTTCGTCGTGCTTTTCATCCTCACCATCCGCACCATCGTGCGGATCGTGATCAGCTGAAATAACAGGGGGAAACAAGACATGGCCCATAGCGCCACCACCGAACGCCAGGCTCATTACGCGGTGCCCGCGCCAATGCCCTGGCCCATCATGGGTTCGCTGTCGCTCTTCCTGATGGCGCTCGGCGCGGTGTTCGTGTTCAACGGCACCCTGGGCGGCTGGGTGTCGATCGCCTTCGGCTTCATGCTGCTCCTCTTCATGATGTTTCGCTGGTTCGGCGAGGTCATCCGGGAATCCGAGGGCGGAAAGTACGGACGCTGGGAAGACCTGTCGTTTCGCTGGGGAATGAGCTGGTTCATCTTCTCGGAGGTCATGTTCTTCGGGGCGTTCTTCGGCGCGCTCTGGTGGGTGCGCAACTACTCGGTGCCGGACCTCGCCACGATCGAGTCGAACGCGCTGATGTGGCCGGGTTTCTCCGCGCATTGGCCCTCCGCCGGCCCGGGCTTCGTCGAGCAGTTCACGCCGATGGCGGCGTGGGGCATTCCGGCCATCAACACGCTCCTGCTGCTCTCCTCGGGCGTGACGGTGACGATCGCCCATTGGGCGCTGAAGGAGAACAAGCGCGGCCTGCTGATCCTTTTCATGATCTTCACGATTGCGCTCGGCGCCACGTTCCTCGCGCTGCAGGCCTTCGAATACGGGCACGCGTATTCCGAGTTGAACCTCAAGCTATCGACGGGCGCCTACGGGTCGACCTTCTTCATGCTGACCGGCTTCCACGGCTTCCACGTCACGATCGGCACGATCATGCTGACGGTGATTCTCTTCCGCTGCATCGCAGGCCACTTCAAGCCGGACCACCACTTCGGCTTCGAAGGCGTGGCCTGGTACTGGCACTTCGTCGACGTCGTCTGGCTCGGCCTCTTTATCTTCGTCTACTGGTTATAAACGCTCGCGGAACCAGCCGAGGTAGTAGCCGAGCATCAGGAAGGCGAAGAGTCCCACCGATAGCCCGACGCGGAGCGCGAGCGCCTTCAGTGCGCGCGTCGAGCCGCTGCGGTCGTGGTAGACGAAGAAGAGCGCCGAGAACAGGCTCACCACGATCGCAATGAACACCGCTATCACGAAATAACGCATGCTTCGAGGATACTCTTTCCGCCCACGTGGCTGGGCGCTCGGCCTGGCGGCGGTTGCCTGCGCGGCGTTCGTGTTGCTCGGCAACTGGCAGGCGCGCCGCGCGGAGGAGAAGCGCGCGCTCGGCGAGGCGTTCGACCAGGCGCTGCGCTCGCCGCCAATCGCCCTCAGGCCCGGCGTCGAGGTCGCCGGGCTCACCCACCAACACGTTGCCGCACGCGGCCGCTTCCTGGCCGAGCGCACCGTGCTCCTCGACAACAAGCTGCGGCGCGGGCGCCCGGGCTATGAGGTGGTGACGCCGCTGCGGCTGGCGGGCTCCGACTGGCATGTGCTCGTCGACCGCGGCTGGATCGCGGCGCCCGCCTCGCGTGCGCAGCTGCCGGAGATACGTACGCCTGCTGGCGAGCTCGAGATCGATGGCGTCGCGCTCGACCGGCTGCCCCACGCGCTTGAGACCGGCATCGCGCCAAAAGGCGCGGTGCGCCAGAACCTGGACGTCGGCGCGTTCGCTGCGGAAACGAGCCTCAAGCTGGAACCCCTCGTCATCGAGCAGCACTCCGAAAGCCACGACGGGCTGTCGCGCGAGTGGCCGCGGCCTGATTTCGGAGTCGAGATGCACGAGGGCTACGCCCTCCAGTGGTATTCGTTCGCCGCGCTCGCCATCGTGCTGCTCATCGTGCTGTCCATGCGCCGTGCGCCCCGGCCTTAAGCTTGCCCTCGTATTTGCCGTTTGCGCGGCGCCGTTCGGGCTGGGATGGCTCGCGTACCACTATCGCTGGGTTTCCGGCGCGACCGGCAACTATGGCGAGTTGCTGACCCCGCGGCCGATCGATGGCGCGGCTGCGCCGCTGAAGGGGAAATGGGTGCTCGTCACCGCCGATGCTGCGGCGTGCTCCGCGGCCTGCGAGCGCAAGCTCTACATCGTGCGCCAGGTGCGCAAAGCGCAGGGCAAGGACGCGGAGCGCATCGAGCGCCTCTGGCTCGTCACCGACGGCGGCAGGCCGCGGCCCGAGCTGGTGGCGGCGCTCGAGGGCGCTCGCATAGCGACGCCGGATGCCGCGCTGCTGAAGGCATTTCCCAACCTTGCGGACATCTACCTCGTCGACCCGCTCGGCAACCTGATGATGCGTTTTCCCGCCGAGGCGGACCCGCAGAAGACGATCAAGGACCTGCAGCGCCTGTTGAAGTACTCGAGCTTCGGATGAGCCTGCACCGCTCCGCGACCATGGTCGCCGTCGTACTCGCCTTCATCGTCGTGGTCGTGGGCGCCTATGTGCGCCTATCGGACGCGGGCCTCGGCTGTCCCGACTGGCCGTTCTGCTACGGCAAGCCCGTGCCCGCGGAGATCGCCGACCACCACGCGCTCGCCAAGGCATGGAAGGAAATGGGGCATCGTTATCTCGCTGGAACGCTGGTATCGCTGACGATCGCGCTGGCCATTGCCGCCTGGATCGTTCGGCGCGGCAGAGCTCTCGCCGCCTCGTTGGTGCTCGTGATCCTCGCGCAGGCTGCGCTCGGCGCGTGGACCGTCACCCTGCTGCTCAAGCCTGCCATCGTGACGGCGCACTTGATCGGAGGAATGACCACGCTTTCTCTTCTCGCCTGGCTCGCGCTCGCGCAATGGCCGCACAAGCCAGCGCCGCAGGTCCGCTCGCTGCGCCTGACCGCAGCCGTTGCGCTCGCCGCCGTGGCGATTCAGATCGTGCTCGGCGGCTGGGTGAGCGCGAATTACGCGGCGCTTGCCTGCCCGGACCTGCCGCGCTGCCCGGGCGCAATGGACTTCGCCAACGCGTTCCACATCGTCCGCGAGCTGGGACAGACCGCGGACGGCCAGTTGCTCTCGTTCGGCGCTTTGCGGGCGATCCATTGGACGCACCGGCTGTTTGCGAACGTCGCGCTGCTGACGGTGCTCTACGCCGCGGCTCGTGCGTGGCGCGTCGAGCGCAGGCTGGCGGGGCTCCTCGCAGCTCTCGCGCTGCTCCAGTTCTCGCTCGGTGTCGCCAACGTCGCCTTCAGTCTGCCCCTGCCCCTCGCCGCGGCCCACAATGCGGGCGCCGCGCTCCTGCTGGTCACGCTCGTCGTGCTAAACTTTTTCGCCTTCCGCGGCTTGCGCCCTTCCTCGTGACGACCCACGCACAAGCGAATGTACTTCGGGCCGGCTTGACGCAGCGTCTGCGCGCTTTCTACGCGCTGACGAAGCCGCGCGTCGTCTCGCTCATCGTGTTCACCGCGGTGATCGGCATGTTCCTCGCCACTCCGGGCATGGTGCCGCCGCAGATCCTCTTCGCCGGCACGCTCGGCATCGGGCTCGTCGCCGGCGCGGCGGCCGCGATCAACTGCCTGGTCGAGCAGAACATCGATGCGCTCATGCGGCGTACGAGCTGGCGCCCGCTGCCCCGCGGCGAGCTCAATGCCACGCAGGCGATCGCCTTCGCCGCGATCATTGGCGGCGCGGGCCTTTGGCTCCTCGCGCACTTTGTGAATGTGCTCACCATGTGGCTGACGCTCGCGACCTTCGTCGGCTATGCCGTGGTCTATACGCTGGTTCTCAAGCACGCCACGCCGCAGAACATCGTCATCGGTGGCGCTTCGGGCGCGATGCCGCCCGTGCTCGGCTGGGCGGCGGTGACGGGCGATGTGCCGACCGAGGCGATGCTTCTCTTCCTCATCATCTTCGCCTGGACGCCGCCGCATTTCTGGGCGCTCGCACTCTACCGCACGGACGATTACGCGCGCGCCGGTGTGCCGATGCTGCCCGTGACGCATGGCAAGGACTACACCCGCCTGCAGGTGCTGCTCTATACGCTGATCCTCTTCGCGGTGAGCCTGCTTCCCTTCGTCATCCACATGAGCGGCCTGCCTTACCTGATCGCTGCGGTGGCGCTGGGCGGCGTATTTGTGGGCTATGGCCTCGCGATTCATCGCGCCTACAGCGACGCCCTGGCGCAAAAGACCTTCCGATATTCGATTACCTACCTGGCAAGTCTCTTTGCTGCGCTTCTGGTCGATCATTATCTGTAGCGTGGCGCTCGCCGCCTGCGACGGCGCGCCGAAGTTCAAGAGCACCGACATCACCGGCGTCGACTACGGAAAAGTGCTCGAGCTGCCGGACACGAGCGGACGCGTCCGCCACCTCGAGGACTTCCGCGGCAAGGCGGTAGTGCTTTTCTTCGGCTTCACGCATTGCCCCGACGTCTGCCCGACGACGCTGGCCGACCTCGCCGGCGTCATGAAAACGCTCGGTCCGGACGCCGATCGCGTGCAGGTGCTTTTCGTCACGGTCGATCCCGAGCGCGATACGCCGGAAGACCTCGCCAAGTACGTGGCGGCGTTCGATCCGAAATTCATCGCGTTGCGCGGAGATCTCGCGGCCACGCAGCGCGCGGCGAAGGAATTCAAGATCTACTTCGAAAAGCGAAAGCAAGGCGACACCTACACCATCGACCACAGCGCGCAGACCTACGTCCTCGACCCGCAGGGACGGCTGCGGCTCCTCGTGCGCGCCGACCGCCTGGCGCAGGACCTGCCGGACGACCTTCGCGCCCTCCTGAAGCAGGGTTGAGCGCCGTCCACGGGTGAGCAGCGATTACGCGGGAGCGGGCAGCGCCTTTCGCATCTTGTCGAGGGCCTTCGCCTCGATCTGCCGGATGCGCTCCGCCGAGACCTTGAATTCGGCTGCGAGATCGTGGAGCGTGGCCGCGTCCTTCTCGCGCAGCCAGCGCGCCTCGACGATGCGGCGGCTCCGCGGATCGAGCGTGGCGAGCGCCTTCTCGAGTCCCTCGCGCTTCGCGCGCTCCGATTCCTCGGCTTCGAGCACGCGGTACGGCTCGGCCGCTTCGTCGGCGATGTACTGCGCTGGAGCGAAGCTGTCCTCGTCGTCGCGCTCGCCCTCGAAGGCGAGCTCCTGGCCCGCGAGGCGCGTTTCCATCTCGACGACTTCCTCGGGCTTGACGCGCAGCTCGTCCGCCACGCGCTGCACCTCGCCCAGGCTCATCGGGCCGAGATCCTTCTTCATCGAGCGCAGGTTGAAGAAGAGCTTGCGCTGCGCCTTGGTGGTCGCCACTTTCACGAGGCGCCAGTTGCGCAGGATGTATTCGTGCATCTCGGCCTTGATCCAGTGGATAGCAAAGGAGACGAGCCGCACGCCCCGGTCGGGGTCGAAGCGCTTGACCGCTTTCATGAGGCCGATGTTGCCCTCCTGGATGAGGTCGGCGTGCGGCAGCCCGTATCCCAGGTAGCCGCGCGCGATCGCCACCACCAGTCTCAGGTGCGAGACCACCAGCTGGCGCGCCGCCTCGAGGTCGTTCTCGTTGCGGAAGCGGCGCGCGAGGCTCTGCTCTTCCTCCGCCGAGAGGATCGGGAAGCGATTCACCGTCTGGATGTATGCGTCGATGCTGCCCGCCGGCATCGGCATGGGAGCCGGTACCGCCAAGGGCACCGCAGCATGGACAGTCATAGCCATTCCTCCTTGAGAACCGTAGTTTAGCACTCGGGTATTTAGAGTGCCAATTCTACAATCGGTTCCCCTGTGGTCACTTGCCGATAGCGAGCGCTAACATTTAGATCGGCTCGATCTCCCGCAGGTGGCGGCTGACCGAGAGGTGTGCGCCCAGCCAGCCGAGGAGGCTCGCGAGGACGAGGAAGGCTGCCGCGTCGCCGCCGCTTGGGAAGGCGAACCGGAAGCCGGAGCCATACGACTCCGCAAGCGGCCGGACCTCGTGGTTCAGGAGCGAAAGCGCGCTGCCTACGATCGCGAGCGCCAGAGCGCCGCCAGCGAACCCCTGCAGGAGGCCGGCGTAATAGAACGGCCGGCGGATGAAAGCATCGCTGGCCCCGATCAGCTTCGATACTTCGATCTCATCCCGCTGCGTGAGGATTTGCAGCCGGATGGTGTTGAAGGTCACGGCTATGAGCGCCGCGCCGAGGACCCCCGCGAGCAGCCAGAGGGCCGTGCGCGCGAGCCGGGCGAGGCTCGCAAGGCGTCGCGCCCATAGCGCGTCGGCCTGGACTTGAGCCACCCCGGGTAGCTTCGCGAGATCGGCGGCGAGCGCCTCGAGCGTTTCGTCCGACGCCGTCACGACGAAGGCATCCGGCAGCGGATTGCGACCGAGCGCCGCGACCAGCTCCGGCATCCCTTGCACGGCGGCGAGCTCCTTCAGCGCTTGCTCGCGAGGCACGAAGCGCACGCGGCTCACGCGCGAATCGCGCTTCAAAGCGGCGGCGAGCGCGTCGGGGTTGCCGCGCTTTGCGTCGAGGAAGACGGAGATCTGCGGTTCGATCGCCAGGCGGCCGGCGACCGCGCGCACGCTTTCCAGCAAGGCGTAGCCGCCGGCCGGCAGCGCGAGCGCAATGCCGATGACGAGCGCGTTGAGGAGCCCGAGGCGCGGGACTGCGCGCGCCAATGCCTGCCGGTGCTGCCGAAGCCAGCCCCTCATTGCACTCGTCCCGCTTCGAGATGCAACAGCCGCTTGCCGTACTGGGCGACGAGACCCTGATCGTGCGTCGCGATGAGGACGGTGACCCCGACCTGATTGAACTCGACGAAGATATCGACGATGCGCCGCGCGGACTCGCCATCGAGATTCGCCGTCGGCTCGTCGGCGAGCACGATGGACGGCCGGTTGACCACGGCGCGGGCGATGGCCAGGCGCTGTTGCTCGCCGCCCGAAAGCTGGATCGGGTTCGATTTCTCGCGTGAAAGGAGCCCGACCTTGTCGAGAGCGGCGCGCACGCGCCGCGCCGCCTCCTTCGATGAATGGGCCGAGAAGGCGAGCGGCAGCATCACGTTGTCGAACACCGAACGGTCGTAGAGCAGCTTCTGGTCCTGGAACACGAGGCCGAGGTTGCGCCGCAGGTAGGGAATCGCCGAGCGCTTGAGCGCGCCGACGTTCTGTCCGTTGACGATGACCGCGCCGGAGCTCGGCCGCTCGATTGCGGGAATGAGCTTCAGCAAAGTCGATTTGCCGGCGCCGGAGCGGCCGGTAATGAACACGAGCTCGCCCGGTTCCACCGAGAAGCTCACATCCTTCAGCGCCTCGTCGCCGCCGCGATAGCGCTTGGCGACCGCGGAAAAGCTAACCAACCAGCGCCTCGGCGAATTCGCGTGCGGCGAACGGCCGCAGGTCGTCGATGTCCTCGCCGACGCCGACGAATATGAGCGGCACCGGCCGCTCCCGCGCGATGGCGCACACCACGCCGCCTTTTGCCGTGCCGTCGAGCTTGGTGAGGACGAGCCCGGTTAGGCCGAGCGCGTCGTCGAAGGCCTTCACCTGCGCGATCGCGTTCTGACCGGTGTTCGCGTCGAGCACGAGCAGCACCTCGTGCGGGGCGTCGGACTGCGCCTTGGCCGCGACGCGCTTCACCTTGCGGATCTCCTCCATCAGGTGCAGCTGGGTCGGCAGGCGCCCGGCCGTGTCCGCGATGACGACGTCCACGCCGCGTGCCCGCGCGGCGGCGAGGGCATCGAACACTACGGCGCCCGGATCGCCTGTCGATTGCGCGATGACCGGCACGTTGTTGCGCTCGCCCCAGACGACGAGCTGCTCGCGCGCGGCGGCGCGAAAGGTATCGCCCGCCGCGAGCAGCACGCTCTTGCCCTGCGACTGCAGCCATTTGGCGAGCTTGCCGATCGAAGTCGTCTTGCCGGAGCCGTTCACGCCGGCGATCATCAAGACATAAGGCTTGGCGCGGCCGATCTGGAGCTTCTTCTCCAGCGGAGAAAGAAGCTCGGTCAGCGATTCCTTGAGCGCCTGCTTGAGCGCATCGCCGTCCTCGATCTTCTGCTTGCGCGCCTTCTCGCGCAGCGACGTGATGAGCCAGTCGGTGGCCGCTACGCCGCAGTCGGCCTGCAGGAGCGCAGTCTCCAGATCCGCGAAAAGCGACTCGTCGACGCGCCGGTGCGTGAAGAGCTCGGAGACCGGCGTGTTGAGCACTTCGCGCGTGCGCGCGAGACCATTCTTCAGGCGCGCGGCCCACGAAAGCGCTGCTACCATGGATCAGTGCATTCTAACAAAGGGGAAGTTCGGATCATCGCCGGCGAGTATCGCGGCCGCCGTATCAAGGTGGCGGCAAGCCCCGGCCTGCGGCCGACGCCCGATCGCGTCCGCGAGACGCTCTTCAATTGGCTGGGACAATGGCTCGAGGGTCTGAGTTGCCTGGATCTTTTTGCGGGCAGCGGGGCGCTCGGCTTCGAGGCCGCTTCGCGCGGCGCCGCACGCGTCGTCATGGTGGAAAGCAATCGCGCGGCGTTTGCGGCGCTCGAGGCAGCGCGCGAGCGCATCGGCGCCCGCTCCGTGGAGGTTGTGCAGGGCGATGCGCTGCGCTATCTCGCGGAATCGAGCGAGCGCTTCGACGTGGTTTTCCTCGATCCCCCGTTCAGGCAGAATGCGCTCCCGGCGGTTTTCGAGCGGCTCGCATCACGGCTCGCGGCGAAGGCAAGGGTCTATGTGGAGTCCGACGCACCTGCGGCGCCGGGCGAGCGCTGGGCCGAGCTCAAGCGTTCGCGCGCCGGCCAGGTGAGCTACCAGCTCTTCGAGTGGAGAGGCGATGATCAAGGCGGTCTATCCCGGAACGTTTGACCCGCTGACCCGCGGCCACGAGGACCTGGTGCGCCGGGCTGCGACGCTCTTCGACACGCTGATCCTCGCCATTGCCGACAGCAAGGCGAAGCGCCCGTTCTTCACCGTCGATGAGCGCATTGCGATCGCGAAAGAGGTGCTGGCCGGCGTGAAGAACGTGAAGGTGGTCGGCTTCAGCGGCCTGCTGATCGATTTCGTGCGTGAGGAAAAGGCGCGCGTCGTGCTGCGCGGACTGCGCGCGGTGTCGGATTTCGAATACGAGTTCCAGCTTGCCGGAATGAACCGCCACCTCTATCCCGAGATGGAGACGATCTTCCTCACGCCCTCCGAGCAGCATATGTTCATCTCGGCCACGCTGGTGCGCGAGATCGCGTCGCTCGGCGGCGATGTCTCGCAGTTCGTGCACCCGGTGGTGGCGAAGCGGTTGAAACAGAAAACCAAGATCTGACTATTTCTGGCAGCGCGGGCAGAAGAAGGTGGAGCGCTGGCCCTGCACCAGGCGCCTGATCGGCGCGCCGCAGCGCCGGCAGTCCTTGCCTTCCCGGTCGTAGACCCAGTAGCGATTCTGAAAGCCGCCGGCATGGCCGTCGGCGCCGACATAGTCGCGCAGGCTCGAGCCTCCGGCACGGATCGCTGAACGCAGCGTGTCCTTGATGGCCTTCGAAAGCCGTGCGCAGCGCTCGAGCGAGAGGCGATTCGCGCGAGTGCGGGGATCGATCCCGGCGCGGAACAGGCTCTCGCTCGCATAGATGTTGCCGATGCCGACCACGCGCCTGCCATCCATGAGGAACGGCTTGATCGCCGTGCGATGCGCGCGCGTCAGGGCAAGGAGGCGCGCCGGGTCGAGCGCTCGCGAGAGCGGCTCGATGCCGAGACTGGCGATCAGCGGGTGCGCATCCACCGACGCTTGCGTCCACAACACGGCACCGAAGCGCCGCGGATCCCGCAGGCGGATCACGCGGTCGCCCAGCACGAGATCGAAGTGATCGTGCTTCCCGGCCGGCGTGCCCTGCGGCAAAACGCGCAGGCTCCCCGACATTCCGAGATGGAGGATCAGATGTCCGTCGCCCAGGTCGACGAGCAGATATTTGCCGCGCCGGCGCACTGACTGCACTTTGCGTCCGGCGAGTTGTCTCACGGCACGCGGGACGGGCCAGCGCAAGCGCGGCTGACGCACCTCGACAGCGGAAATCACGCGGCCTTTCAGGTGCGGCACGAGGCCGCGGCGCGTAACTTCGACTTCAGGGAGTTCAGGCATGACAGCCAGGAGGAAAAGCGGCTTGTGCGGGGCACCAAATATACCTAACATCGGTCGAAGCCAGATGTTCATCCGCCGGTTTTTCCCCGTTGTGCTCGTCGCTGCCGCACTTCTCGCGGCGGCAAGCGCGTTCGCCCAATCCGATGACGCGAAGGAGGTCAGCGAGCCGAGCGTCTACGACCTCCTGCTCGGTGAGATTGCCCTGCAACGCGGCGACTACGCGCTTGCCGCGAAGACCTATCTCGAGCTCGCGCGCCGCACCGGCGATGCCCGCATTGCACGCCGCGCGGTCGAAGTCGCCAACCAGGGCAAGCTACCCGAGCTCGCGCTCGAGGCGGCGAAGACCTGGCAGCACATCGAGCCGCAATCGCCCGCAGCGCTCCAGGTGGTGGCCGCGCTTCTCATCTCCACGAAGCGGGTCGACGAAGCCGAGCCCTATCTGGAGAAGCTGCTCTCATCGGACGGCGCCGATCCGGAGCGCGCTTTCTTGCAGTTGAACCGCCTCCTCGCCGGCAATCCCGACAAGGCGGCCAATCTCCGCGTCGTGCGCAAGCTCGCCGCCAAGTATGCGAGCCTCGCGGCCGCGCACATCGCCGTCGCCCAGGCCGCATCCGCCGCCGGCGACGATGCGGCGGCGATCGCCGCGGCGCGCCGCGCGGCGGAGATGCGGCCCGACTGGGAGGTGCCGGCCGTGATGGAGGCGCAGGTGCTGCAGAAGCACTCGACCGCCGATGCGGCGAAGCGCCTCGCCGAGTTCGTAGACAAGAATCCCGCCTCGCGCGAAGGGCGCCTTAATTACGCGCGCGCGCTCATCCTCGACAAGCGGGTGCCCGAGGCGCGCAAGCAGTTCGAGACGCTGCTCGCCGCCAATCCCGGGAACACGGACCTCATCTACACCATCGGCCTGCTCGCGTTCCAGCTCAAGGATTACGCGGTTGCCGAAGAGAACATGCAGAAGCTGGTCGCGACGCCTTCGTACCGCGATCCCGACGGTGCGCGCTACGTCCTGGGGCAGATCGCCGAGGAGCAGAAGCAGTGGCCGCGCGCGATCGAGTGGTACGACCAGATCAAGGACGGCGAGCAGGCGCTGCCGGCGAGGCTGCGCACGGCGAACGCGATGGCGAAGCAGGGCAAGGTCGACGCCGCGCTGGATTACCTGCACAAGGTGAGCGACGATTTTCCGGACCAGGAGGTCCAGGTCACCATCGCCGAGGCGCAGCTCCTGCGCGATGCCAACCGCAACAAGCAGGCCTACGACCTGCTTGCCGATGCGTTGAAGGGCGAGCCCGATCAGCCCGAGCTCCTCTACGACTACGCCCTGACCGCCGAAAGGCTGGAGAAGTACGACGTGCTGGAAGAGAACCTGCGCAAGCTGATCGAAGTCCGTCCCGATCATGCGCATGCCTACAACGCCCTCGGCTACTCATTCGCCGATCGCAATACGCGGCTCAAGGAAGCGCGCGTTCTCATCGAGAAGGCGGTCCAGCTGGCGCCTGAGGATTACTTCATCCAGGACAGCCTCGGCTGGGTGCAATACCGCGAGGGAAACCTGAAGGCGGCGTCGCAAACGCTGCGGCGCGCGTACCACGGGCGACCCGACCCGGAGATCGGCGCGCACCTCGGCGAGGTGCTGTGGATGCTGGGCGAGCGCAATGAGGCGAATCGCATCTGGCAGGAATCGCTCAAGACGGCGCCCGACAACGAAACGCTCCAGAAGACGATCAAGCGGCTGCGCCGGTGAAGCGCGCAGTCTGGCTCCTGGCGCTCGTCCTGTGCGCCTGCGCGCCGGTGGAACTGAAGCCTCCCACCACGGTCGAGTTCGACCTCGCCGGGCGCATCGCCGCTCGCTATGCGGGCGACGCCTTTACCGGCAATCTCGTCTGGCGCCATGCGCAGACGGGCGACGAGATGATCCTCAGCACGCCGCTCGGCCAGGGCGTGGCGCGCATCTTGCGCGAAGGCGAAGCGGTCCAGCTGACCACCGCCGAGGGCAAGCAATACAGCGCACCGGACGCTGAATCCCTCACGGAGCGCGCGCTCGGCTTTCGGTTGCCGCTCGAAGGACTCGCCGACTGGGTGCAGGGCCGCGCTTCCCCCGGCCTCGCGGCGCGCCTCGACAAAGATGCCGACGGAAAACTGCGGTCGCTCGAGCAGCGCGGGTGGAAGGTCGAATACCAGCAGTACGAGGGCGCACGCCCTCAGCTCATGCGGCTCACGTACCAGGGGGTCGAATTGCGCCTCGCGATCTCTCAGTGGAGATGACGGATTTTCCCGCGCCCGGGAAGCTGAACCTTTTCCTGCATGTGCTCGGCCGCAGGCAAGAAGGGGAATATGCGGGTTATCACGAGCTGCAGACCGTCTTCCGGCTCGTCGACCGCGCCGATCGCATTCGCATCGCCGCCCGCGACGACGGTGAACTGCGCTTTTCCGGCCCGTTCGCCGAGGACAATCTTTGCCTGCGCGCGGCTCGCCTGCTCAAGGAGGAGACCAGCTCACGCGAGGGCGCCGACATCGCGCTGGAAAAAACGCTCCCCGTGGGCGGCGGCATGGGCGGCGGCTCGTCCGACGCTGCCACCGTGCTCCTCGCGCTCAACCGGCTCTGGAAACTCGGGCTCGCTCGTGCGCGCCTCCAGAAGATCGCGGCAAGGCTCGGGGCCGATGTGCCTTTTTTTATCTACGGCCGTAA
Source organism: Burkholderiales bacterium (assembly GCA_035632415.1). Lineage (GTDB taxonomy): Bacteria > Pseudomonadota > Gammaproteobacteria > Burkholderiales > SG8-39 > SCGC-AG-212-J23. The sequence continues at coordinate 14,343 of DASQGW010000083.1, read as the reverse complement.
TGCGCTCGGCGAAGGCATCGGCGAGAAGCTCTCGGCGCTCGAGCTGCCGCCGGCCTGGTACCTCGTGATCGCGCCGCAAGTTACGGTTTCCACGAAGGAAATCTTTTCTCGCGCGTTGACAGGGCAGTCCAAACGACTCAAAATACCGCCCTTTTTCCCGGGGCGCGGACAGAACGACTTGGAGCGCGTCGTGACCGAACGCTATCCGGTGGTGGCAGCGAGCCTCGCGTGGCTGAAAGAACGATGCCCGCAGGCACGCATGACGGGTTCCGGAGCGTGCGTCTTCGCCGAGTTCGCGACTGAAACCGAAGCGCGTGCGATTCAATCCCAGATGCCTCGAGGCATGGACGGATTCGTGGCGCGAGGGCTCGACCGCCACCCGCTCTATGACTGGGCTCTATGAACTGCAACTGGGGAGTCGCCAAGCTGGTTAAGGCAGCGGATTTTGATTCCGCCATACGAGGGTTCGAATCCTTCCTCCCCAGCCATTCCCCATGACCTCGATGACGACGGGAATAAATTCAGGCCGCGGTGTCGCTCTAGACCGCCTGATGGTGTTCAGCGGCAATGCCAGCCCGCGACTCGCGCAGGAGGTCGCGAAGCACCTGAACCTGTCGCTGGGCCGCGCGATCGTCGGCAAGTTCTCCGACGGCGAGGTCATGGTGGAGCTGCTCGAGAACGTGCGCGGCAAGGATGTCTTCGTCCTGCAGTCGACCTGTGCGCCGACGAACGACAACCTGATGGAGCTGCTCGTGATGATCGACGCGCTGAAGCGCTCGTCCGCAGCGCGCGTCACCGCGGCGATGCCGTACTTCGGCTACGCGCGGCAGGACCGTCGCCCGCGCTCGGCGCGCGTCGCGATCAGCGCGAAGGTGGTCGCCAACATGCTCACCTCCGTGGGCGTGGCGCGCCTGCTCACCATGGACTTGCACGCCGACCAGATCCAGGGCTTCTTCGACGTGCCGGTCGACAACATCTATGCGGCGCCGGTGCTGCTGGGCGACGTCTGGAAGCAGCGCTACGACAACCTGATCGTCGTGTCGCCGGACGTGGGCGGCGTCGTGCGCGCGCGCGCCCTCGCCAAGCGACTGGAGTCCGACCTCGCGATCATCGACAAGCGGCGTCCCAAGGCGAACGTGAGCGAAGTGATGAACGTGATCGGCGAGGTGAAGGACCGCACGTGCGTCATCATGGACGACATGGTCGACACCGCCGGCACGCTGGTGAAGGCGGCGCAGGTGCTGAAGGAAGAAGGCGCGACCAAGGTCGTCGCGTACTGCACCCACGCGGTCCTCTCCGGCGGCGCCGTCGAGCGCATCAAGAACTCGCCGCTCGACGAGCTGGTCGTCACCGACACGATTCCGCTGCGCGAAGATGCGCGCGCCTGCAAGAAGATCCGCAGCCTCTCGGTCGCTGGCCTATTGGCCGAGACGATCCTGCGCATCTATACCGAGGAATCCGTCAGTTCTTTGTTTATCGAATGATTTTCATAACCGCCCGGTGCCTGGTCGCGGGCCTGGGCCTCAATTAGGAGCAAAGCGAAATGGCTTCAATCGAAATCAGCGCGCGCAAGCGCGAGGCGCAGGGAACGGGTGCGAGCCGCCGTCTGCGCCGCCTGGGCAAGGTCCCGGGCATTCTCTACGGCGGCGACAAGAGCCCGGTCAACATCGAGCTTGACCACCAGGACCTGTTTCTGAACCTGCGCAACGAGCGCTTCCATGCGTCGATCCTGACGCTCGCGCTCGACGGCACGAAGGAGCAGGTTCTGCTGCGCAGCCTGAACATGCATCCGTTCAAGCCGCAAGTGCAGCACATCGACTTCCAGCGCGTGTCGAAGGACAGGAAGATCCACATGAAGGTGCCGCTGCACTTCGTCAACGCCGAAAGATCGCCGGGCGTGAAGGAGCAGGGCGGGGTGGTGAACCACGTACTGAACGAGCTGGACATCGTGTGCTTCCCGGCCGATCTGCCCGAATTCATCGAGGTCGATCTCGGCAGCCTGGCGGTCGGACACTCGCTGCATGTGCGCGAGCTCATGCTGCCGAAGGGTGTCGAGCTGACGCTGCAGAAGACCGAGGATCCGGTGGTGGCGACTGTCGTTGTGCCGGTGCTCGTCACCGAGGAAGAAGAGGCCGCTCAAGCCGCCGCTGCGGTCGCAGCCTCGGAGGTGCCGACGACCGAGCAAGCCGCAGCGCCGAAAGAGGGCGAGGCTCCGGCCGAAGGCGCCGCGGGCGCCAAGCCGGGCGAGAAGGCCCCGGCCGCCAAGGCGGCCGAAAAGCCCGCCGCGGCAGACAAAGGCGAGAAGAAAGAGAAGAAGTAACCCTTGGGCATACGCGTCGTTGTCGGCCTCGGCAACCCGGGCAAGGAGTACGAGCGCACGCGGCACAACGCCGGCTTCTGGCTGGTGGAGCGCTTCGCGCAGGCGAACGGCGTCGCGCTGCGCAAGGATCCCAAGTTCAAGGCGCTCGTCGGCAAGACCGCCGAAGGGGTGTGGCTCGTGCAGCCGCAGACCTTCATGAACCTCTCCGGCCAACCGGTACAGATGCTCGCCGGCTTCTTCAAGATCAAGCCGGAAGAGGTCCTGGTGGTGCATGACGAGCTCGACTTCGAGCCCGGCGTCGCCCGCCTGAAGCAAGGCGGCGGCATCGCCGGCCACAACGGGCTGAAGGACATCTCGCAGCGCCTGGCGAGCCACGATTACTGGCGGCTGCGCCTGGGCGTCGGCAAGCCGCCCGCGGGGCGAGAGGGCGCGGACTATGTCCTCGAGAAGCCACGGGCTGAAGAGAAGGCTGCCATCGACGCGGCCATCGACAAGGCGCTTGGGCTGCTCCCGCAGATGCTCGCCGGCGACATGCAGGGCGCCATGAACAAACTGCACACGGAAGAAAAGCCAGTGGCCAAGAAAGAGCCAATGGAGCCTGCGCCAAAGGCTGCAGCGCCAGTCCCGGCGGCAGTCGCCAAGCCCGCGGAGAAGGCGCCCGAGCCCGAGAAGAAGGGGCTCTTCGGCGGCATCTTCAAGAAGAAATGAGCCTGAAGTGCGGCATCGTCGGCCTGCCGAACGTCGGCAAGTCGACGCTCTTCAATGCGCTCACCAAGGCCGGCATCGCGGCGGAGAACTATCCGTTCTGCACGATCGAGCCCAACGTCGGCATCGTGGAAGTGCCCGACCTGCGGCTCGACGTGATCGCCGAGATCGCACAGCCGCAGAAGCTCGTGCCGGCGGCGGTGGAGTTCGTCGACATCGCCGGGCTCGTGGCCGGCGCCTCGAAGGGCGAAGGGCTCGGCAACAAGTTCCTCGCCAACATCCGCGAGACCGATGCCATCGCGCATGTCGTGCGCTGCTTCGACCACCCGAACGTGGTGCACGTCGGCGGCAAGGTCGATCCGGTCTCGGACATCGAGACGATCAATACCGAGCTCGCGCTCGCCGACCTCGAGTCGGTCGAGCGGCAGCTCGCGAAGAACGAGAAGGTTGCGCAGACCGGTGGCGACAAGGAGGCGCAGCGCCTCGTTTCAGCGCTGAAGAAGGTGCAGGCGGTGCTGGACGCTGGCCGCCCGGCGCGGATGGCCGAACTCTCCAAGGAGGAGCGCGCCGTCCTCCAGCCGCTTTTCCTCCTCACCATGAAGCCCGCGATGTACGTCGCCAACGTGGGCGAGGACGGCTCGCCCGCGGCCCTCGAGAAAGTGAAGGCCTACGCGGCAAAGGAGGGGGCACCGGTGGTGCCCATCTCCGCCGCGATCGAGTCGCAGATCGCCGACATGCCCGATGAGGACAAGAAGATCTTCCTCGATGATCTCGGCATGGACGAACCGGGCCTTAACCGGGTGGTCCGGGCAGCGTACGCTACGCTCGGCTTGCAGACGTACTTCACCGCCGGACCGAAGGAAGTGCGCGCCTGGACGATTCCGGCCGGCGCCACGGCGCCGCAAGCCGCAGGCGTGATCCACACCGACTTCGAGCGGGGGTTCATCCGCGCCGAGGTCGCCGCTTATGATGACTTCGTCGCCCACGGCGGCGAGCAGGGCGCGAAAGAAGCGGGGAAGCTGCGTCTCGAGGGCAAGGACTATGTGGTACGCGACGGCGACGTGATCCACTTCCGCTTCAACGTATAGGAGCGAACATGGAACTCGAGTACGGCCCGGCGAGCGCGAAAGACCTGCCGCAGCTGGTCGAGCTGCTCGGCGTGCTCTTCACCGACGAAGCGGAGTTCCAGCCGGATGCCGGCAAGCAGAAGCGCGCGCTCGAGACAATCCTCTCCAACCCGACGATCGGGCGCCTCTTCGTCGCACGCGAGGGCAAGCGCGTCGTCGCCATGGCGAGCCTGCTCTACACCGTCAGCACCGCCGAAGGCGGCAAGGCGGCGCTGTTCGAGGACCTGGTGGTGCATCCGGACGAGCGCAAGCGCGGCATCGGCGAGGCGCTGCTCAAGACGGTCGTGGAGCACGCCCGCGCCGAGGGCGTGCTGCGCATTACCCTCCTCACCGACATGCAGAACGAGCGCGCGCAGGCCATGTACCGCCGCGTCGGCTTCGTCGGCTCGCCGATGAAGCCGATGCGCCTGAAGCTCAAGCCTAAGTAGTCACCGCTCGTTCGGCGAAGATCTTGCCGAGCGTGACGTCGAACGCAACCACCTCGGCGCCCTCGAGGACGCCTTGACGCTGCATCTCCGCATGAAGCCGCGGCAGGTCGTAATGCGGCACCGAGGCGTAGAGGTGGTGCTCGATGTGATAGTTCACGTGATGCGGAAAGATCAGCCAGCGTACCCATGCCGGCCCGAGGTTCGTGCGCGCTGCTGTGAGCGGCGAGGAGAAGTCGGTCGTCGCGCCGTGCTCGGCAATCGCGCGCAGCCGCAGGATCGCCTGCACCACCGTGACGAGCGGCACGATCCAAAGCACGAGGTACTGCAGCAGATGGCCGCTCATGGCGAAGGCGCCGAGCAGCACGACATGCAGCGCGATTACGATGTTGCGGTCACTGCGCGCCTCTGCCCGCAGCTTCGCGGATGTGTCGTCGAGCGGCCGTAACGCGACATGGGTCGCCGTATTCAGGGCTGGCGCGCCGCCGAGGAAGTAGGCGTAGGTCTTCCACGCCGTGAGCCCGCTCAGGTCCTTGCCGAGCTTTCGGAGGAGGTACATGCGACCGCGCGGATAGCCCCCGTGCAGCGCCGTGTCGGGATCGAGCTCGCCATAGAGGTTGTTGTGGTGCAGGCGGTGGATCACGCGGTAGGTGCACATCGACAGCCCTTGCACCATCGCGCAGGCGCGGCCGACGAGATCGTTCAGCCAGCGGCTCTCGTAGAGCAGGTAGTGCGCCGCTTCATGCACCACCACGAAAAGCGCATGCTGCCGCGTGCCGATGACGACCACGGCGGGAACCAGCACCAGCGGATTCGGCCAGTACGCCAGCCCCAGCGCAATCGCGGCGGCTAGCACCGAGAAATCCTCGAGCACCGCGACCGTGGCACGCCAAGCGGAGCGACGCGTCAGCTCGCGGATGAGCTCCTTCGGCAGCGCCCGTCGATAGTCGTCCTTGAACTCCTCGCCCTTCACTTATCCAGGCCGCCGACGAGCACGTACTTCACCTCGAGGTATTCCTCGATGCCGTACTTCGATCCCTCGCGGCCGAGCCCCGACTGCTTGACGCCGCCGAAGGGCGCGATTTCGGTCGAGATGATGCCGGCGTTCGCACCGACGATTCCCGTCTCCATCTTCTCGGCGACGCGGAAGATGCGGCCGACGTCCCGGCTGTAGAAGTATCCGGCGAGGCCGAACTCGGTGTTGTTGGCGAGCCGGATCACCTCGTCCTCGGTCTTGAAGCGGATCAGCGGCGCAACCGGGCCGAAGGTCTCCTCGTACGACACGATCATGTCGGGCGTCACGTTGGCGATCACGGTCGGCTCGAAGAACTGGCCGCCGCGCGCGTGGCGCTTCCCGCCCAGCACGATCTTCGCGCCCTTGCCGACCGCGTCGGCGATATGCGCTTCCACCTTCTTCATGCCGTTCTCGTCGATCAGCGGGCCGATGACCACGCCGGGCTCGATGCCCGCGCCGACCTTGAAGCCCTTCACTTTCTCGGTGAGCTTGGCGGCGAAGGCATCGTAGACGCCGTCCTGCACATAGATCCGGTTGGCGCACACGCAGGTCTGGCCCGCATTGCGGTATTTCGAGGCGAGCGCCCCCTCGACCGCCGCGTCGAGATCGGCGTCGTCGAACACGATGAACGGCGCGTTGCCGCCGAGCTCGAGCGAGAGCTTCTTGATGGTGTCGGCCGACTGCCGCATGAGGATGCGGCCGACCTCGGTGGAGCCGGTGAAGGAAAGCTTGCGCACCTTCGGATTCGCGCACAGCTCGCGTCCGATGGTCGCGGCGTCGCCGGTGATGATGTTGAAGACGCCCTTCGGCATGCCGGCGCGCTCGGCGAGCTCGGCGAGGGCGAGTGCCGAGAACGGCGTCTGCTCGGCGGGCTTGAGCACCACGGTGCAGCCGGCGGCGAGCGCGGGTCCCGCCTTGCGCGTGATCATCGCGTTCGGGAAGTTCCACGGCGTGATCATCGCGGCGACGCCGATCGGCTGCTTCAGCACCACGATCCGTTTATCGGCCCAAGGCGAGGGAATCGTGTCGCCGTAGACGCGCTTCGCTTCCTCGGCGAACCACTCGACGAACGAAGCGCCGTAGGCGATTTCGCCGCGCGACTCGGCGAGCGGCTTGCCTTGCTCGGCCGTCATGAGCTGCGCGAGGTCCTCCTGGTTCGCCATCATCAGCTCGAACCACTTGCGCAGGATCGCGGCGCGCTCCTTCGCGGTCTTGTCGCGCCACGCGGGCCAGGCGCGCTCCGCGGCCTCGATCGCGCGCTTCGTTTCAGCCGTTCCCATGTCGGGCACCGAGCCGAGCACGGCGCCGGTCGCCGGGTTGTGGACTGGGAAATTCTTGCGGCTTTGCGCATCGAGCCAGGCACCGTCGATGTAGCACTGCTCGCGGAAGAGCTTGGAATCCTTGAGGGACAACGACGCAAGACCAGCGTGGGCGGGAGCGTTCATGCGGACCTCCAAAGGAAAAATTCTACTGCTCTAGAAGGTGCCGGGGTACGCGCCGCCGTCGAGAAGGAGGTTCTGCCCGGTGATGAAGCCCGCCTGCGCGCTGCAGAGATAGGCGCATGCCTCGCCGAATTCCGCCGGATCGCCCTGGCGCCCGGCCGGAATGGTTTTCAATCGCTCGGCGAGCGCCTGCTCTTCGGTCATGCCCTTTTCTCTTGCGAACGCGGCGACGGTCGCCCGGTTGCGGTCGGTAAGGAAGAAGCCGGGCAACAAATTGTTGATGGTGACGTTGTGCTTTACCGTCTGGCGCGCGAGGCCGGCGATGAAGCCGGTCAATCCCGAGCGCGCGCCGTTCGACAGTCCGAGCACGCTGATCGGCGCCTTCACGGCGCCCGAAGTGATGTTGACGATGCGCCCGAACCTGCGCGCGATCATGCCGTCGACCGTCGCCTTGATGAGCTCGATCGGCGTCAGCATGTTCGCGTCGAGCGCCTTGATCCACGCCGCGCGATCCCAATCGCGAAAATCGCCGGTCGGAGGGCCTCCGGCGTTGTTGATGAGGATGTCCGGCGAGGGGCAGGCCGCGAGCGCGGCGCGGCGGCCCTCGTCGGCCGTGATGTCGCCGACGACAGTGCTCACCTGCACACCGTGCGCCGTGCGGATTTCCTGCGCTGTCTTCTCGAGCGCTTCGCGGCCGCGGGCGTTGATCACTAGGTTGACGCCCTCGCGTGCGAGGGAGAACGCGCAGCCTCTGCCGAGGCCTTTGGAAGCAGCGCAGACGAGCGCGGTTTTGCCGCGGATGCCGAGGTCCATGATCAACTCCTTCTTACGGAAACGAGAAGCACGCCGAAGATGACGAGCGCTCCGCCGAGCGCCTGGAAGAGGGTAAAGCGCTCATCGAGCCCGAGGGCGCTCGTCACGGCCACGCTGACGGGGCCGAGCGCGCCGATCAGCCCGAACTCCGCAGCGCCGATGCGCTTCAGCGCCTCGGCCTGGATGAAGAGCGGGAGCACCGTGGTGAACGTCGCGAGCAGGATCGCGTAGAGCCAGACCTTGTCGGGCAGGTCGAGCGCCGACATCGGCTCGAGGGCGAAGAACTGCACGACCGCCGGAGCCGTAGCCACCGCCATCGAATAGGCGGTGAAGCGCATCGAGCCCACGCGTTTCACCAGCTCGGCGCTCGCCACGAGGTAGGTCGCGTAGAAGAGCGACGACGCGAAGACGAAGAATGCGCCGAGCAGGAACAGGGAGCCCTCGGCGCCGCCGTGCATCTGGCTCGAGAGAATCAGCGCGACGCCCGCGTAGGTGATGACGAGCGCCGCCAGTTGCCGCCGGGTCGGCCGACGGTGAAGGAACACGAAGGAGATCAGCAGCACCAGCGTGGGATAGAGGTAGAGGATCAGGCGGCCGACGCCGGCGCCGACGTATTTCAGGCCGATGAAGTCGAGAAAGCTGGCGGCGTAGTAACCGACGAAGCCGAGCGCCGCGACCTTCGCCCAGTCGAGTGGCGTGAGCTTCGGCTCCTCGCCGCGGAGCCACCAGGCCACCAGGAGGAAGAAGGGCAGCGAAATGCTCATCCGCAGGAAAAGCAGGGTGACCGGCGAAACCGGATAGGTGATGTAGACCAGCTTGACGAGGATCGGCCGGAAGGAAAAGACCAGCGTGCCAGCGATGGCGAGCGCGACGCCCCAACGCCGGTACGCTGCCGTGCTCAACGCCGCTTATTGCCGCCGAGGACCGATCCCAAGAGACCTCGCAGGACCTCCCGGCCGAGCTGCGAGCCGATCGAGCGCGCGGCGCTCTTGCCCATCGCCTCGAGGATGCCCTGCGACTGCTTGCCGCCGCGCGGGCCGACCTTGCCGAAGAGGATGTCTGAAACCGGATTGGAGCTCTGCTGCGGCTCGGCGGGCTTCGCCTGAGTGCGTTGCGTGAGCTTCTCGTAGGCGGATTCGCGGTCGACCGGCGTGTCGTACTTGCCGGCGACCGGCGAGCGCCGGATGAGCTCGGCGCGCTCCGCGCCGGTGATCGGCCCGAGCCGGCTCGCCGGCGGGACGATGTAGGCGCGCTCGACCATGCTCGGGCGGCCTTTGTCGTCCAGCAGTGAAACGAGGGCTTCGCCCACCTCGAGCTCAGTGATCACGCGGTCCGCCTTGATTTTGGGATTGGGGCGCAGGGTGTCTGCGGCCGTCTTGACCGCCTTTTGATCTTTCGGCGTGAAGGCTCGCAATGCGTGCTGCACCCGGTTGCCAAGCTGGCCGAGCACGCTCTCGGGAAGGTCGAGCGGATTCTGCGTCACGAAATAGACGCCGACCCCCTTGGATCGGATGAGCCGCACCATCTGCTCGATCTTCTCGAGCAGCGCCTTCGGCGCCTCGTCGAAGAGGAGGTGCGCCTCGTCGAAAAAGAAGACCAGCTTTGGTTGGTCGGGGTCTCCCACCTCGGGCAAGTGCTCGAAGAGCTCGGCGAGCATCCAGAGGAGGAAGGTCGAATAGAGCTTCGGCGAGTTCATCAGCTTCTCGGCCGCGAGGATGCTGACCACCCCTTTGCCCTCCTGCGTGCGCATCAAATCGGCGATCTCGAGCATCGGCTCGCCGAAGAACTGCCCGGCGCCCTGGTTTTCGAGCTCGAGCAGCCCGCGCTGGATGATGCCGATCGACGCAGGCGTGACATTGCCGTATTGCGTCTTGAATTGCGCCGCGTTGTCGCCGACGTGCTGCAGCATTGCTCGCAGGTCCTTCAGATCGAGCAGCAGCAGGCCGTTGTCATCCGCGATCTTGAAGACTACCGCGAGCACGCCTTCCTGCGTCTCGTTCAGGCCCAGCATCCGGCCGAGGAGCAGAGGGCCCATGTCGGAGATCGTGGCGCGGACGGGATGGCCATTCGTTCCGTAGACGTCCCAGAAGATCACCGGGCATGCCGCGCTCTCGAGCGGGAGCTTGAGCTGCTGCATGCGCGCCGCGACCTTAGGGTTGGCGCTGCCTGCCTCATTTCCCTTTTTGCCGAGACCTGAGAGATCGCCCTTGACGTCGGCCATGAAGACCGGCACGCCGATCGACGAGAAGCGCTGCGCGAGCGTCTGCAGCGTGACGCTCTTGCCGGTGCCGGTCGCGCCGGTGATGAGGCCATGGCGGTTGGCGAGCGACGGCAGCAGCTCGAGCGTCGTCTTATCGTTCTTCGCGATGAGGAGCGGCGCAGCCATGACGCTAAAATCATACTATGGCGGGTCACAGTAAATGGGCGAACATCAAGCACCGCAAGGCCGCGGCCGACGCGAAGAAGGGCAAGGTGTTCACGCGTCTGATCAAGGAAATCACCGTGGCGGCCAAGCTCGGGGGCGCCGATTCGAACTCGAATCCTCGCCTTCGCCTTGCGATGGACAAGGCGCGCGAAGCGAACATGACCAAAGACAGCGTGCAAAACGCCATCAAGCGCGGCGCGGGGCAGCTCGATGGCGTTTCGTATGAGGAGATCCGCTACGAGGGCTACGGTCCCGGCGGCGCCGCCATCATGGTCGATTGCATGACCGACAATCGCACGCGCACGGTGGCCGAAGTGCGCCACGCGTTTACGAAGAACGGCGGCAATCTCGGCGCCGATGGCTCCGTCGCATATCTCTTCAAGCACTGCGGTCAGTTCATCTTCGCGCCCGGGACGAGCGAAGACAAGGTGATGGAGGCCGGGCTCGATGCGGGCGCCGAGGATGTGGTGAAGAACGATGACGATTCGGTCGAGCTCATCTGCGCGCCGGCCGATTTCCAGGCGGTGAAAAGCGCGCTCGACAAGGCGGGGCTCGAGCCCGAGCTCTCCGAGATCACCTGGAAGCCCATCAACGAGACCGCGCTCGGCGCCGACCCGCAAGGGCGCATGCGCAGCCTGGTCGATGCGCTCGAGAACCTCGACGATGTGCAGAACGTCTACACCACGGCGGTGATCGACTGAGAATCCTCGGCATCGATCCTGGGCTCCAGATCACCGGTTTTGGCGTGATCGAAGTCCGGACATCGGGGCTGCGCTACATAAGCAGCGGGTGTGTAAAGTCGGGCGACGGTGAGCTCGCCGAACGCCTGAAGACGATCCTCGACGGGCTGCGACAAGTGATCGCGTCGCATGCGCCGGCTCAGGTCGCGGTGGAGAAGGTCTTCGTCAACGTCAACCCACAGTCCACGCTCGCGCTTGGCCAGGCGCGCGGTACTGCGATCTGCGCAGCGGTCATCGCCGGGCTGCCCGTCGCCGAATACACGGCGCTCCAGGTGAAGCAATCGGTGGTGGGCAACGGCCACGCCGCCAAGGAGCAGGTGCAGCACATGGTGCGCCGCCTGCTCGATCTGCCCGGCGAGCCCTCGCCCGACGCCGCCGACGCACTCGCCTGCGCCATCTGCCATGCGCATGGCGCCAAGCTGGGGGAGCTGCCGCTGCGCGGCTTGCGGATGCGCAAAGGCCGGCTCGTGTGATAGGGCACCTGTCCGGCAAGCTCACCGCGAAGAATCCGCCGCAGATCATGGTGGAGGTCGGCGGCGTGGGCTACGAGCTCGACGTGCCGATGAGCACGTTCTATGCGCTTCCGGCGACCGGGGCGTCGGTCTCGCTCTTCACGCATTTCGTCGTGCGCGAGGATGCGCACAACCTGTATGGCTTCGCGAGCGCGGAAGAGCGCTCGGTGTTCCGGCAATTGATCAAAGTGTCCGGCATCGGGCCGCGCACGGCGCTCGCCGTGCTCTCGGGCATGTCGGTCGCCGACCTGGCGCAATCCGTGGCGCTGCAGGATGCGGCGCGCCTCATGAAGACTCCGGGCATCGGCCGCAAGACGGCGGAGCGCCTGCTCCTCGAATTGAAGGGCAAGCTCGCCGACGCGGTCGGCGAGCCCACGGCGCAGCATGGCGCCGACGTCGTCAATGCGCTCGTCGCGCTCGGCTATAGCGACAAGGAAGCGCTCGTGGCCGTAAAGGGCCTCGCGCCTGACATGCCCTTGGCCGAGGCGATTCGCGCGGCGCTAAAGGCGCTCGTGCGCCGCTAACCGAAAATTTACGTTGCAATTCCGCAACATGCGAGCCAAACGACATCCTACATTTTGGTTGCGCCGGCCTGCCGGAAGCGCGCCTTTGCTAGTGTTTGCGGGCGCGATTTTGAGATTCCAGTAATCTGTGCGAGCACACAATAACAATTGGGAGCAGTTCTATGAATAAAAACGCGAAGAAGATTGCGATGATCCTCGCCCTGGCGCTCTCCTCGGTGATGCCGGTCGCCGCCCGGGCCCAGGGGGGAGACCGGGGCGTATATTTCGGCGTGGGCGCAGGCTCGGCTGAGCCGATCAAGTACGACTCATGCGACACCTATCCGACCTGCAGCAAGAAAGGCAGCGCGTACAAGTTCTTCGGCGGCTGGCAGTTCGGGCGCCATTGGGCAGTCGAGTTCGCCTACACCGATTTCGGCAAGGCGAGCGCCAGTTCCGCCACCTTCAACCAGACCATCAAGTCGAGGGCGAGCGACGTGACGATCCTCGGCCAATGGCTGGCGACCGAGCGCCTCGCCTTCTTCGGCAAGGCCGGTGCCTACTACGCCAACACGTCGGTCGACACGACGCAGGCGGGCGTGAGCGCGAGGGTCAATGAAAGCAGAGGCAACGCCACCTTCGGTGCCGGAATCCAGTGGTATGCGTGGCAGGGCCTCGCGGTGCGCGGCGAGGGGCAGCACTATATGAAGGTCGGTGGCGCCACCATCGGCGACAGCGATTACAACGTCTACACGGTGAGCCTGTTCTACAAGTTCTAGGCAAACATCCGCGAGGGGGCGGACGATGAAAGCGATGAAAATTCTTTTGCCGGCGGCAATGCTGGGCGCCATCATGACCGCCGCGCCGGCGGTGGCGCAAGAAGGCATGGCGAGCCATCTCTACGTCGGCGGCAGCTATGGCCAGGGCCACTGGCGCTCGATGTGCCCGAACGCCGCGAGCTGCGACGACACAAACCCCAGCGTGGGAGTCTTCGCCGGTTACCGCATCAATCGCATCTTCAGTGCCGAGGCCGGCTTCCGCAACTATGGCGAGGTGAAGACGCAGGCTGCGTCGGTCAAAGGCAAGGGATGGGAAATCGACGGCATCGCCGCGTGGCCCGTCTTCGCGCAGTTCTCGGTCTACGGCAAGCTGGGTGTCAAGCGCAGCGTCGTCAAGGGCGACGGCACGCTGAATGGCGGCAACGAGACGAGCTACGGTCCCACCTACGGGCTCGGCGTGCAGCTCGATCTCAACAAGAACGTCGCGCTGCGCGGCGAGTGGCAGGCCTATCCGGGCGTTGGCGGCAGCACGCTGCCTAAAGGCGATATTGACGTCTTGAGCGTCGGCGTCCTCTGGCAATTCCGGTAGGCCGATCCAGGGTCTGACGTAGCAGGAAGTCCGTAAGGCGCTTGCGCACGGCGGCATCGCGCAGCGCCTGAATGTGCCCACGGTCCGGAATCGCCCAAAGGGTCTTAGGCTCGCGCGCGGCGTCGTAGAGCATCTGCGAGTGGTGCGGCGACACGATCGAGTCGCGTTCGCCGTGGATCAGCAGCAGGGGAATTGGCGCGAGAGCCGCAACAACCCGACGCGGTGCGTAGGTATCGTCGACCGTGTAGTCGGGGAGCCACTGAAGCGGCCAGGTGATGAAGAAATCGGCCATTTTCTCCTTGGCCTCGAGGCGATAGTCCGCGAACGCGCTGTCGGCCACCACCGCGCGGATATGGCTGCGATATTGGCTGTGCGCGACGTAGTAGATGGCAAGCGCACCGCCCAGGCTCTGGCCGAAGACGATGATGCGGTCGGGATCGACATCAGGCCGCTCGAGGAGCACTCGCATGGCCGCATCGATGTCGAGTTGAACGCCGGCGAGCGTCGGGTGGCCTTCCGAGCCGCCGTAGCCCCGGTAGTCGAAGGTGAGCACATTGAACCCGGCGGCGGGCATCCAGCCCACGTTGGAAAAATGAGCGCTGATGTTCTGCGCATTGCCGTGCAGGAAAAGCACCGTGCCATTCGCTTCACCCCGCGCCGGCATGAACCAGGCGAAGAGCGCCGTGCCGTCCGACGCACGAAACTCCACCGGCTGGTAATCGATACCGTAGAGCCCCGGGGTCGAATAGATGTTGCCGCTCGGCTGAAAGAACACCGGCGTGCAGGCGCCCAGCGCGAGGGCAAGTACCAGGGCGACGACGCTTCGCACGGTCAGAAGTAGAGCTGCAGGGAGAGCGTCGCGCTACTGAACCTGCGGTCCGCTTCGCGGCGCCGCTCAAGGTCGAAGCGCAGCGCGCTGTCGCGCCCGAGCGTAAAGCGCTGCTCGAGGCC
>DASQGW010000082.1:0-11693 GCA_035632415.1 Burkholderiales bacterium | reverse complement strand
CTGGGAGAGCACATTGGCACAAGACAAGACATACAACGGCAGCTGTTTCTGCGGCACCGTGCAGTTCACAGTGAGCGGCGAGCCGGCGGCGATGGGCTATTGCCACTGCGAGTCGTGCCGCACCTGGTCCGCCGGACCGGTCAACGCGTTCACGCTGTGGAAGCCCGAATCGCTCCGCGTCACGAAGGGGGCCGACAAGATCGGCAACTACGCCAAGACGCCCAACAGCCAGCGCAAGTGGTGCAAGAGCTGCGGCGGCCATCTCTTCACCGACCATCCGCAGTGGAATCTCGTGGATGTGTACGCCGCGGTGATCCCGGGCTTTCCCTACAAGCCCGGGGTGCACGTGAACTACCAGGAGACGAAGCTGCACATCCGCGACGGGCTGCCGAAGATGAAGGACCTGCCCAAGGAGATGGGCGGATCGGGCCTCGCCCTCGCGGAGTAGCGGTTACTTCGGCAAGTACGAGAGGTCGGCCATCTCGTTGACGTTGACCGGCTTCTCGAGCCACTTCAGCTTCTCGAGCATGAAGGTGGAGAGCTTGCGCAGGCTCTCGACGTTGACGCGCCCGTCGGGATCGCGCTTCCAGTCGGAGTTCTTGACGTAGATCTCGACCGGCGTGCGCACGAAGCCGGCCTTCGAAAGGTCGCGCTTCGCCTGCTCGGTATTGGCCAGGTAGTACTTGGTGACCGCCACGTAGTCGGCGAGGAAGGCGCGCACCACGTCGGGATGCGCCTTCAGGAATTTCTCGCCGAACCAGATGTCGAGCAGCTCGTGGTCGTAGCCGACCGCCTCGCGCGCGGTGAAGAGCTTGCGCAGCCCGCCTTGCGCCATCTGCTGCGAGTAGAACGGCTCGACGAAGGTGCCGGCGCTGATCTTGCCCGAGCGCACCGCCTCGCCCATCGCCGGGAAGGGCAGCGCGAAGACCTTCACGTCCGTGTCCGGGGCAAGGCCGGCGTTGAGGATGCCCGCGCGCGCCCAGAGGTCGGTCGCCGTCTTGTACTCGACGACGCCGATCGTGCCGCCCTTGAGATCCTTCGCGCTCTTGATCGGGCTGTCGTCCTTCACCATGTAGGTGGTGCTGAAATGGCCGGCGGCTTCCTGGCAGATGCTCGCCACCACCTTCATGTCGATGCCCTGCGCGTGCGCAAAGATCACCGAGAGGCCCGGCGCCGTGCCCGCGTCGAGCTCGCCCGCGAGGTAGGCCTGGAAGCGCTGCGGGTTCGCCTGGAAGAGGATCTGGTTCAGGCGGTATTTCTTGTCCTGGTTGGGCGTGAGGTCCTTGCGCACGCTCATCAGCCACATCTGCTCCTCGGCGGCGAAGCCGCGGCCGAAGCGGATCAGGGGCGGCTCCTGGGCGCTCACCGCGCTGGCGAACAGGGTGGCGACGACGAGCAATAGGGTTCTCTTCACGGGTGCTCCTCCTCAGACGTAGAACGTATCGAGTTTTTCCCAGTATACCAACCGGTTCCTCAGCGCCACGAGCGCATGGTCGAGGACGAGCCCGAGCGCCGAGATGACCACGACGACCGCCAGCATGCGGTCGGTCTTCAGCGACGAGAGCGAGTAGCTGACGACGTAGCCCAGGCCGTCCACCGAGCTGATCATCTCGGTAATGATGGCCACGATCAGCGCGACCGGCAGCGCCACGCGCAGCGCGGCAAAGATGTAGGGCAGCATCGCCGGGAATACCACGCGCACGAGCGTGCGCAGGCGCGAGGCGCCCATGTTCTGCGCCGACCAGATGAAGACCGGATTCACGTCGCGCGCGCCGTGGTACGTGATGATCGTCATGGGGTACAGGCACTCGAGGAAGATGAGCGCCACCTTCGACAGGCTGCCGAGCCCGAAGACGAAGATGAAGATCGGGAAGAGCGCGAGCTTCGGCACCGCATAGGTGCCGGAGAAGAGAGGATCCAGGAGGCCCGCTATGAACGGCGAGCGGCCCATCAGCATGCCGAGGGCGCCCCCCGCGACCGCCGCGAGCGCGAAGCCGCCGAGCGTGCGGTAGAGCGAGACCCACGCCTGCCACCAGCCGTCGGGCCGCGATACGAAGAGCCAAAGTTCCATGACGATTCGCTCCAGCGACGGGAAGAGGAGCGGGCTCCACAGGCCGCTTCGCGCAGCGATCTCCCATGCGGCGAGCAGCACGATGATCAGGATGTAAGGCCGCACGGCTTTCATCGCTTCGACCCCCTGACAAGGGGGTCGCGAGCCGAAGGCGAGCGGGGGGTTTGCTGTTTAACAGGGGTGGAAGAAACGAGCGTCATGCGTGGCTCTCTTCCCACGGCAGGAAATAGCTTCTCAGGAAGCGAAGCAGCCGGTCGCCGGCATAGCCCAGGATCGCGATCGTGACGAGCGACACGTACATGAGGTCGAAGCGCGCGCTCATCTCCGCCTCGCGGATGAGGTGGCCGAGGCCCGAGCGCGCGTTGATCATCTCGGCGGCGAACATGACGATGAAGGAGAGTGCGAGCGCGACCCGCATGCCGGCGAAGATCTGCGGCAGCGCGCCGGGCAGCACCACGCGCCGGAAGATCTGCGCCTCGCTCGCCCCCATGTTGCGCGCCGACCAGACGAGGATGCGCCGCGTCGCCCGCGCGCCGTAGTAGGCGTTGATGAAGGCGGGGTAGAAGCAGGCGAGCGCGATGATCAGCACCTTGGAGAGGTCGCCGATGCCGAACCACAGCATGAAGACCGGCAGCATGACGATCTTCGGCACCGGGTAGGAGAGAAAGACCAGCGGGCTCAGGAGCTCGTCGAAGCTGCGCGCGATGCCCGCGGCGAGGCCGAGCAGGATGCCGATCACGGTGCCGATGGCGAAGCCCGGGAGCGCCCGCATCAAGCTCGCCGCCGCATCTTGATAGAGCTCGCGCGTGCCGAGCGCGGCGATGAAATGCCTGGCGATCTCGGCCGGCGAGAGGACGAACTCCGGCAGCCCGCGCAGCGCGAGGAGCTGCCATGCGACGAGGATCGCGGCGAGAAACCCCGCGTTCGCCAGGCGCTGTGCCGTCGGGTTCATGCCTTGAAGCGGAATTCTGCCGGAGCGCGCGCCGCGCGGACCGACGGACGCTCGAGGATGCGCTTGGCCCAGCCGCGGGTTCTGCCGCCGAAGAAGTCGACGTGCCCGAGATGCTCCAGCCGCTCGACGAAAGGCGCCAGAGCGACGTCGGCGAGTCCGAACGCGTCGCCCCCCAGCCATTCATCGTGGAGCTCGGCTTCGATGCGCTCGACTGCCCTCCTCAGGGGTGCGGTGTCCACCGTCCCGCCGGACGGTTGCAGGAACGCCTGGGCGCGCTTCGGGTCCGGGTGCGAGGCGAGCCGGCGCTCGAGCTCGGCGCGCGGCAGCGCCGCGAGCAGCGGGCGATACATGCGCTCGAAGCTCACCGCGCGAAGCGCGGGGTGCAGCACGTCGTCGAAGTACTTGAGCCAGGCGCGAGCCTTGGCGCGGGCATAAGGCTCGGCCGGCAGCAGCGCCGGCTCGGGAAAGGCCTCGTCCAGGTACTGGCAGATGACCGACGACTCGAGCACCACCCGGCCGTCATGGCGCAGCGTGGGCACGACGGCGTTCGGGTTCAAGCGCCGGTACTCGGGCTGCAGGTGCTCGAACTTGAGCAGCTCTATGCGGTGGCCGGTCCAGGAGAGGTTCTTCTCTGCGAGCACCACGCGCACCTTGAACGAGTGCACGGAGTTCCACTCGTGCCAGAGCTCGAGCACGTCAGGGCGCCGAGGCGTCGCCGTGCCGGCGCGTCATGAAGAGCTCTGCGGGCAGCTCGGTGCCGATATTGCGCTCGCGTGCCTTGTCCAAGGCACGCTTGCATACCGCGGCGAACTGGTTGCCCATGCCGCCGTTGTTGTTGTGGTACGTGATTTGCTGCGCGCTCGTGCGCCCCTTCGCCCGGCCGGCGCACAGCTCGCTGAGCTCGTGGATGCGCTCCGGGTCGATGAGGCCTTTGCGCAGCGGCTGCGTCAGCTCCTGCTGGTCGTCGATCTCGAGCTGCTCGCGAAGGTTCACCACGATCACGTCGGCGCGCCGCGCGCATTCGTCGTCAAGCTCCCGCTGCGGATAGAACTTGGTCGACGACTTCATGCCGATGACGTGCGCGCCAGGGGAAAGCCACTCGCCGAAGAGGATCGGATCGGTGGCGTTGGTCGCGGCCACGGCGATGTCGGCGCCGCGGATGGCCTGCTCGGCGCTCTCGCATGCCGTGGCCTCGAGCTTGAACTTTTCCTGCACGCGGGACGCGAAATCCCGGCGATGCTCGATCGATGGGGAGAAAACCTTCAAATGCGACAGCGACGGTCGCACCGTCACCAGGCCCTCGACCTGCGCCGCCGCCTGCTTGCCGGAGCCGAGGATGCCGAGCGTGCGGGCATCCTCGCGCGCGAGGTGCTTCGCGGCGACCGCGCTCGTGGCGCCGACGCGCAGCGCCGAGACGGCGTGGTCGTGCACGATGCCGAGGAGCTCGTTCGTGGCGATGTCCCAGACGAGGACGAAGCCGGAGAAGTCGCCGCGGAATTCGAGCCGCTCGCGCCCGTCCTTGACCGGCTTCGCCATGTGCGCGGCGTCGACGCGCAGCGCGATCACGCCTTGGGCTGGCACGACGCCACCGATCACGTTGAGCATGGACCAGCGCGGCTCGCCTGGATGGGGAAGCCGCGTGTGGATGCGCCGCCGCGCGAGCAATCCGAGATCGGGATCGCGATACGAAGCCTCGATCAGCTCGATGGCTTCGGCCATCGACACCAGCCCCATCGCCTCAGCGGTGGTGAGGACCCGCGTGGTCGCTATACCCAGACTTGCAGCACGTAGTCGTAGGCCGCCTGCGCGTTGGTCATGTCGACGCGCTGCAGCTTGATCGCCCAACCCTTGCCGTTCTTCTTGAGCGTGTGCTGGTAGCGGCCGGCGAAGTGGCGCACGTCGTCGCGCCTGAGCTCCATCATGTGGAAGCGCGAGCGGACCACGACTTCGTTCTTCGTCGCTTTCTCGATGGTGACGTTCGAGACGACGTGGTTGGTCTCCCACAGCGGCCGCTGCGACCACGCGTCGGGGTGCAACACGCGTTTCATGCGCACCGTCATCAGGTTCTTGTCCTCGGCGAAGATTGCCGGCTGGCCTTCCCAGGTCTTGTAGGACGGCTCGGGCGGCATCCAGTAGATGCCGTCGGGCGTGAAGAGATCGATCCAGTCCTGCCAGTGCTTGTTGTCGAGGAGCTCCGACTGGCGGAAGAGGAACTGCTCGACCGAATGTTGGACATCAGCCACGCATGTACTCCGCCCAGGCTTTCATCTGGTTTCTCATCGGCGCCTCGGATGTGCCGCAGTTCGCCGCCGTCTCGACCATGCCGCCCTTCTCGATGTCGCGGCCGTAATGGCGCCCGAACGTCACCCAGTCGCCGCCATCCGAAGCGAGCCCTTGGTGGCACTTCCAGAAATTCTCGAGGTCGTCGGCGTTGACGAGCGTGGCCGGGGAGTTGACCAGGTTGTAGTAGGCGAGCGAGCGGCGGTAGATCGGCTCCGGCGCGCCCTTGAGGCGGAAGTGCCAGATCTCGGTCAGCGTGCGATCGACGTCGAGCGGCCGCACGGCACGCAGTTGCTGCAGCGGCGACTGCACCGAGAGCCCCGGGTAGATCAGCACGTGATGGATGTTCACGCCCACGATCTCCTCGAAGCGCTTCTGCCCGTAGGCCTTGATCATGACCTTGTCGTACGCCTTCGTGTCCGGATCCTGCGGCCTGAGGCCCATGTAGCCCGTGAGGATGCAGTGGCCGTTCGGGTAGTTGAGCGTCTGGAAGTTGTCCCACTTGTCGATCGTCACCGTCGCGAAGGCGGAGAGCATGTGATAGGAGAGCGGCGCTTCGCCCTTCTTCGCCTTTTTCGCGATCATCTTCTCGACTTCGTGCGCGGCGCGCCCGGTCGACTGGTGCGTGACCGACGGATGCAGCGCGTCGAGCTGGTTCTCGAGGAATATTTTCCAGTTGGAATGCTGGATCACGCGGAAGCAGTTCGGCACCACCTCGACCTCGCCTTCGGGGGCGCGGTCGCACATGTCGTCGAAGGCGACGATCGACTTGCCCAGGAACTCCTTCAGCGTCGGCCCGTCCTTGGCGAGGCTGGCGAAGACGAAGCCGCGATAGCTCTCGACGCGCGCGGCGCGCTTCATGCTGCAATCGGGGCTGTCCTTGCCGAAGCGGGTGCCCGTGTACCCGGACTCCATCATCGGGATCGAGCGGAGCTTCCCGCTATGGTGGAAGGTCCAGGCGTGGTAGGAGCAGCGGAAGAATTCGCCTGCGTTGCCCTTGCGGTCGCCGCACATCATGTTGCCGCGGTGGGGGCAGCGGTTATAGAGGACGTGGATCTTGCCGTCCGACCCTCTCACCATGAGCATCGGCTGGCGCCCGATCTGCACGGTGTAATAGTCGCCGGGCTTCGGCACCTGCGTCTCGTGCCCGCAGTAGATCCACACCTTCTCGTGGATGCGCTGCATCTCGAGCTCGAAAATGTCCGGATCGGTGTACACCTCGCGACGCACGCGATCAGGCTCGACGTATTTGGTCAGGTCGGGAATGCGTTCCTGCAGCATGGCTCCTCCAGAGAGGTCGAATGATAATCTACGCGCCTTCAAAGGAGCAGCATGCGCTACCCGACGATCGACCCCAAGCTCTTCATCGAGAACCGCAAGCGCCTTGCGGCCATGATGAAGCCCAACTCGCTCGCCATCGTCAACGCGAACGACCTCATGCCGCGCAACTCCGATGCGCTGAGCCTCATCGTGCCGCAGACGGATCTCTTCTACCTCTCGGGCATCGAGCAGGAAGAAACGATCCTGCTCCTCTGCCCGGATGCCTTCGACGAGAAGCTGCGCGAGGTGCTGTTCGTGCGCGAGACCTCCGACCTCCTGAGGATCTGGGAAGGGCACAAGCACACGAGGGAGGAGGCGGCCGAGATCTCCGGGATCAGGAACGTGCAGCTGCTCCCCGATTTCCCGGCGATCTTCCATCGCCTGATGTGCGAGGTGGAGAACGTGTACCTCAACTCGATCGAGCATCCGCGGGCGACGATCGAGGTCGAGACGCGCGACGCGCGCTTCGTCGCCGACACCATGCGGCGCTACCCGTTGCATCACTATGAGCGGCTCGGCCGCTTGATGTACCGGCTGCGCGGGGTGAAGAGCAAGCGCGAGATCGAGCTCGTTCGCAAGGCGGCGGAGATCAGCGGCAAGGGGTTTGCGCGCGTCGCCAAGGCGCTGAAGCCCGGCGTGATGGAGTACGAGCTCGAGGCCGAGTACGCGCACGAGTTCCTGCGCAACGGCGGCCAGTTCGCCTACAGCCCGATCATCGCTTCCGGCGAGAACTCCTGCGTGCTGCACTACGTGAAGAACGACCAGGAGTGCAAGGCGGGCGGTGTACTTCTGGTCGATGTCGCGGCGAGCTATGCCAACTACAACGCCGATCTCACGCGCACGCTGCCGGTTTCGGGCAAGTTCACCAAGCGCCAGCGCAAGGTCTACGACGCGGTGCTCCGCGTGCAGCGCGCTTCCATCAAGGGCGCGACGGTGGGCAAGCTGCACCGCGACTGGCAGAGGGAGTCGCAGATGATGATGAACGAGGAACTCCTCTCCCTCGGGCTCATCAAGAAGGACGACATCAAGCAGCAGACCGACGAGCGGCCCGCGTGCTGGAAGTATTTCCCGCACGGCCTGGGCCACGCGCTCGGCCTCGACGTGCACGACTACGGCCAGACGCAGGAGCCGTTCAAGGAAGGCTGGGTGATCACCGTCGAGCCCGGCATCTACATTCCGAAGGAAGGCTTCGGCGTGCGCCTGGAGAACGACATCGTCGTGCGGAAGGGCGGCGCCGAGGATCTCTGCGCCGACATTCCGATCGAGGCCGAGGAAGTCGAAGACCTGATGCACGCGAAGTAGCGGCCATGGAGAAGGGCCGCTTCCTCGGTCACCCCAACGGGCTCTACCTCCTCTTCTTCGTGGAGATGTGGGAGCGCTTCAGCTACTACGGCATGCGCGCGCTCCTCGCGCTCTACCTCGTGCATGCGGCGAGCGGCGACAACCCGGGGCGCGGCTGGTCGAAGGAGGCGGGCGACGGGCTTTTCGGCTGGTACACCGGCGGCGTGTATCTCCTCTCGATCGCGGGCGGCCTCGCCACCGACCGCCTGATCGGCGCGCATCGCTCCGTCGTCGTCGGCGGCTTGCTCATCGCGCTCGGCCACACGGTGCTCGCCGCTTCCGGCATCGGCGCTCTCGCCTCGAACGACGCCGGCATGGCGGTGTTCATCGGCGGGCTCGTCCTGATCGTGATGGGCACGGGACACTTCAAGCCGATCATGCCGGTCATGATCGACAAGCTCTACGCGCCGGACGACCCGCGGCGCGACGCGGCGTTCAACATCTTCTACATCGGCATCAACGTCGGCGCCGCTTTCGGGCCGCTCGCCTGCAGCTTCTTGGGCGAGAAGGTCGGCTGGCACTACGGCTTCGGCTGTGCCGCCATCGGGATGATCGCCGGCATCGGCCTCTATCTCTGGGCGCGGCCGAGATATCTTCCGGGCCTCGGCGAGCCGCCGGGCGCCGGCGGGAAATGGGCCTTTCCGCTCTTCATCTTCAGCATACTTGTTGCGGCCCTCGTGGCGCTGCTCTTCCATTGGCACGTGCTCGGCGCGATCGCCGCTGCTCTCGATCCGCGCTGGGTCGGTCCCGTCGTCATCGCCCTCGCGCTATGGTTCATCGCAAAGCAGCCGAAGGAAGATCGCGGCGTGGTCGCCTGCATCCTGATCTTCGTCTTCTTCAACGCCGTCTTCTGGTTCGCGTACGAGCAGGCGGGCACCTCGCTCAACCATTTCGCCGACGAGATGACGAATCGCTACCTCTTCGGCTGGGAAATCCCGGCCGGATGGTTCCAGTCCCTCAACGCCTTCATGGTGGTCGGCCTCGCGCCGCTCTTCGGCATGATGTGGTCATCGCTCTCGCGTCGGAACCGCAATCCCGGCCAGGCGATGAAGCTCGCGCTCGGCCTCTACTTCCTCGCCATCGGGTATCTCTTCATGGTCGCGGGCTCCGTCGGAACGACATCGGTGGCCCGCGCCTCGATGTTCTGGCTCACCATGACCTACCTGCTTCACACGATCGGCGAGCTCTGCATGTCGCCGACCGGCCTCGCGTTCGTCACGCGCGTCTCGCCGGCGCACAGCGTGTCGCTCCTGCTCGGCGTGTGGTATCTCGCGAACGCCATCGCCAACAAGGCGGGCGGCCAGGTGGCGGGCTCCATCGACGCGATCGAATCGGGCGAGATCGCGCTGCCGTGGTACGGCTGGTTCAAGCTCGGCGGGCAGGCGGACTTCTTCCTGATGTTCGTGGTCATCGCGGTGATCGGCGGCACGCTCATGCTCGCGCTCAAGCCGCTCCTCGAGCGATTACTCGCCGGCCGGAAGTAAACTCGGTCCCATGCGGCGCGTGAAGGTCATCGACTCCCATACCGGCGGCGAGCCGACGCGCGTCGTCGTCGAAGGGCTGCCCGACCTGGGCAAGGGAAGCGTTGCCCAGCGGCGCGAGCGTTTCGCCAAGGAGTTCGACCGCTGGCGCTCGGCCTGCGCCAACGAGCCGCGCGCCTCCGAAGTCATCGTCGGCGCGCTCCTGGTCGAGCCCGCCGAGCGCGGCTGCGCGACGGGCGTCATCTTCTTCAACAACGTGGGCGTGATCGGCATGTGCGGCCACGGCACGATCGGCCTGATGGTCACGCTTGCGCATCTCGGCCGCATCAAGCCGGGCGAGCATCGCATCGACACGCCGGTCGGCGTGGTGAGCGCGTCGCTTTCCGCCGATGGCCAGGTGACCGTCACCAACGTCGCGAGCTGGCGCGAGAAGAAGGACGTGACGGTGGACGTGCCGGGCCTCGGCCGCGTGACGGGCGACATCGCCTGGGGCGGCAACCGCTTTTTCCTGGTGGAGAAGCACAACGAGAAGCTTTCCCTCGATAACGTCGAGCATCTGACCGATGTCGCCTGGCGCATCCGGCAGGCGCTGAACAGCCAGGGGTTCCCCGACGTCGACCACGTCGAGCTGTTCAGCCCTGCCGCCGCGCCGGCGAAGGCAAAGAATTTTGTCCTGTGCCCGGGCAAGGCCTATGACCGCTCGCCCTGCGGCACCGGCACGAGCGCGAAGCTCGCCTGCCTCGCTGCCGACGGCAAGCTCGCCGAGGGCGAGAGCTGGGTGCAGGAGAGCATCGTCGGCAGCCGCTTCGAGGCTTCGTACAAGTGGCTCGATCGCGCGAGCGGCAAGGTCGCGCCGCGCATCTCCGGCACCGCGTTCATCACGGCGGAGAGCACGCTGCTCCTGGACGAACGCGATCCGTTCTGCTGGGGCATCCGCTGACGAAACGGGTCGCTGTCGTAGGCGGCGGCGTGGTCGGTCTCTCCATTGCGCTCGAATGCGCGCGACGCGGCCACAGCGTCGTGGTCCTCGAGAGGAACGGCGAGCAGCGGGACGGCTGCTCGTACGGCAACACCGGCATGATCGTGCCGAGCCACTTCGTGCCGCTCGCCGCGCCCGGCGCGGTGGCGCTCGCGCTCAGGTGGATGTGGAATCCGGCGTCGCCCTTCTATGTGAAGCCGCGGCTCTCGCTCGAGCTTGCGCGATGGGGGCTTGAGTTCTATCGCGCCGCCACGTTCGAGCGCGCACGCCGTGCGGCGCCGCTCCTCGTCCGCCTCGCGCTCGCCGGTCGCGCGGGATACGAGGCGCTTGCCGGCACGGGCGACGACTTCTCCTTCAAGGCGAGCGGGGTCTTCATCCTGTGCCGCGATCCGCACACCTTCGAGGAGGAAGCTCGTGCGGCGGTCGAGGCCCGCGCTCTCGGCCTCACCGCCGAAGTCCTCGACGCCAGGGCGACGGCGGCACGCGAGCCCGGCATCAAGATGGACGTGGCCGGCTCGGTCTACTTTGCGCAGGACTGCAACCTGGATCCTGCGCGCCTGATGGACGTGCTGCAGCGGCGCTGCGCCGCGGCTGGCGTCGAGTTCCGCTGGCAGACGGAGCTGCAGGGGTGGCGCGGCGACGCTGGACGCATCCTTGCCGCCCGCCTTCCCAATGAGGAGCTGAAGGCCGACGAGTTCGTGCTTTCGTCGGGCGTGTGGACCACGAGCCTTGGCCGCAGCCTCGGCCTGCGGCTGCCGATGCAGGCAGGGAAGGGCTATAGCCTTACGCTTCCCGAGCCGCAGCGCTCACCGCAGGCGTGCGCGCTGCTGGCGGAGGCGCGCGTCGCGGTGAGCCCGATGAGCGGGAAGCTCCGCTTCGGCGGCACGATGGAGCTTGCCGGCATCGACGAGAGCGTGAACCCGATCCGCGTGCGCGGCATCATCGACGCCGTGAAGCGCTACTACCCGGAATTCAGCGACCGGGATTTCGCCGGCATCGAGCCGTGGCGCGGCCTGCGCCCGTGCACGCCGGACGGCCTGCCTTATGTCGGCCGCACGAAGCGGGCGGCAAATCTCGTCATCGCCGCCGGGCACGCCATGATGGGCGTGAGCCTCGCGCCCGTCACCGCGAAGATTGCGGCCGACGCGATCGAAGGCGCACCGGCCGCCGCCGATCTCGCGCTACTCTCTCCCGACCGCTTTCACTGACCGCGAGGAACACCATGCAATGGAAGGGCGTCATCTCCGCGATCACCACGCCGTTCAAGCC
>DASQGW010000081.1:0-4203 GCA_035632415.1 Burkholderiales bacterium | reverse complement strand
GAAGAGGTCGACGGCATCCGGGATGAATCGCTTCAGCATCTCCTTGTTACCGCCATAGCCGTTGCAGGCAAGGATCAGCGCGTCGCAGCCGATGTCCTCGGTCTTGCCGTCGGGGCGTGTGACGCGTACGCCGCGCACGCGACCATCGGCATCCGCGTAAAGGTCGGTGGCGTGCGCCGAGGTCGCGATCGGGATCTCCTCGCGCGCCACCGCCGCGAGGAGCGCGGCGTGCAGCTCAGCGCCGTCGAGCGACTTCGCGGCGTGCATGTGCGGGCGGCTATGCCCGGGATACTGGAAGTTGAGCAGGCAAGTGAGCGGCACCTTCTTGCGCTCGACCAGCCATTCGACCGTGTTCTTCGCCTCCTCGGCGATGACGCGGGCGATGGCGTGGTCGCACTCGCCGTGCGACTTGGCGAGGATGTCCTGGTAGAGCAGATCGGGCGTGTCGTCGAGCAGCCCCGCCGCGCGCTGAAGCTTCGTCCCCGCCGCGGGAATTTGTCCGCTGGAGAGCGACGTGCTGCCGGAAGGCTTGGCATCGCGCTCAATGATGAACGCCTCGGCGCCGTGCTCCATCGCCGCAAGCGCGGCGATGGTGCCGCAGGCGCCGGCACCGATGACGAGAACCTGCGTGTGGGTCGGGAACTTCCTGCCTTCGGCCTTCAGGATCGACATTTCTACTTCGACATCAGGTTAGGCAGCCAGGTGATCATCCCGGGGAAGAACACGTAGAGGACGAGCGACAGGAAATCCATCGCAATGAAGGGCATCACGCCAGTGAACACCTGCCCGAGCGTGACCGGCACCGGAGAAGAGCTCTTCACCACGAACACGTTCAATCCCACCGGCGGCGTGAGCACGCCGATCTCGGCGAGCTTCACCGAAACCACCCCGAGCCAGATCGGATCGAAGCCCTGCGCCTTCATCACCGGGTACATGATCGGCAGCGTCATCACCATGATCGCGATCGGCTCGATGAAGCAGCCGAGGATGGTGAACAGCACCACGTAGCCAACGAGGTACGTGTACTTGCCGTGGCCGAGCGAGAGCAGCCCGTTGGAGATGAGGTCGACCAGCCCGGAGTAGATGAGGAAGCGCGCGAAGAGCATGCCGCCGACGACGATGATGAAAATCACCGAGGTGGTGACCGCCGCCTCCTTCAGCACCTCGGCCAGCGTACCCGGGCCGAGCTTGCGCTTGAAAAGAGCGATGACGAACGCGCCGAAGGCGCCGACCGCGCCCGCATAGGTGGCCGGGAAGTAGCCGCCATAGATGCCGCCCACCACGAGGAAGAACAGCACCGCAATGCCGGACACGCCGTAGAGCGAGCGCCAGCGCTCGGCCCAGCTGACCTTGATGTCCGCGCGCGGCGCGAGATCGGGCCGCACGCGCGCGAGCACGTAGATCCCGCCGCAATAGATCACCGCGGTGACGATGCCCGGGATGATGCCGGCAATGAGCAGCTTGCCGATCGACTGCTCGGTGATCACGCCGTAGATCACCATCAGGATGCTGGGCGGGATGAGCGCCGCGAGCGTTCCGGCGGCGGCGATGCAGCCCGAGCTCAGGCGCACGTCGTAGCCGAAGCGCGTCATCTCCGGCATCGCCATCTTCGTGAACACGGCCGCATTCACGATGGTGGAGCCGGACGCCGCACCGAACGCGGCGGAGGACATGACGGTCGCCATCGCGAGACCGCCGCGCAGCTTGCCGAGCCAGACGTACGCGGTGCGGAAGCATTCGGTGACGATGCCCGCCGCCGTGGCGAACGAGCCCATCAGGATGAAGAGCGGAATCACCGCGAGGTTGAAGTTGTTGGTGGTGCTGAACGGAATCGCGGCGAACTGCGCCCCGGCGGCATCCGGCCCGACCGTGAGCAGGATGCCGATGAATCCGGCAAGACCGAGCGCCACGCCGATATGTACCCCGAGCGCGAGGCACACGACGAGGAACGGAATGACGATCCAGCCGGCCGCCTGGGCCGAAAGCAGGTCCACGGCGCTCAGCTCACCTTGGCCGAGTCTTCCGGCGCAGGCGCGTGCTCGCGCGGCGGCTCGCCGCGCCACGCGCGCCCGAAGTCCCCGATCACGTCGAGCACGAGCTGCAGCACGAGCAGCACCGCGCCGGCGGTGAGCAGCGTCCGCGCCGGATAGAGCGGGAAGCGGATCGTGCCCATCGTCGCCTCCTGGATCTCCCAGCTATAGGAAAGCTCGCCGAAGCTGTACCAGGCGAGCAGCACGAAGAACACCAGCGCGAGGAGATGGGTGACGAGGTCCGCCAGCGACTTGAGGCGCGCGCTCATGTAGCCGTGCAGGATCTCGACGCGGATGTGGCCGCGCTTCTCCTGGGTGAACGCGAGCGCGCCGAAGACGATCAGCACCATGGTGCTCTCGGTGATCTCCAGCGTTCCGGGCACCGGCCAGTCGAGGAAATTGGTGCCCACCACATCGGCGACGCAGATCAGCATCGAGAGCATCATGCCGACCGAGCCGAGCAGCACCAGGCCAATGGCCAGGCGCCGCACGATCTCCGCGGACCACTTCATTTGGCGAGCAGCTGCCTCCAGCGCGCCGCCACCTTCTTCGGCGTGGCCGCGTCCTTGGTCGCCTCGGCCGTCTGCTTCTCCCAGACGTCGAGGAAGTCGGGCGAGGCCGCCTTCCACTTTTTCAGCTCCTCCGCCGGAAAGGGCGTGAACGTGCCGCCCTTGGACTTGATGTTCTCGACCGCCTTGGCCTCGAAGTCTCCCACCCAGGCGAGGTAGTCCGCCATCGTCTTCGCGGACTGGTCGCGGAACACCTGCTGGATATTCTTCGGCAGCCGCGACCACGTGCGCTTGCTCATGGTGATGTTGTGGCCGGTCAGCGCCATGATCGGGCCGCAGTGGTGCTTGCCGACTTCCACCAGGCGGAAGGTCTGGATGTTGCCGGCGTTGATGAACGAGTAGTCGAGCGTGCCGTGCTGCAGCGCCTCGTAGATGCCGGTCGGCGCCACGGTGACGGGCACCGCGCCGATGGCCGAGAAAGCCTTGGGAATGTCGGCGCCGAAGCTGCGCACCTTCTTGCCCTTGAGGGCCGCCACGCTCGTGCAGTCCGGGTTGGGTCCGCTCAGGTAGTACTCGCCGAGCGGCTGCTGGAAGAGCCAGACCACGCCGGCGCGGTCCATCTCCTGC
Organism: Burkholderiales bacterium; assembly: GCA_035632415.1. Taxonomy (GTDB): domain Bacteria; phylum Pseudomonadota; class Gammaproteobacteria; order Burkholderiales; family SG8-39; genus SCGC-AG-212-J23. Next base: position 1,037 of record DASQGW010000081.1, on the reverse strand, counting down.
CTATAGACCGGGAATTCCTTGACCACGGTCTGCAGCACGTTCATCGCCTGCTTGCTCGTGGTGAACGTGAGCGGGAGCTGGAACGCCCGCCAGTAGTGCAGCTGATCGGGGTTGTAGCCCGGGGCGGTCGCCGTCATGTCGATCGCGCCCTTGGCGGTGAGCATCAGGAGCTCTGTGGTTTTGCCCAGGCCCTCCGAGAAGGTGATGGTGATCTTCACCTGTCCGTTGGTTCGCTTCTCGATCGCCGCGGCGAAATCCTTCTCGAGCTGGATGAAAGGGCTGTCGGCCAGGTAGTGGCCCCAGCGCAGGTTGTACTTCGCCTGCGCGGCCGCGTCGCCGGCGGCAAGGCCCAGCGCGCCGATGACGGAAAGCAGCAGCGGTAGCTTGCGTTTCATGGTCCTCTTCCCTCCCTCTCGAATGTCACCCACGCCGGCGGCGCCATCGACGCCAGCGATATCTGATATCGACTGAAGAAATACTCGGTGCAGCGTCTATCTCGCGCTCGCATACTTCCGCCGCGCCTATCAAATGTCAAGCCATAGAATCTGTTCGATGCTAGGAGATGTTCTTTCCGGAGCGCTGCGCCTCTGGGATGTCGGCGGCACGGTCGAGCGCGATGCCGACGGATTGATCGTCGCCGTCGGCGGAGTAGCGCTGCGCATCGCGCCCCGGCAGCCGCACGGCTGGCTCGTCGTGCGCGGGACCGAGACCGTCGGCGTGCATGCCGGCTTGCCGGGCTTGCTGCGGCAGCTGCGCGAGGAGCTCGCGCCGCACGCGAGCCGCGGACGGCTGATCATCGGCGCCGAATGAGCGCGCTCCCTGTCTCGGTGATCACCGGTTTCCTCGGCAGCGGGAAGACGACGCTCCTCTCGCACCTGCTGCGCGACCCCGCGTTCGAGCGCACCGCGGTGATCATCAACGAGTTCGGCGCGGTCGGGCTCGACCACCTGCTCGTCCAGTCGAGCGACGAGCAGATCTTGATGCTCGAAGGCGGCTGCGTGTGCTGCACCGTGCGCGGGGATCTCGTGCGCACCGCG
>DASQGW010000080.1:0-9271 GCA_035632415.1 Burkholderiales bacterium | reverse complement strand
GACGATCCTGCTCGCGCGCAAGAACTTCGGCTGCGGCTCCTCGCGCGAGCATGCGCCCTGGGCGCTCGTCGATTACGGTTTCCGCTGCGTCATCGCGCCGTCGTACGCCGACATCTTCTTCACCAACAGCTTCAAGAACGGCTTCCTGCCGGTGATCCTCACCGAAAGCGAAGTCGATCGGCTGTTCCACGAGTGCAACGCCTTCCCCGGGTTTCGCCTTGTGGTGGACCTCGAGCGCCAGACGGTGTCCTCGACCGATAACGCGATCAGCATGCGCTTCGACGTCGATCCGTTCCGCAAGTACTGCCTCCTGAACGGGCTCGATGAGATCGGTCTCACGCTGCGCCACGCGGACAAGATCCGCGCGTTCGAGGCGCGGCGCAAAGCCGAGCACCCCTGGTATTTCTAGGATGAAAGTCGCCGTTCTACCCGGTGACGGCATCGGGCCGGAAATCATTGCGGAGGCCGAGAAGGTCCTGCGCAGGCTCGCCCTGCCGCTCGAGTTCGAGCGCGCGCCGGTGGGCGGCGCCGGCTACGAGGCCGAGGGGGATCCCTTGCCGCCGAAGACGCTTGCGCTGGCAAAAGCGGCCGATGCCATCCTCTTCGGCGCGGTCGGCGATCCGCGGCACGACAAACTGCCGCGCGCCAAGCGTCCGGAGCAAGCGATCCTCGGCCTGCGCAAAGAGCTCGGTCTTTTCGCCAACCTTCGTCCGGCACAAGTGCATCCGGAGCTCGCCTCGGCGTCGGCGCTCAAAGCCGACGTGGTGGCGGGGCTCGACATCCTCATCGTGCGCGAGCTCACGGGCGACATCTATTTCGGCGAGCCGAAAGGCATCCGTGAAACGCACGGCGAGCGCGAGGGATTCGACACCATGCGCTATCGCGAGAGCGAAATCCGGCGCATTGCTCGCGTGGCGTTCGATGCTGCCCGCAAACGTTCCAAGCGCGTGTGCTCGGTCGACAAGGCCAATGTGCTCGAGACCTCCCAGCTCTGGCGCGACGTGGTGACGGCCGAGGCGAAGGGCCATCCGGACATCGAGCTCTCGCACATGTACGTCGACAACTGCGCCATGCAGCTCGTGCGCAATCCGAAGCAGTTCGACGTGATCGTCACGGGGAATCTCTTCGGCGACATCCTCTCTGACGAGGCCTCGATGTTGACCGGCTCGATCGGCATGCTGCCTTCGGCGTCGCTCGACGAGCGCGGCAAGGGCCTCTACGAGCCGATCCACGGCACGGCGCCGGACATCGCCGGCAAAGGCGTGGCCAATCCGCTGGCGACCATTCTTTCGGCGGCGATGATGCTGCGCTATTCGCTCGCTCAGCCGGAGGCCGCGACACGCGTTGAACGCGCAGTGGGCAAAGTGCTGAAAAACGGGTTGCGTACTGCGGATATCTATACAGAGGGCAAGCGCAGAGTCAGCACGAAGGAAATGGGCGACGCAGTGTTGGCCGCTCTATAGACTATGGCCATGCTCAGAGTCGGAATCGTCGGCTGGCGGGGGATGGTGGGCTCGGTGCTCGTGGAGCGCATGCGCGAGGAGCGCGACTTCGACCATGTCGAGCCGGTGTTCTTCTCCACCTCGCAAGCGGGCGGCAAAGGTCCTTCGATCGGCCGCGATTCGCAGCCGGTGGCCGACGCCATGAACGTCGAGGGACTGAAAGCGCTGCCGGTGATCATCTCGTGCCAAGGCGGCGACTACACGAACGACATCTATCCCAAGCTCCGCGCCGCGGGGTGGGGCGGCTACTGGATCGACGCGGCGAGCGCCCTGCGCATGAAGGACGACGCCGTCATCATCCTCGATCCGGTCAACCGGCCCGTCATCGATGCAGCGCTGAAGAATGGCCTCAAGGACTACATCGGCGGCAACTGCACGGTGAGCCTGATGTTGATGGCCATGGGTGGCCTCCTGCAGCACGACGAGGTCGAATGGCTCACCAGCATGACGTACCAGGCGGCATCCGGGCAGGGCGCGGCCGCGATGCGTGATCTCGTGGCGCAGATGGCGAGCATCGGCGACGGCGCCCGCAGGCTGCTGGACGATCCGGCTTCCGCGATCCTCGACCTCGATCGCACCGTGAGCGATTCGATCCGCTCGCGCGCGTTGCCGCGCGCGAACCTCGGCTATCCGCTCGCCGGCAGCCTCTTGCCGTGGATTGACAAGGATCTCGGCAATGGCCAGAGCCGGGAGGAATGGAAGGCGCAGGCCGAGGGCAACAAGATCCTTGGCCGCGGGAACGGCAGCGAGGTCCCCATGGATGGCGTGTGCGTGCGCATCGGCGCCATGCGCTGCCATAGCCAGGCGCTCACGATCAAGTTGCGCCGCCCGATTCCGCTCGCCGAAGTGGAAGGAATGCTGGCCGAGGCAAACGACTGGGTGAAGGTCGTGCCCAACCGCCGGGACGAGTCGCTCGCCGAGCTCACGCCGGCCGCGGTGAGCGGCAAGCTTTCCGTGCCGGTGGGCCGGCTTCGCAAGCTGCCGATGGGGGAGGACTACCTCGCCGCGTTCACCGTGGGGGACCAGCTTCTTTGGGGGGCCGCGGAGCCCCTGCGGCGCATGTTGCGTATCCTTCTCGACCGGGGTGTACGGCAGTAAAAAACCGAGAAAATCTCTCAATTTGCAGCCGTAAGGCCATGATGTTAAGGTTCTTGGTCCGGCACTAACAGAATAAATTCGGGGGGTTGGAAATCGTGGTGGTGCGCAGATCGATCAGCATCGTCGTCGCTGTGGCGTGGTTCGCGCTCGCCTCGCTGGCGCACGCGGCCGGGCTCGGCCGTCTGACGGTGCTCTCGGCCCTCGGCCAGCCGCTCCTCGCGGAGATCGAGATCGTCTCGCTCGAGCCCGGCGAGGAAGACGGCCTCACCGCGCGCCTCGCGCCACCGGACGCTTTCGAGAAGGCCGGCATCGACATCAATCCGGCATTGAACAGTATCCGCATCAATCTCGAGCGGCGTGACCGAAAGCCGTTCCTGCGCGTGACGACCGCGCAGCCGGTGAACGAGCCGTTCCTCGATCTTCTCGTCGAGCTTTCTTGGAGCTCGGGACGCCTCATCCGCGAATACACCTTCCTCCTCGATCCGCCGGAGTACCGCAGCCGGCAGCAGGCGATCGCGCAGGCGCCGACGCCCGCGCCGGCGATGCCCGAGAAGCCTGCAGCGCCGCCCGCCGCGGAGCAAAAACCGGTCGAGGCGACGCCGCTTGCGCCCCAGCCTGCACCGGAGACGACAACGCCGCCGGCGGCCGCAACGCCGGCGCCTGCCGCTGAAGCCGCCAAGCCCGCTGCCAGCACCTACGAGGTGAAGCGCGGCGACACGCTCGGCCAGATCGCACGTCAGAACCTGAAGCCGGGGGTGACACTCAACCAGATGCTGATTGCGATCTTCCGCGCGAACCAGGACGCGTTCATCCGCGGCAACGTCAACCTGGTTCGCACCGGCAAGATCCTCACGATCCCGGACATCGACAGCGTCGGTACGGTCGATCGCGACGAAGCCAACAAGCTCGTCAAGGAGCACCACGAGCAATTCATGGAGTATCGCAGCCGGCTCGCTGCGGTCGCGACCCCTGCCGAGACGAGCGCGGGACAGCGCGAAGCCGCCGGCCGCATCGAACCGAAGCCCGAGGCGCCGAAGCCCGCCGCCCCGGCCGATCAGTTGCGCCTGTCCAAGGCGGAACCCTCGAAGCCCGCTGCGCCGGGCTCGCGCGCCGCACGCGAGGACAACGCGGTTGCTCGCGAGCGCGCACTGTCTGAAGCGCAGTCCCGCCAGCAGGAACTCGAGAAGAACGTCGCCGATCTGCAGAAGCTGCTCGCGCTCAAGAACCAGCAGCTCGCGGAGATGGAGAAGAAAGGCGCGCCCAAGCCGGCCCCCGTGCCGCCCACGGCCCAAGCACCGGCGACCCCGCCGCCCGCGCCGCAAAAACCGGCCGCCGAGGCGCCGAAACCGGCTCCCACGCCCGCGCCTGCAGCCCCCGCGCCCACCCCCGTGCCGGCTAAACCGGCGGCCGAAGCGCCGAAGCCCGCGGCGGAAGCGCCCAAGCCTGCGCCCCAGGCTCCGAAGCCCGCGCCGAAACCTGCTCCGAAGAAAGCTGCGCCCGAGCCGAGCCTCATCGACGAGTTTCTGGACAATCCGCTTTATCTGGGTCTGCTCGGAGTGCTCCTCCTCGCTCTCATCGGCTACGGCTGGTGGACATACCGCAGAAAAAAAAAGGCCCAAGCTAAGTTCCAGGACAGCGTCCTAGGCGCCGCTGCTGCGGGTGCTGCTGCCGCGTCGGTTGCGGAGCCCACAGCGCCGCCGGCAAGTACGACGACTACCGTCTCGGTGCAGGCGAGCCAGGCGCCGAGCGGCATGGAAGCCGAGGAAGTCGACCCGATTGCCGAGGCCGACGTCTACATGGCCTACGGGCGCGACGCCCAGGCGGAAGAAATCCTCAAGGAAGCGCTGCAAAAGGACGCGAGCCGCGCTGCCGTGCACGCCAAGCTCCTCGAGATCTATGCACACCGCAAGGACCCGAAGGGGTTCGAGCAGAGCGCGCTCAAGCTGAAGGCCATCACCAACGGCACCGGGCCCGAATGGGACAAGGCGGCCGCGCTCGGCAAGAGCATCGATCCGCAAAACGGCCTTTATGCCGGCGCGGGCGGCGGCGACGCTGCGGCCGCAGCGCCAGCCGCACCCGCCGCTGCAGCCGCGGCGCCGACGCTCGACTTCGATCTGGGCGGCGCCGGACAGCAGCAGGCTTCCGCGCCCGACATCTCGCTCGAGGAGCCGGCCAAGGGCGCAGGCGCGCCGGCGGTCGACATCGAGCTCGGCTCGACCCAGACACTGAAGACCGGACCGGCCGACGAGACCGTGATCGCTGGCGATCAGGAAAAATCGCTCGGCGCGATGGACTTCAACCTCGACCTCGGCATGGACGAGAAGAAGCCCGCCGCGAAGCCGGCTGCCGAGGCGCCCAAGCCTGCAGCCGAATCGAGTGGCGGCCTCGACTTTGATCTCGATCTCGGCGGCGACAAGAAAGCGGCGGCGTCCGAGCCTTCGGCCGAGGCGACGCAGAAGATCGATCTCTCCGCGATCAGCCTCGACCTCGGCACGACCGGTGCCGGGGACGCGACCGTGCTCGCGCCGAAGCCGAGCAGCGACCCCAAATGGCAGGAGGTCGCGACCAAGCTCGACCTCGCCAAGGCCTACGAGGAGATGGGTGACAAGGATGGTGCGCGCGAGCTCCTCAAGGAAGTGGTCAAGGACGGCGACGCTGCGCAGCGCGGCACTGCCGAGCAGCTGCTCGCCAAGCTCGGTTAACACTCGATTCGTATCGCATTAGGACTGGAGTACGACGGCAGCCGCTTTCTGGGCTGGCAGACTCAGCCCGGCGGCGGCGCAGTCCAGGATGCTCTCGAGAAGGCGCTCGCCGCGATCGCGAGCGAAACGATCAGCGTCACGGGCGCCGGCCGTACCGACCGCGGCGTGCATGCGACGGCGCAGGTCGCGCACTTCGATACCCACGCCGTCAGGCCGGAAACGGCCTGGGTGCGCGGCGTGAATGCTTTCCTGCCCGAATCGATCGCCGTGCTCTGGGCGCGGCCGGTGGCGACGGAATTCCACGCGCGCTTCCGCGCGCTAGCGCGCACGTACCGATATCGACTGATCAATCGTCCGGTGCGTCCGGCGCTGGCCGCGCGCCATGCCGGCTGGCATTACGCGCCGCTCGATGTGCCTGCGATGCGTGATGGCGCTCGCCTGCTCGTAGGAGAGTACGATTTTTCGGCGTTTCGCGCGGCAGAATGCCAGGCGAAGACACCCGTGCGCACCGTGCACTCCATCGCGATCGAGCAGAACGCGGACGAGGTCCACTTCGTGATCCGCGCCAACGCGTTCCTGCACCACATGGCGCGGAATATCGTCGGCAGCCTCGTCTATGTCGGCGCCGGCCGCCAGCCGGCAGGCTGGATCGGCGAGCTGCTCGCCTCGCGCGACCGCAACGAGGCAGCGCCGACCTTTGCGCCGGAGGGTTTGTATCTGGAGCGCATCGAATACGACGCCAAGTGGGGACTTCCACAGTGAGAACGCGCGTCAAGATCTGCGGCATCACGCGAACGGGCGATGCTCTCGCTGCAGCGCAGGCCGGCGCCGACGCGATCGGTCTCGTGTTCTATCCGCCCAGCCCGCGCTACCTCTCGGTCGAGCGCGCGGTCGAGATCCGCGATGCGCTGCCGCCGTTCGTGCAGACCGTGGCGCTCTTCGTCAACGCCGACGCGGCGCAGATCGCGCAGGTCATCGGCCGCGTGCACCCGGCGATGCTGCAGTTCCATGGCGAAGAAGCGCCGGATTTCTGCGGGCAGTTCGGGTTGCCTTTCGTCAAGGCCTGCCGGATCAAGCCGGGAATCGACGCGCTTGAGTATCTACGGCCCTATGTGCGTGCCGCAGCATGGCTCGTGGACAGCTTTGTCCCCGAATATGGCGGCGTCGGTGAGAGTTTCGATTGGTCGCTCGTCCCGAAGGAGCGTGCGCGCCCGTTGATCGTTTCCGGCGGCCTCGGCAGCCGGAATGTGGGCAAGGCGATTCGGACCGTGCGGCCCTGGGGCGTCGATGTGTCGAGCGGCGTCGAGTCCGCGAAGGGCATCAAGGACGCCGCTAAAATGGCCGCTTTCATCTCCGAGGTCCGCAATGCGGATGTATGACCTGCCGGACGAGCGGGGGCATTTCGGCCCTTACGGCGGCGTATTCGTCGCCGAGACGCTCTCGCAGGCGCTCGACGAGCTGCGCGAGGCGTATGCCGCGGCGCGCAAGGATCCGCAATTCGAGGCGGAGTTTCGCTACGAGCTGAAGCATTACGTCGGGCGGCCGAGCCCGATCTACTTTGCGAAGCGGCTTACCGAGAAATGCGGCGGCGCCCGCATCTACATCAAGCGCGAGGACTTGAACCACACCGGCGCGCACAAGATCAACAACACCATCGGCCAGGCGCTGCTCGCGCGCCGCATGAAGAAGCCGCGCGTCATCGCCGAGACCGGTGCCGGGATGCACGGCGTCGCGACCGCCACCGTCGCCGCGCGCTACGGTATGGAATGCGTGGTGTACATGGGCGTCGAGGATGTGCGCCGGCAGGCGGCGAACGTGCACCGCATGGGCGTGCTCGGGGCGAAGGTCGTTCCCGTCGAATCGGGCTCGAGGACGCTCAAGGATGCACTCAACGAAGCGATGCGCGACTGGGTGACGAACGTCGACAGCACGTTCTACATCATCGGCACCGTCGCCGGCCCGCATCCTTACCCGATGATGGTGCGCGACTTCCAGTCGGTGATCGGCGAAGAGAGCATCCCGCAGATGCAGGAAATGGCGGGGCGCCAGCCCGACGCCGTGATCGCTTGCGTCGGCGGCGGCTCGAACGCCATGGGCATTTTCTATCCCTATATCGCGCACGAGCCGGTGCGGTTGATCGGCGTCGAAGCGGCGGGCGAGGGCCTCGACACCGGCCGGCATGCGGCTTCGCTCTGCGCAGGCAAGCCCGGCGTGCTGCACGGAAATCGCACGTATCTCCTGCAGGACGCGAATGGACAGATCACCGAGACGCATTCGGTTTCGGCGGGGCTCGACTATCCCGGCGTCGGTCCGGAGCATTCCTGGCTCAAGGACAGCGGACGCGCGCAGTACGTCGCCGTGACGGACGACGAAGCCTTGGCCGCATTCCACGCGCTTTGCCGCACGGAAGGCATCATCCCGGCGCTCGAATCGGCACACGCCGTGGCGCAGGCGATGAAGATGGCACCGAGCATGCCGAAAGACGCGTGCCTGCTCGTCAATCTCTCCGGCCGCGGCGACAAGGACATGCACACGGTCGCCGAGCGCGCGGGGAAGAAGCTTTGATGTCGCGCATCCAGGGCCGCTTCGAGGCGCTTGCCCGCGCGAAGCGCAAGGCGCTCATTCCGTACATCACCGCGGGCGATCCACATCCGTCGCTCACGGTGGCACTGATGCGTGGCCTCGTCGAGGCCGGCTCGGACATCCTCGAGCTTGGCGTGCCGTTCTCCGATCCGATGGCCGATGGGCCGGTCATCCAGCGTTCGGGCGAGCGCGCGCTCAAGCATGGCGTGGGCCTTCACGACGTCCTGCGGATGGTCGGCGACTTCCGCCAATCCGACCGCGCGACGCCGGTCGTGCTGATGGGCTACGCGAACCCGATCGAGGCGATGGGCGCGGAGAACTTCATCGGCGCCGCCAAGATCGCCGGCGTCGACGGGGTCATCGTCGTCGACTATCCCCCCGAGGAATGCGGCGAGTTCGCCGCGCTCGCCAGGAAGAACGACATCGATCCCATTTTCCTGCTCGCCCCGACTTCGACCGACGAGCGCATCCACGAGGTCGCGCGCTGCGGCAGCGGCTACCTGTACTACGTGTCGCTGCGCGGAGTGACCGGCGCAGCGCATCTCGACATGTCGGAAATAGAACGAAAGATCCCGGCGATCCGGGCCGCCACCAGGCTGCCGATCGGAGTAGGCTTCGGTATCCGCGATGCGGAATCGGCGCGCCGCGTGGCCCAAACCGCCGATGCGGTCGTGATCGGCAGCCGCATCATCCAGGAAATCGAGGCCGGCGCCGCCGATCAAGCCGTCACTCGGGTCAAGGCATTCCTCAAACCCATCAGGAAAGCACTCGACGCATGAGCTGGCTCCAGAAGCTGTTGCCGCCGAAGATCCAGCGCACCGGGACGAGCACCCGCAAGAGCGTGCCCGAGGGCCTGTGGACCAAATGCCCGGCGTGCGACGCGGTGCTCTATAGCACCGACCTCGAGAAGAACCTGAATGTCTGTCCCAAGTGCGGCCACCACGAGCGCCTCGGCGCCCGCCCGCGCCTCGATGCGCTGCTCGACCCCGACGGGCGCTTCGAGATCGGCGCGGAGGTGCTGCCGCTCGATCCGCTCAAGTTCCGCGACTCGAGGCGCTACACGGAGCGGATCACCGAGGCGCAGGAGCAGACGGCCGAAAGCGATGCGCTGGTCGTGATGCAGGGGGCGATCAAGTCCCTCGGCCTCGTCTGCGCGGCCTTCGAGTTCGACTTCATGGGCGGCTCGATGGGCTCGGTGGTCGGCGAGCGCTTCGTGCGTGGGGTGCGCGTGGCGATCGAGCAAAAGCTTCCCTTCGTCTGCGTCTGCGCCTCCGGCGGCGCGCGCATGCAGGAAGGCGCGCTCTCCCTCGCGCAGATGGCGAAGACCACGGCGGCGCTCACCGATCTCGCGGAGCGCAAGCTCCCGTTCATCACCGTGCTGACCGA
>DASQGW010000079.1:0-3586 GCA_035632415.1 Burkholderiales bacterium | reverse complement strand
ACGGCGCTGTTGAACGACTCCACGGTGCGCGACAGGTTGCGGCCGAGATCGATCCAGTGCCCTCCGAGATCGGAGATGCGCTTATAGAGTTCGGCGCCGAGCTCGCTGATCTCTTTCGCGTTGACCGCGATCGACTCCTGGCGCCAGCCGTAGGCGATCGCTCGCAGCAGGCCGATCAGGTTGATCGGCGTCGCGATCAGCACCTTCTGGTCGACGCCGAATTCCAGCAGCGACGGATCTTCCTGCAGCGCGGCGCTGTGGAAGTGATCGCCGGGCAGGAACATGACGACGAGCTCCGGCGTCTCGTCGAACTGATCCCAATAGGCTTTGCGTCCCAGCTCCGCCACGCGATCGCGCACGAGCCGCGCAAAGTTCTGCAGGCCGCGCTTGCGCTCTGCCTCATCGCTTGCCGCCATCGCGTCGAGGTAGCTCGCCACCGGGGCCTTCGAGTCGACGACGATGGTCTTGCCGGCCGGCAGCCGGATGATGAGGTCCGGTCGCATCACGCCCGATTCGGTGCGCACCGATGCCTGCTCGACGAAGTCGCAATAGTTGAGCATCCCCGCCATCTCGACCACGCGGCGCAGCTGGATCTCGCCCCATTGACCGCGGATCACCGGCGAGCGCAGCGCCTGCACCAGGTTCGACGTTTCCGAGCGGAGCTGCTTCCCGGTATCGAGCAGTTGCGTCACCTGCTGCACCAGGCCCTGGTACGCGCCTTCGCGCGCGACTTCGAGGCTCTGCACCTTCTGCTCGAACTTGCCGAGCGCCTCCTTGATCGGTGCGACCGAGGTGGCGGCGAGCTTGAGGAATTCCTCCGAGTTGCTCTTGAGCGCGCTCGCCGAGAGGGCATTGAACGCATCCGTAAGCGCGCTCTTCGCGCCCTCCAGGAGCTTCATCTTCTCGTCGAAGCCCTTGCGCTCGGCCTCGATCGTAGCGGCGAGCGACTCCTTCTCGCGCGTGATGTCGAGGATCGTGCGCTGCTGCTGGGCGAGGCCCAGGCTGCGCGCCTCGATCTCCTTCTGCAGGTCGGGGATGCCGGCGGCGAGCGCCTCGAACGAGGCTCGCCGGTTCGATTCCTCGCGGAGCTGCTCGATCGCGCCATCGCGCTGGCGCGTCGCCTGGCTCGCCTGCTCGCGCGTTTCGGCGAGCTGCTTTTCGGCTTGCTCGGCCCTCTGCCTCGCGAGCGCGAGGTCCGGCCCCATGGCGCGCGAGCGGAAGAACCACCCCGCCAGCGTGCCCAGCGCGAGTCCAACCAGCAAGACGATTGCAAGGTCCATTTTTTGAACTTCGGGCTACTGGGGGAATATACAGTATTCCCGACAACGACGCTTTAGCGCCGATAGACCTCGCGGCGATGACCGACCGCCAAGGCAAGCACCACGAGGCGCTCGTCGCGTATGTCGCACAGGATGCGATAGTCGCCGACGCGGTAGCGCCAAAGACCGGCGTGGCCGCCCTTCAGCGCTTCGCCAAAGTGTCGCGGGTTCTTGCAGCCTTCGATGCGATCGTGCAGCCAGTCGAGGATCCGCCGCCGAATCTGCGGATCGAGCTTGTGCAACTGCCTCTCGGCGGTGTCGGCGATTTCAACCGTCCAGGCCAAGCTCTTTCCTGAGCTGGCGCAGGGGCTTCGCCGAGCGCGTGCGGCGCATGGCCTTCTCGGCGAGTGCAAGGTCTTCCGTATCCTCGATCATGCGCACGATCGCGTCGCGCACGACCTGGCTTTTCGTCCGACCGCGCAGCCGCGCGAGCGCGGACAGCTTCGCTTCGAGGTCTTTCTCTAGCCGCAGTGCCAGCATGCGAGCATTGTATAACAGTGTATAACGAAGAGCTAGAGCGATTCGCGCAGCGTGAGCGCCGGCGAGGCGCGCAGGACCTTGCGCGAGGAAAGCCAGGCGTTGAGCGAGAGGAGCGCGATGCCGGCGAGCGGCCCGACCAGGAGCAGCGTCGCGCTCGGCGGCAGGTCCAGCTCGAACACGCGTCGCGCGAGGACTTGCCCGATCACCGCTGCGCCGAGCGTCGCCAGCAGGCCAGCGAGAAGGCCCATGGAGAGGAATTCGACGCGCTGGCTGCCTGCCACCTGGGCGCGCGAAGCGCCGTAGACGCGCATCACCGCCGCCTCGCGGCGCCGCTCGTCCTCGGTGGCAAGCAGCGCCGAATAGAGCACCAGGAGTCCGGCGCCGAGTGCGAAGAGGAAGATGAACTGCACGGCGCTCACGAGCTGGTCGGTCACGGCCTGGACCTGGCGCAGCATGGCGCCGATGTCGACGAGCGTGAGGTTGGGGAACTGCACGGCGAGCGCGCGCAGGCCCGCCTCGGCGGACGGAGCGACGCGGAAGGCGCTGATGTAGCTCGTCGGGAACTTCGCGAGGATCGCGGGCGGCGCGATGACGAAGAAGTTCACCTTCATCGAATCCCAGCGCAGGCGTCGCAGCGAGGTGATCGGCGCGCTGAAGGTCTCGCCGCCGACGTTGAAGAGGAGCTCGTCGCCGAGCTTCCATCCCAGGCGCTCGGCGATGCCCTCCTCCACCGAGAGCCCATCGAGCGTCCAGCGTCCGGCGGAGATCGTGTTGTACGACGGCGGGGCATCCATGAACGAGAGGTTGAACTCGCGCTCGACGAGGCGCCGGGCGCGCTCCTCGGTGTAGTCCGCCTCGTTCACCTTGTGCTTGTTCACCGCGACGACCCGGCCGCGCACCATCGGGTAGAACTCCGGGTCGCCGACCTTGTGCGCGCGCAGGAACTCCTTCACCGGCGCGAGCTGGTCGGGCTGCACGCCGAGGATGAAGCGGTTCGGCGCATCGGGCGGCGCCGCGCGCCGCCAGGCATCGATGAGATCGTTGCGGGTAAACGTGAGGAGCAGGACGGCGGTGAGCCCGAGCGCGAGGCTCGCCACCTGCACGGCATTGCCGCGCACGTGCCTGCGCAGGTTGGCAAGGCCGTAGCGCATCGCGCGGCTGCCGGCGCGCACGCGGCTGAGCAACGAGAGCGCGCCCCACGCGACCAGGAAATTGACGACCACCGCGGCGGCAAACCGCCCACGACGTAGGCACCGAGCTTCGCGTCGCCGGCCTGCCACACGAGCAAAGCAGCTAGCAGCCCGAGGCCGATCCCATAGGCGGCGAGCGCGCTGCGCTTGAGGCTGCCGGACTCGCGGCGGATGACGCGCAACGCCGGCACGTTCTTGAGCTGGAGCAGCGGCGGCAACGCGAAGCCAAGCAGCAGGACCAGCCCGACGAGGAGTCCCTGAAGCGCGGGCCAGGCGGTGGGCGGTGGCAGCTCGGCATTGATCAGCCCGCCGAGCGCGGCGCCGATCCCTGCCTGGGCGGCGTAGCCGATCAGCGCACCGGCAGTGCAGGCGATCAGGCCGAGCAACGCAAATTCGCCGGTGTGCAAAGCGAGAAGCCGCGTTTGCGTGGCGCCGAGGCAGCGCATCACCGCGCAACCGTCGAGATGCCGCTCGACGAAGCGCCGCGTGCCGAGCGCGATCGCCACTCCGGCGAGCACGGCCGCGAGGAGCGCGGTGAGCGCGAGGAAGCGGCGTGCCCGCTCCACCGATGCGCGGATTTCGGGGCGCCCCGTCTCG
>DASQGW010000078.1:0-21572 GCA_035632415.1 Burkholderiales bacterium | reverse complement strand
AGAATCAGCCGATGACCGAGGCGGCGATCGACGCCGGCTTCACGCGTGACCTCTACGTTTCGCTCGGAGAAGCGGTGAGCAACACTGCCTGGGTGGTGCGCGTGCACCACAAGCCCTTCGTCGACTGGATCTGGGGCGGCTGCGTGGTGATGGCGCTCGGCGGACTGCTCGCGGCGAGCGACCGGCGCTACCGCGTGGCGCTGCCGCTGCGCATGCGCGAGCGCGGCGCCGAGGTCAGGGCTTGAAGAAAGCCTTCTGGACGCTCGGCGTGTTCATCGCGCTGGTGGGGCTGCTTGCCGTGGGCCTGCGCCTGAATCCGCGCGAGGTGCCGTCGCCCCTCATCGGCAAGCCGGCGCCGGCGTTCGAGCTGCCGCTGCTCACCGAGGCCGACAAGCAGTTCTCCGAGAAGACCATGCTCGGCAAAGTATGGATCATGAACGTGTGGGCCTCGTGGTGCCCGCCTTGCCTCGTCGAGCATCCGGTGGTGACCCAAATGGCGCGCTCGGGCATCGCGCCGGTCATCGGGCTCAACTACAAGGACACGCGCGAGGACGCTCTGCCGTGGCTGAAGCGAAACGGCGATCCGTTCCAGCTGATCGCCTTCGACGGCAACGGACGCATCGGCATCGACTACGGGGTCTACGGCGTGCCCGAGACCTACATCATCGATAGCCAGGGCATCATCCGCTACAAGCACATCGGGCCGCTCACTCCGGACATCGTGACGAAGGAGATGGAGCCGCTCGTGAAGGACCTCAATGCGAGCCGCTAGCGCACTCTTGCTCCTGTGCTTTTCGGTCGCCTGCGCGGCGGCCGATGATCCAGCACTGGAGCGGCGCGTCATGAACCTCGCGCACGAGCTGCGCTGCCTCGTCTGCCAGAACCAGACGATCGCCGACTCGCAGGCGCCACTCGCCGTGGATCTGCGCAACCAGATGCGCGAGCAGCTCGCTGCCGGCAAGTCGGAGAGCGAAGTCGTGGACTTCATGGTCGAGCGCTACGGCGACTTCGTCCTCTACCGGCCGCCGTTCAAGGCCACCACGATCCTGCTCTGGGCCGGTCCGTTCCTGTTTCTCATCATCGGCTTCTACGTGCTGGTGAGAGTCCTGCGCCGCCGGCAGGTGCCGGAGCCGCAACTGTCGGACGCTGACCGGGCGCGGGCGGCGAAGCTGCTCGAATGACTCTCTTTTGGCTCATCGCTGCGCTGTTCGCCGCAGGCGCGCTCGCCTATGTGCTGCGCCCGCTCCTGCGCCGCAAGCAAGCGCGGCGCGTCAGCGGAGCGGAAGCCAACATCGCCATCTATAAGGACCAGCTGCGCGAGCTCGATGCGGAGCTCGCCGCCGGCACGCTGACGAAAGCGGATCACGCGCGGGCGAGGCTCGAGCTCGAGGCACGCCTGCTCGAGGACGTTCCGGCGGTGGAGCTCGAGCGCGCGAGCGGCGGCGGCCGCCGCGCCGCGCTCGCGGTCGGCATCGCGGTGCCGCTCGTCGCAGTGGCGGTCTATCTCGTCACCGGCACGCCGCGCGCCTTCGATCCGCACCAGGCGGTCCCGACTGCCGCGGAAGTCGAGGGCATGGTGTCGCGCCTTGCGGCCAAGCTGCGCGAGAACCCGCAGGACGCCGACGGCTGGAAGCTGCTCGGCCGCTCGTACACCGTGATGGGGCGCTTCCCGCAGGCGGTCGCCGCCTACGCCAAGGCGCTCGAGCTCTCGCCGCGCGATTCGCAGCTCCTCGCCGACTTCGCCGACGCGCTCGCCATGACGAAAGGCGGCAACCTCGCCGGCGAGCCCGAGAAGCTCATCGATCGGGCGCTCGAGGTCGATCCGAACAACCTCAAGGCGCTCGCGCTCGCCGGCACGGTGGCCTACGAGAAGCAGGACTACGCCAAGGCCGCCGCGCTCTGGGGCCGCATGCTGCCGCTCGTGCCGGCCGACTCCGAGGACGCAAGAATGATCAGCGAGAACGTCGACGAGGCGCGCAAGCTCGCCGGCATCGGACCCGCGCCAAGGGCCCCGGCACAAAGGAGCGCTAGCGCCGCCAGCTCGCATCCCGGAGTGCGCGGCACGGTGCGCCTCGCGGCCGATCTCGCGAAGAGCGTGAAGCCGGACGATCTCGTGTTCGTCTTCGCCCGCGCCGCCGAAGGTCCGCCGACGCCGCTCGCGGTGATCCGCGCACGCGCGGGCGACCTGCCGCTCACCTTCGCCCTTGACGATTCCCTGGCGATGGCGCAGGGCCTGAGCGTCTCCGCGTTCCCGCGCATCGTGGTCACCGCACGCGTCGCGAAGTCGGGCAACGCGAAGCCGGCGCCGGGAGACCTGCAGGGCGCGAGCACGCCGGTCAAGAACGACGCCTCCGGCGTGACGGTGCTGATCGATCAGGTGGTGCGGTAAGAGGGTACTGCGGGGCACTGAGCGCCGATTCCCGGCTTTCGGCATACTGCCCGCTGAGATGAGAATTGTTCGTGCCTTTGTGTACGGCGCGAGCGCGCTCATGCTCGCGGCCACTTGGGGGTTCCTGTACTGGCAATCCGGCACCATCGATCTCGCCGCGGGCTATGCCGCGCGCGCTGCGCTCGCCGACCTGCGCGCGATTGACGCGCGCTGGAACGCGCAGCTGACGGCGATCGCGCTCGCGCCGCCGCCGGGCGCGTTGCCGCCGCCGCCGGCGCACGACGCGGCGTTCGCCTGGCTCGAGCTGCAGGCGCTCAAGCTGCCCAATGCCCAGCTCGGCCGCGCGCTCGAAGGGGCGCGGCGGGCCATGGACGAAAAAGAGGCGCTGGTGCGCCGTGCCGCCGCCGGCGAGCCCGTGGCCGACGAGGCCTGGGCCGTTCCCACGCGTGCGCGCTTCGACCAGCTCTCCCGGGTGCTGGAGCAAAGCTTCGACGCCGCCCTCGCCGAGAGCGCCGACTATCGCGCCTGGCTGCTCGCCTACTCGGCGGCGCTGCTCGCGCTGCTCGCGTTCTTTGCCCTCAGGCTGCGCCGCGCGAACAAGGGCCTCGAGCGTCGCGTCACCGAGCGCACGAGCGAGCTTTCCTCCACGCTCGGCCGGCTCAAGGAATCGGAGACGTTGCTCGTCCAGAGCGAGAAGATGTCCGCCCTCGGCCAGATGGTCGCCGGCGTCGCGCACGAGGTGAACACGCCGCTCGCCTATGTGAAGGCGAGCCTGGAGTCCGCGCAATCGCGTGCGGGCGATGCGGGGCGCCTCGCCCGTGAGACGCGCGCGCTGCTCGAGCTGGTCGAGGGCGAGTCCGCGGACGAGGCGGCGCTCGCCGAGCGCCTGGCCGCCGTGCGCAAGCTCCTCGCCGACAAGCGCCTCGAGTCGCTCGACGTGCAGCTGAAGGACGGACTGCACGGCATCAAGCAGCTCGCCGAGTTCGTCGTGAGCCTCAAGGATTTCAGCCGGCTCGAGCGCGGCGCCGTCGTGCCCCACGATGTGAACCAGGGCATCGAGACGACGCTGCGCATCGCGGCCGCGCATCTCGGCAAGCGGCAGGTGAAGAAGCTGTTCGGCCCGCTGCCGACGATTACCTGCTCGCCGGCGCAGATCAACCAGGTCGTGCTCAACCTGCTGGTCAATGCGGCGCATGCGACCCCCGAAGCGGGCGGCCGCATCGTGGTGCGCACCAGCGTGCGCGATGCGCAGCACGTCGCCATCGAGGTGTCGGACAACGGCAAAGGCATCCCGAAGGAGCTCTTGCCGAAGATCTTCGACCCCTTCTTCACGACCAAGGAAGCCGGCCAGGGCACCGGCCTCGGCCTCTCGATCTGCTATCGCATCGTCGCCGCGCATGGCGGGCACATCGACGTCGCCTCGGAGCCGGGTGTCGGAACGCGGTTCACCGTCGTGCTGCCGCTCGCCGCGCAAGCGGCGCTCGCCGCCTGACGTGGCGAAGATCGGCAAATACGTAGTGATGGGCGAGCTGGGGCGCGGCGCGTCCTGCACCGTCTTCAGCACGCTCGACCCGGACGTCGGCCGGCAGGTGGCCGTCAAGCGGGTGGAGAAGGAGAAAGTGACGCCCGCCGACGTGGAGCGCCTGCGGCGCGAGGCGCAGGTCGGCGGCAGGCTGCATCACGGCAACATCGCGGCCATCTACGAATACAGCGAGGACGCCGACACGGCATGGCTCGCGATGGAAATGGTGGAAGCGAAGTCGCTCGCCCGGCACCTCTCGGAGGGCTACCGGGCGCCGCCGGATTCGGTCCCCGAGCTCGTCGTCGAGCTGCTCGAGGCGCTCGAGCACGCGCACGGCCGCGGCGTAACGCACGGCGACGTGCGGGCGGAGAACGTGCTGGTGAGCAGCGCGGGCGTAAAGCTGATCGGCTTTACCGGCGAAGGCGACGAGGCAGGCGACGTGCGCGCTGCGGCGATCATGCTGAAGGAGCTGTTCGACAAGGCGCCGCCGGTGCTCGATGCGCCGCCCGCGACGGCGTCGGAGCTCCTGGAAGGGCTGCGCCCGAAGGCGAAGGGCCGGCTGGAGACGCTGCGCCGCGCGATGAAGGCTGCGCCGGGGCCGTTCGCGCTGCCCATCAAGCGGCCGGCTGTGCTTTTCGTCGACGACGAAGAACGCGTGCTGCATGCCCTCGCCGCGCTTTTCCAGGCGTCCTACGAGGTCGAAACGGCGACGAGCGGCGCGCAGGCGCTCGAGCTCATGCAGAAAAGGCGCTTTCTCGTCATCGTGAGCGACCAGCGCATGCCCGGCATGACCGGCGTCGAGCTCCTGCGCGAGGCCCGCTCGCTCGTGCCCGCCGCCGTGCGGCTGCTCCTCACGGGATACTCGGATTTCAGCGCCATCGTCGCCTCGGTCAACGAGAGCGAGGTGTTCCGCTACATCACCAAGCCCTGGGAGCAGGCCGAGCTCGAGGCGACGCTCGCCGAGGCGGTCGAGGTGGCGATCGCCGCCGAGGCGGCAGCGGCCGGCGGCCGCCATTTCGAGCGGGCGAGCGGCAAAGTGCTCGTCGTCGGGCAGCCGGCGCTCGCGCGCAGCGTGCGCGAGCTCTCGCTCGGCGCGCTCGGCGTGAGGGAGGCGTACGACGACGAGACCGTGCTCGAGGTCGTGTCGCGCGAAGAGATCGGCGTCGTGGTATGCGAGCTGCATGCGGGCATCGACGAGCCCGACGCCCTGCTGCACGTGCTGAAGAAGGCGTCGCCGCACACGCAGCTCGTCGCGGTGGCCGACGTGCCCGATGCCGATCTCGCGATCCGTCTCATCAACCAGGCGCGCATCCATCGCTATCTCGGCAAGCCGGTCAACCTCTCGCTTCTGCAGCAGGCGGTGGTCTCCGGCCTCGGGCGCCATGCGCGCCTCGAGGCCGCGCCCGGGCTCGGCGGCACCGAGCGCGCGCAACGCCGCCGCAGCACCGCGCGCCTGCGGGCGCTCTTCGCCCGGGTGAAGGCGCTGGGCGGCCGCTTCCGCCGGCTTACCGGTAGCGCGGCAGGCTGAAACGCAGCTCGCCGTCGGCGACCTCGCCGCGGATCCAGCTCACGACCGGCGAGCCCCATACCTCCAGGCGCCGCACGCCGGGCAGCGGCTCGTCGTCGTGATAGGTGTGCGAGTCGCCATGCACGAGGGCGAGCCGCCCGGGCAGCCGCGCGCCGAGGCGCACCAGCTGCTCGCGCAGCGCGGCGAAGCCGTCGCGCGGCAGCACGATGAAGGGGTCGCCCTGCATCACGACGACGAGGCCGAGCCGCTCGCGCTCGGCGAGCGCCGCCGAATCGTCGAGCCACGCCAGCACGGCGCTCATGCGCCGCCAATGCTCGGCGCGATCGCGCATGTTGTTGTTGGAGCCCTGCACGTTCAGCGTGACGAACAGGAAGCCGCCCGCGGTCCAGCGCATGTGCTCGCAGTATTCGCCCGGCTGGCGCTCGACGGCGAGGGGCACCGCGCAGAAGTACCGGCGCCATGCCTCCAGGCGCCGCAGCGGCTGCGGGCAATCGACCCATTCGTTGTCGCCGGGGACGAGGATGAACGGATACCGGATGCGCGCGAACTGGCGCTTGCGCGCCGCGAGCGTCTCGTCGTCGCACGCATTGCCGCCGATGTCGCCGACGTGGATGACGAAGTCGAGCCGCTCGCGGTTGATGTCGTCGATCAGCGCATCGAGCCGCTTCACCTCGCCTTCCGTATAGGGCACGTCGCCCATTACGCCGAAAACGAGCCCACCGGGCGGGGCGCTCGCGCATCCGCACAGAAACGCCAAAACCAGGGAGGCACCACGTTTTCTCAATGTATTCCCGCTACGGATATGGCGATGTCGCCGTGCGCGATCGCGCCGCGCAGCCAGCTCACGATCGGCGAGCCCCAGGGCTCGATCCGCCGCAGGCCGGGCAGCGGCTCGTCGTCGTGGTAGGTGTGCGTGTCGCCGTTCACGAGGATCACCTTTCCGGGATTAGCGGCCACCAGGGCGCGCAGGCGCTCGAGCAGCGTGTCGAATCCATTCGGTCCTCGGCGCGGCGTGAGGAAAGGATTGGCCTGCATGCAAAGCACGATCTTGTCGAGGTTGCCGCCGCGCAGGACGCGCTCCGAATCATCGATCCACGCCAGCACCGCCTTCATGCGCGCGGCGTACTCGGCGTCCATCGCGGGCGTGCGGCCGAGGTTGTTGTTGCTGCCCTGGACGTTGAGCGTCACGAAGAGGATGCCTCCGACCTGCCAGCGCTTGTGCTCGCAGTATTCCCCGGGTTGCACCTCGACGCGCAGGCGCGTCGGGCAGAAAAGCTCGCGCCACTTCGCCAGCCGCTCCACCGGATCCCTGCCGCTGCGATGGCAGTCGGTCCAGTCGTTGTCGCCGGGCAGGAGCACGAAGGGCGGCTTGATGCGCGCGAATTGCGCTTTGCGTTCCGCAAACCATTCGTCCGTGCATGGGCCGCGGCCGGACGTGATGTCGCCGATGTGCACGACGAAGGCGAGCGGCTCCGCGTCGAGATCATCGATCAGGTGATCGAGCCGCTTCACTTCGCCGTTGGAGTAGGGCGTATCGCCCATCAGCGCAAAGCGGATTTCACCTGGCGCCGGCGGCTGCGCGGCGCACGCGGCGAGCAGGAAAAACAGGGGCAGTCCCCAAAAGAGCGGGACGATCCCGATTCTTCTATTCGATGCCGTACGCTTTTCGAAGCAGGGTGAGCGGATGGGCCTTTATAGCGTCTTTAGCCTCATCGCCCATGCCCTGCAGGATGTGCCGGGCGGCGATGGGGCAGTCGGAGCTGACGTAGTTGGCTTCGGCGGCTGCCATCTGGCGGAACACCGGCCGCCCGATCTTCATCGAGTTGTCGAAATACTCTGTCTTCACGCCCCACGTGCCGTCGTGGCCCGAGCAGCGCTCGACGACGGTGACCTTGGTGCCGGGCACCATCTCCAGCGCCTCGCGCGTCTTCTGCCCCATGTTCTGCACGCGTGAGTGGCATGGGATGTGATAGGCGATTTTCCCGAGCGGGTGCTTGAAGTCGGTTTTCAGCAGCCCATCTTTCTTCCGCAACACGAAGTACTCGAACGGATCGAACATCGCATCGCGCACCGCGAGCGCGTCCGGCTCGTCGGGATACATGAGCGGCAGCTCCTGCTTGAACATGAGCGTGCACGAGGGCACCGGCGCCAGGATGGCGAAGCCTTCGCGCGCATAGCGCGCAAGCACCGGCATGTTCTTCTGCTTGAGCCGATCGACGCCCTCCAGGTCGCCGAGCTCGAGCTTCGGCATGCCGCAGCACGCTTCCTTCTCGACCAGCACGTACGGGATCTCGTTGTGCTCGAGCAGTGCGACGAGATCGTGACCGATCACCGGCTCGTTGTAGTTCGCGTAGCAGGTGGCGAAGATCGCAACCTTGCCCGGCGTGTTCTTGCCATCCTTGATCGGCTGGGAGCCGGACGGCTTGGCCGTGCTTCTAAACTTCCTCGGCGCGAATGGCGGCAGCTCCCGGTCCTTGTGCACGCCGAGCACCGCCTGCATCGCCGCGCGCGCCGGCTTGAAATTGTTCACCGCGTTCACCGTCTGGGCGACGACCGGGATCGCAGCCAGTCTTCCGTTACGGTCGGTGGAGGAGAGCAGGCGATCGCGAAACTTGACCCCCTTGCGGAACTTGATGGCTTTCGCGCGCAGCATGACGTGCGGGAAGTCCACGTTCCACTCATGCGGTGGAACGTAGGGACACTTCGTCATGTAGCAGAGGTCGCAGAGGTAGCACTGGTCCACGACCTTCCAGTAGTCCTCCTTCGCTACGCCATCGACCTCCATCGTCTTCGAGTTGTCGACGAGGTCGAAGAGCGTCGGGAAGGTGGTGCACAGGCTGACGCAGCGGCGGCAGCCGTGGCAGATGTCGAAGATCCGCTCTAGCTCGGCCTCTGCCTTGAGCCCGTCCCAGAACTCGGGCGCCTTCCAGGCGAGAGGATGCCGGGTCGGCGCCTCGAGCGAGCCTTCACGCATCAGTCGGACAAGCCGTCGAGCGCCTTCTGGAAGCGGTT
Source organism: Burkholderiales bacterium (assembly GCA_035632415.1). Classification (GTDB taxonomy): domain Bacteria; phylum Pseudomonadota; class Gammaproteobacteria; order Burkholderiales; family SG8-39; genus SCGC-AG-212-J23. The sequence continues at coordinate 13,121 of DASQGW010000078.1, read as the reverse complement.
GGCGTGGCTGCGTTCGGCCTTGGCGAGCGTCTCGAACCAGTCGGCGATCTCGCCGAAGCCCTCGTCGCGCGCCTGCTTCGCCATGCCGGGGTACATGTCGGTGTACTCGTGCGTCTCGCCCGCCACTGCGGCCTTCAGGTTCTCGCGCGTGCGGCCGATCGGCAGGTTGGTCGCCGGATCGCCCACCGTCTCGAGATACTCGAGGTGGCCATGCGCGTGGCCTGTCTCGCCTTCCGCGGTCGAGCGGAAGAGGGCCGAGACGTCGTTATGGCCTTCGACATCGGCCTTCGCGGCGAAGTAGAGGTAACGACGGTTGGCCTGCGATTCGCCGGCGAACGCCGCCTTGAGATTGTCGTGCGTCTTCGTGCCTTTGAGCGCTTTCATCGGGAGTCTCCTCTAGGGAAAGGCAAGGCTACGAGCCGGCGCAGGATAGATCAAATGGAAAATCGCAATACGCGCTATTGAGCGCGGCTATCTAGCGCCGGCCGGTCAACGTTCGAGCGACCCCGTTGCGGGATTCCGCGACTAGCGGAAGACGAGCACCGGGATCTTGGTGTGCGTCAGCACCTTCTGCGTCACGCTGCCCAGGAGCAGCCCGGTGAGGCCGCGATGGCCGTTCGACGCCATGAACACGGCGTCGCACTTGCTCTTCTCGGCGGCGTCGATGATGCCCTTGTACGGCACCACCGCCTTGGCAACGATCGTTTCGCAGGGCACACCCGCCGCCTTGGCGGCGGAGCTGATCTCGTCGACCGATTTCTGCGCCACTTCCTTCGCGCGGCGCTCGAGCTCCTCGACGAGCCTGCGCTCGGCGAGATACCCCTCGCCGTAAAGGTGCGTCGGCGGCGGCTCGATCGCGTAGAAGCCGGTGACGCGCGCGCCCATTTCCTTGGCGAGCGTCACGCCGGCCTTGATCGCCTTGGCGGCGACCGGAGAGCCGTCGGTGGGAATCAGGATGTGCTTGAACATGGTCATGCTCCTTTCGAGCGCCTACCAGCCTAGAGGAAGGGCGGCACGGGCCTTTGACCTGAGTCAAAGATGCGGTCAAAGATGCCGCACGAGCGTGACTTCGCTCCCGCTCTCTCGCGACACTTCGACGAAACCGAGCCGGCGCGCGAGCTCGAGCATGGCGTGGTTCGCCTGCAGGATGTGGCCGTAGAGGTCGCGGTAGCCGGCCGCCTTGGCATAGCGGCAAATCCGCTCGAGAAGCTGCCGTCCGAGTCCCTTGCCTTGCCAGTCGTCCGCGACGACGAGGGCGAACTCGGCGGTCTCGCCGTCCGGATTGGGCACGTAGCGGCCCACCGCGATGAAGCGCCCTTCGTGCAGCGCGACGAGCGCGAGCTCGCGGTCGTAGTCGAGCTGCGTGAATCGCGCGAGCATGCGCGGGGTCAGGTTCGGCAGGTGCTGCATGAAGCGCTGGTAGCGCGAGCGCTCCGAGAGCGAATGGACGAACTCCTGCTCGAGCACGGCATCCTCGGGGCGCATCGGGCGCAGCGCGAGGCGCGTGCCTTTAAGCTCGAGCGTTTCTTCGAGCTCCACCGGGTACGGGTGGATCGCCATATGGCGATAGCGGCCGGGCGCATTGCGGCGCTCGGCATCGATCTCGATGCGCGCATCGGCGATCACGGCGCCGCCGGGATGCGCGAGCACGGGATTCAGGTCCATCTCCTTCAACCACGGCAGCAGGCAGACCATGCGCGAAACCCCCGTGAGGATGGCAACGAGCGCACTCTCGTCGGCGGGCGGCACGTTGCGATACCCCGCGAGCAGGCGCTGGACGCGCGTGCGCGACATCAGCTCGCGCGCGAGCGGCGCATTGAGCGGCGGCAGCGCGATGGCGCTGTCGCGCACCGCCTCCACCGAGACACCCCCCGCGCCGAAGGAGATCACCGGCCCGAATACGGCGTCGGTCGTGACGCCCACCAGGACTTCGCGTGCGTCGGCAAAGCGCAGCATCGGCTGCACCAGCACGCCGGCGATGCGCGCCTCGGGCCGCAGCGAGCGCACGTGGGCCATCATGTCGTCGAAGGCCGAGGCCACCATCGCCGCGTTCTGCAGCGAAAGGCGCACGCCGCCGACGTCGCTCTTGTGCGTGATGTCGCGCGAGAGGATCTTCAGCACCGCCGGATAGCCGATCTGCTTCGCAGCTTCCACCGCCGCGTCGCGCGTATTGGCGATGATGCTCGGCGGCACGGGCAGGCCGAAGCGGGCGAGGAGCGCCTTCGCCTCGTGCTCGTTCAGCACCGTGCGTCCCTCGGCCAGCGCAGCATCGCGGATCGCCGCGGCGCTCGAAAGATCAGGCGCCGGCTGGTCGCCCTGCAGCGCGGGCGGTACTTCCATGAGCTGCGCCTGGTTGCGGCGGTAGGCGCAGAGGAATGAGAACGCCTCGATGGCGTTCTCCGGCGTATAGAAGTTCGGGATGCCCTGGCTCTCGAGGTACTTGCGGCTTTCGTTCGGGTTGATGTCGCCGAGCCAGCCGGCGAGGACGGGTTTGCGCGTGCCGCGCACCGCCTCGGCGAGCGCGCGCGCGGCATCCTGCGGCGTGGTGACGGCGACGGGCGAATAGAGTGCGAGCAGCGCGTCGACGCCCGGGTCGGCGAGCGCAGCGGAAGCGGCGGCGCCGAAGCGCGCGGCCGGCGCGTCGCCGATGATGTCGATGGGATTCGCGCGCGACCACTGCGCGGGGAGTTTTTCATCCAGTAATTTGATGGTGGCCGGCGAAAGCTGCGCGAGAGGCACGCCATTCTCCGCCGCGCAGTCGGCGGCGATGACGCCGGGGCCGCCGCCATTGGTGAGCACCGCCAGGCGCTCGCCCGCCGGCAAGACCCCGGTGGCGAGCGCGCGCGCCGCGGCGAAGAGCTGGATGTAGGTCTTGACGCGCACCGCGCCGCCGCGCCGCAGGGCGGCGTCGAACACCGCGTCGCTGCCGACGAGCGCGCCGGTGTGGCTCGAGGCGGCGCGGCCGCCGCTCGCGTAGCGCCCCACCTTGAGCACGATCACGGGCTTCACGCGCGCCGTCGCGCGCAGCGCCGAAAGGAAGCGGCGCGCATCGTGGATGCCTTCGACGTACAAGAGGATCGCATCGGTCGCCGGATCGACGGCGAGGAAGTCGAGCACTTCGCCGAAATCGATGTCGATCGCTCCGCCGAGCGAGACCACGCTCGAGAAGCCGAGCGAGAGCGAATTCGCCCATTCGAGGATTGCGCCGCAGAGCGCGCCCGACTGCGAGACGAGGGCGAGCTTGCCGGCGTGCGCGTAAGTGCGCGCAAAAGTCGCGTTCAAGCCGAGGTCGGTGCGCATCAGGCCGAGGCAGTTCGGCCCGAGCAGGCGCACGCCGCCCGCCCGCGCGGCGTCGAGCATCTCGGCCTGCAGCCTTGCACCGTCCGCGCCGCTCTCGGCAAAGCCGCTCGACAGCACGACCGCGGCCTTGATCCCCGCGCGGCCCGCATCGCGCACGACACCCGGCACGGCGCGTGCCGGCGTCAGGATGACAGCGAGGTCCGCCTTCTCGGGCAGGTCGGTGAGCCGCGCATACGCGCGGCTGCCGCCGATCGTGGCGTGTTTCGGATTGACCGGATAGAGCGGTCCCTTCGGGCGCGCCGCGACGAGGTTGCGCCACACGATGTCGCCCAGCGCGCCCGGGCGCTCGGTGGCGCCGACGAGCGCGACGCCGTGCGGCGCGAGCAGCGGCTGGAGGTAGTGGCGCGGCATGGCGAAGTTCCTATGTAACCACCTTGCGCGGTTGTCCGGATTTGATCTGCATCAACGTCTGCCAAGCCATCGCGGCGAGCATCGAGCCATGGAAAATGGACCGGCATTGCCCGCGGTCAAAATGCCGTTGCGCAGGAAGCCTACGATCAGGTGGCCTAACGTTCCACCTATGGAGGCTCCATGAGCAACCTGACCCGCTTTGAACCATTCGAGGATTTCTTCAAGGGCTTTTTCGTGCGGCCGGTCGGCTTTCCCACCGACACGAACCTCGATATCAAGATCGACGTGAAGGAAGGCGAGAAGGAATTCACGGTCGAGGCCGACATCCCCGGCGTGAAGAAGGAAGACATCCTGGTCGACGTCGAGGGCGACACGGTGTCGCTCCGCGCCGAAGTGAAGCAGGAAAAGGAAGAGAAGAAGGGCGAAAAGGTCGTCTACAGCGAGCGCAGCTACGGCATGGTGTCGCGCAGCTTCACGCTCCCGGTGGACGTCGACGACAAGGCCGTCAAGGCCGAATACAAGGATGGCGTGCTGAAGCTCGTGCTGCCGAAGAAGACGAACGGCACGGGGCGGCGCATCACCGTGTCCTGAAACCCCGTTGCTTCCACTGCGACCTGCCGGTCGCCGAGACCGGCAGGTTTTTTTGTGTCCTGCTCGGCGAGCGGCGCGAGTTCTGCTGCGCGGGCTGCGAGGCCGTGGCGCGCACGATAGTCGACGGCGGCTTCGAGAGCTACTACCGCACTCGCACGCAGCCGGCGGCCCGGCCTGCAGCGAAGGCCGAGATCGAGTACCCCAACAGCGGCAGCGCTTCGCTGATCCTCGAAGGCTTGCGCTGCAGCGCATGCGCCTGGCTCGTCGAGCAGGTGTTGTGCCGGCAGAGCGGCGTGACGAGCTCGCAGGTGAACTACGCGACGCAGCGCGCACAGGTCGACTGGGATCGTGCAGCGACGAATCTCGGCGACATCGTCGGCGCGATCCGCGCCGTCGGCTACGACGCCACGCCCTACAGTCCGCAGCGGCAGGAAGAGCTGTACCGGCGCGAGCGACGCGCCGCGTTGTGGCGGCTCTTCGTCGCCGGCTTCGGCGCGATGCAGGTGATGATGTACGCCTTTCCCGCCTACGTGAGCGACGGCGAGATGAGCGCGGACGCAAGCCAGATGATGCGCTGGGCGAGCCTCCTCATCACGGCTCCGGTGCTCGTCTTCGCCTGCCGGCCGTTCTTCGCCGGCGCGGCCCGCGAGCTCGCTCATCGCCGCGTCGGCCTGGATACGCCGATTGCGCTCGGCCTTGCCGGCGGCTTTGTGGCGAGCGCCTGGGCCACCGTCTCCGGCACGGGCGAGGTGTACTTCGACTCGATCAGCATGCTCGCTTTTCTCCTGCTCGCTGCGCGCTATGCGCAGCTCGTCGTCACGCGGCGCGCGACGGCGGCGCTCGATCGCCTGCTGCAATGGACGCCGCCCGCGACCTTGCTTCCTGGAACTCTCGTGACGATCGCTCCGGGCGAGCGTGTTCCGGCCGACGGTGTCGTGGAAACCGGCATCTCGAGCGCCGACGAATCACTCCTCACCGGTGAACCGCGCCCGGTGCCGAAGCGCTCCGGCGATGCGCTCGTGGCCGGCTCGGTGAACCTCGAGCAGCCGCTCGTCCTGCAGGTCAAGCGCGCCGGCGCCGACACGCAGGCGGCCGCAATCGCGCGGCTCGCCGAGCGCGCCGCGGCGCAAAAGCCGCGCCTCGTGGCCGCGGCGGACCGCATCGGCCGCCACCTCACCGTTGTAGTGCTGCTCGTCGCCGCGGGCGGCGCTCTCTATTGGGGCGATGTGTGGATCGCCGTCGCGGTGCTCGTCGCCACCTGCCCCTGCGCGCTCGGCCTCGCCGCGCCGATCGTACTGACGCGCGCCAATGCTCACCTGCTCCAGCGCGGCGCACTGGTGACCCGCTCGAGCGCGCACGAACAGCTCGAGCGCGTGACCGACGTCGTGCTGGACAAGACCGGCACGCTGACGAGCGGACGCCTTTCGATTTCCCAGACCGTGCTCCTCGGCAAGGCCGCGGCGGACGATTGCACCGTGCTCGCGCGCTCGCTCGAGGCTTCGAGCCGGCACCCGGTGGCGCAGGCGTTCGGCGCCGGGCCCACAGTGAAGGTCGAGGCGCCGCGCCACGCCGCGGGTCTCGGCATCGAAGGAAGCATCGACGGTCGCCGCATGCGAATCGGCGCCGAGAGCTTCTGCCGCGAGCTTGCCGGGCCGCTCGATGGATCGTTCGACGGCGCCTGGATATTCCTGGCGGATGAAACAGGGTGGCTCGCCGCGTTCGAGCTCGAGGATGCCGTGCGTCCGGAGGCGGCCGCGCTGGTGGCGAGCCTGCGCGAGCGCGGCGTCGAGGTCCATCTCGCGAGCGGCGACCGCGCGGAAGTCGGTGCAGAGCTTGCGCGCACGCTGTGGATCGACCGCTTCACGGGCGGCATGAGCCCGCGCGACAAGTACGAATACGTCGAGGGCTTGCAGCTCTCCGACCGGGTCGTCGCCATGGTGGGCGACGGCTTGAACGACACGCCGGTGCTCGCGCGCGCAGACGTCTCCTTCGCCATGGGGAGCGGCGCCGATGCCGCGCAGCTCCGCGCCGACGTCGTGCTCACCGGCAACCGGCTGGGCGGCGTGGTCGACGCGCTCGACACCTCGCGCCGCGCGATGCGCCTCATCCGCCAGAATTTCGCCTGGGCGCTCGCCTACAACGCTGCCGTGCTGCCGCTCGCCGCGCTCGGCATGATCGGGCCGTGGGAAGCGGCCCTCGGCATGGCGGCGAGCTCGATCATCGTCCTCCTGAACGCGTCGCGGCCGCTCGCCGCGCGCGAAAATACGCAAGCGCCATGGAAAGCCTCTACCTCCTCGTCCCGCTCTCCGTCGCACTCGTATTCCTGACGGGCTGGTTTTTCTGGCGGGCCCTTCACTCCGGCCAGTTCGACGACCTCGAGCGGCCCGCGCACGACGTCGTAGCGGACGACGACCGGCCGAAATGAAGGCCGCCCGGGCCCAAGCGCCGCGCGCTGCGCTGGCGCTCGCGACGATGGAGGTGCCGCGCCCCGGTCCGGGCGAAGTGCTGGTGAAGGTGAAAGCCTGCGGCGTATGCCGCACCGACCTGCACATCGTCGACGGCGAGCTTGCGCAATGCCGCTATCCCGTGACGCCGGGCCACGAGATCGTGGGCACGGTGGAGAACGGCGGTCGCTTCGCCGCCGGCGCGCGCATCGGCATCCCCTGGCTCGCGTGGACTTGCGGCGCCTGCGAATTCTGCGCGAGCGGCCGCGAGAACCTCTGCGAACGGGCGCGCTTCACCGGCTGCCACGTCGATGGCGGCTACGCCGAGTACGTCGTCGCCGACGAGCGCTTCTGCCTGCGCCTGCCCGACGGCTACGGCGATGCCGAAGCCGCGCCCTTGCTCTGCGCCGGGCTCATCGGCTACCGCTGCTATTCGTTTGCCGGCGACGCGCGCACGATCGGGCTTTACGGTTTCGGCGCCGCCGCGCATATCCTCACGCAGGTGGCGCGCGCGGACGGGCGGCGCGTCTACGCCTTCACCCGTGCTGGCGACACCACCGGGCAGCGCTTCGCGCTCGACTGCGGCGCGCACTGGGCGGGCAGCGCGAGCGAGGCGCCGCCGGAGCCGCTCGAGGCGGCGATCCTCTTCGCCCCCGCAGGCGAGCTCGTGCCGCTCGCGCTGCAAGCTACGAAGAAAGGCGGCCGCGTGATCTGCGGCGGCATCCACATGAGCGACATCCCGTCGTTTCCCTACGCGTGGCTGTGGGGCGAGCGGCAGGTCGTCTCGGTGGCGAATCTCACCCGCGACGACGGCGAGCGGTTCATGGCGGTGGCGGCTCGCGTGCCGATTAAGGCCGCGGTGCACGCCTATCCGCTCGATCGCGCGAACGACGCGCTCGCCGACCTGCGCGCAGGCCGCCTCTCCGGCGCCGCGGTGCTCGTTCCCGGCTAGATCGCCACGCCTGCGGCGTAGTGGCCGACCAGGCCCAGCACGCCGATGATGATGAGATAGAGCGCCACGATGTAGTTGAGGAGCCGCGGCATGAAGAGGATCAGGATGCCGGCGATGAGCGCCACGATCGGCGCGATGGCGATGCCCATGAACATGGAGGTCTCCGCGGATTGGTATGCCGGACTCTCTTATAGCTTGACCTGAGTCAAGCTGTCCGCCGCAGGCCGCGGCATGCTTCGTTCCATGTGGTGGAGCGACTGGCTTGGCCATGGTTCCATGCCGTGGTTTTTCCTCGGCCCGGTGATGCTGCTCCTCTTCATCGCGGCAGGCGTGTCCATCGGCTACCTCGTCATGCGCGCCATGCGCCCCAGCCGCCCGCTCGACATCCTGCGCGAGCGCTTCGCGCGGGGTGAGATCGACCAGGCCGAGTTCGAGAAGCGCCGGCGCATCATCCTCAACTAAGGAGAAGTCCATGGAATTCACGAAAATCGGCGTCATCGGCGCCGGAACGATGGGCAACGGCATTGCGCAGGCGCTGGCGCTGGCGGGCATCGACGTCGTCATGACCGACGTCGCCGGCCCGGCGCTCGAGCGCGGCATGAAGGCGATCGCGCTCGGCCTCGAGCGCCTGATGAAGAAGGGCAAGCTCGGCGCGGACGCAGGGTCGCAGGCGCACAAGCGCATCCGCACCTCGACCGAGCTCGGGGCGCTGAAAGACTGCGGCATCGCCATCGAGGCGGCGACGGAGAATCTCGAGCTCAAGCTCAAGATCTTCGCCCAGCTCGATGCGGCGCTCGCGCCGAACGCGCTGATCGCGACGAACACGTCCTCGATCTCCATCACGCGGCTCGCCGCCGCGACAAAGCGCCCGGACAAGGTCATCGGCATGCATTTCTTCAACCCGGTGGCGGTGATGGCGCTCGTCGAGCTGATCCGGGGTCTGCAAACGTCCGACGAGACCTTCGCGGCCGCCGAAGCCCTGGTGAAGAAGCTCGGCAAGTCGCCGGTGCAGGTGAGGAATTCCCCGGGATTCGTCGTGAATCGCCTCCTCTGCCCGATGATCAACGAGGCGATCTTCGCGCTGGGCGAGGGCCTCGCCACGGCCGACGAGATCGACCAGGCGATGAAGCTCGGGGCGAATCACCCGATTGGGCCGCTCGCGCTCGCCGATCTTATCGGCCTCGACGTGGAGCTGGCGGTGATGCAGGTGCTCTACGAAGGCTTCAAGGATCCGAAATACCGCCCGGCGCCGCTCTTGGTCGAGATGGTCGAGGCCGGCCGCCTCGGCCGGAAGGCGAAGCGCGGGTTCTTTACTTACGAGGAGCCGAAGGCAGCTGTCGCTTCACCAGCGCCAGCAGCTCGCGCTGCACTACCGGCTTAGCGAGCAGCGGGAAGCCGACCGTCTTCACCGCGAGCTCGCTCGTCTGCTCCATCCCGGTGAGATAGATCACCGGGATGCCGTCCGAGCGGGCGTGGTCGCGCAGCTTGGACACGAACTCGACGCCGCTCACCTCCGGCATGTTGACGTCGGCAATGATCAGGTCCGGGCGCCGCGCGGCGATCGTCTCGGATGCGGCGTTCGCGCTCTCGGCCAGCGTGACCTCGTAGCCTGCACCCGTCAGGTGGCGCTGCATGAGCGCGCGCATATCGGGATCGTCGTCGAGCACAAGGATGTTCGGCATGCGTGAAGCGTAGCCGCGCGCCGCGAAGACTTGTTGACCGGGGTCAAGCTGCACTGCAGCACGGCCGCTACGCTTGACGCATCCAGACACTAGGGGGCGCCATGGACCGTGGCCCGGATTTCATAGAGAACCGCATCTTCGACGAGATTCGCGTCGGCGACACCGCCAGCCTGAAGCGCACGCTGACGGAAAAAGACATCCAGCTCTTCGCGCTCGTCTCCGGCGACACGAATCCCGCGCACCTCGATGCCGAGTACGCGGCGAACACCATGTTCCACGAAGTGATCGCGCACGGCCTGTGGGGCGGCTCGCTCATTTCGGCGGTGCTCGGCACGATCTATCCCGGACCGGGCACCGTCTATGTCGACCAGAAGCTGCACTTCTCCCGCCCCGTGACGCTCGGCGACACCATCACGGTGACGGTGATGGTGAAGGAGAAGTTCGAGCATACGAAGCACGTGATCCTCGATTGCCACTGCGTCAATCAGGACGGCAAGACGGTGATCCGCGGCGATGCGGAAGTGATCGCGCCGGCCGAGAAGGTGCGCCGGCCGCGCGCCCAGCTTCCGGAAATACGCCTGCTCGACTCGGCGTCGCGCTACCGGCGGCTGATCGAGGCCGCCAAGGGCAAGGCACCGATCCGCACCGCGGTGGTCCATCCCTGCGACAAGCAATCGCTCGGCGGCGCGCTCTCCGCGGCCGAGGCGGGACTCATCGTGCCGGTGCTGATCGGGCCCACGGCGAAGATCGGTGCGGCGGCTCGCGAGCTCGGCGCCGACATCGGCCGCTGGGAGGTCCAGGACGTCGAGCACAGCCACGAGGCGGCGGAGAGGGGCGTGGCCCTTGTACGCGCCGGCAATGCCGAGGCCATGATGAAAGGGAGCCTGCACACCGACGAGCTGATGGGCGAAGTGGTGAAGCCCGGCACCGGCCTGCGCACGGCGCGGCGCCTCTCCCACGTCTTCTACATGGAGATCCCGTCCTATCCGAAGCCCCTGTTGATTACGGACGCGGCGGTGAACATCGAGCCCGACCTCGATGCCAAGGTCGATATCGTGCAGAACGCGATCGACCTCGCGCTTGCGCTCGGCATCGCGCAGCCGAAGGTCGCAATCCTCGCTGCGGTCGAGACCGTGAATTCCAAGATGCGCGCCACGCTCGACGCGGCGGCGCTCTGCAAGATGGCCGAGCGCGGGCAGATCCGCGGCGGCATCGTCGACGGTCCGCTCGCGGTCGACAACGCCGTGTCCTACATCGCGGCCAAGACCAAGGGCATCACCTCGGAGGTCGCCGGCCAGGCGGACATCCTCGTGGTGCCGGACCTCGAGTCGGGCAACATCGTCGCGAAGCAGCTCGAATACCTGGCCGACGCCGGCACCGCCGGCGTGGTGATGGGCGCGCGCGTGCCGATCGTGCTGACGAGCCGCGCCGATTCCGTTCCCGCGCGCGTCGCTTCGTGCGCCATCGCGCTGCTCCTCGCGAGGGCTGCGAAGCCCGCCGCCTGAGGCAGCAAGCGGTGGCGCTGCACATCCCGCGCCGCTTCGCCGGCCCCGGCATCGCCATCGCGGCCTTCGCCGTGGCGCTGGTCGCCGCCATCTGGGTGGTGACCCTCGAACGCATCAGCCATGACCGCGCGCGCGAAGTCGCCGATGCGCAGCAGGCGAACGCCGCCGTGGCGATCGCCTACGAGCAGTTCACGCTGCGCAGCCTGGCTGCGCCGGCGGCGGACTTCGCCGAGCGCTTCGCATCCTTTGGCGATGCGCTCGATCTCGGCGCCGCGAGCACCGTCGAGCTGGTAGCGCTCGACGGCACGGTGGTGGCGCGGCGCTCCGCCGAAGCGGCCGATCCGCAAAGCCTTAAGGGCAGCATGCTGCTCGAGGCGGCGGCGCAGTCGCCGCGCGGCAGCTTCGTCGTGGCGGAGAGAACGCCGCGCTATGTCAGTTACCGCGCGGTGCCCGGGCGTGCGCTGATCATCGCCGTATCGACCTCGCTCGAGCGAGCGCTGCTCGCCTACCGCGAGCGCGAGCGCGACTACCTGCGCAACGGCTGGATCGGCAGTGGCCTCGTGCTGCTCCTTGCGGCGGGACTCTTCGTCGTATGGCTGCGCGAGCGCTCGGCCGACGAGCAGCTGCGCGAGCTCGCCAACCACATTCCGCAGGCGGTCTGGATCTACGACCTGCCGCGCCGCCGGCTGCGCCAGGTGAGCCAAGCGTTCCGCGATATCTCCGGCCTGGCGCCCGGCCCGGTGGCGCGCGCCTGGGATGAGTGGAAGGCGCTCGTGCATCCCGACGAGGCGAAGCGCGTGGCGGCCGCGTACGGCGAGCTCGAGCGCGGCGCGATCGACGTGCAGCACCGCATCGTGCGGCCCGACGGCGAGGTGCGCCACGTCCATGTGCGCGGCTTCCCGGTGCGCGAGGCGACGGGCGAGCTCTTCCGCGTCGACGGCACGATCGAGGACATCACGGCGCGCAAGCTGGCGGAAGAGCAGCTCCTGCACCAGGCGCATTACGACAGCCTGACTGAGCTCCCCAACCGCACGCTCTGCTTCGACCGGCTGGAGCACGCGCTCGGCCAGGCGCGGCGGCGCAAGGTGCACCTCGCGGTGCTGTTCATCGACCTCGATCGCTTCAAGACCGTGAACGACAGCCTAGGCCATGCCGTGGGCGATGCCCTGCTGCGCGAAGGCGCGCGGCGCCTCGCGGGCTGCCTGCGTGCCGGCGACACCGTCGCGCGCGTCGGCGGCGACGAGTTCGCCGTGGTGCTCACCGATCTCGCGCGGCCCGACGATGCGCGCGCCGTGGCGCAGAAGATGATCGATGCGATGGCGGCGCCGATGCAGCTCGAGAGCCACCAGATCTACATCACGGCAAGCGCCGGCATCGCGGTGTATCCCGACGACGGGGCCGAAGGCGACGTCCTGCTGCGCAACGCCGACGCGGCGATGTTCACCGCCAAGGACGCCGGCCGCAACAAGGTGCAGTTCTACACGCCGGCGATGAACGAGCGCGCGATGGAGAGCCTGCTCATCGAGAACGACCTGCGCCGCGCCTTCGAGCGCAGCCAGTTCGAGCTCTATTTCCAGCCCAAGGAGAACATGGCGAGCGGGCGCGTCGCCGGCTTCGAGGCGCTGGTGCGCTGGAACCACCCGCAGCGCGGCCTCCTGCAGCCTGGCGATTTCGTGCCGCTGCTCGAGGACTCCGGGTTGATCGTCCAGGTGGGCGAATGGATCGTGCGCTCGGCCTGCGGCCAGATCCGCGCCTGGCAGCAAGAGGGCCTGACGGTCGTGCCGGTCGCGGTGAACCTCGCGATGAAGCAATTCCTGCATCATGATCTCATCGGCGTGATCAAGAGCGCGATCGAGCGCTTCGGCATCGAGGCGCGCCTGCTGGAAGTGGAAATCACCGAGAGCGACGCCATGAAGCACCCCGAGCAGGTCGTACCGATGCTGCGCGAGCTCAAGTCGCACGGCCTGCGCATCGCGGTGGACGACTTCGGCACCGGCTATTCGAGCCTCGCGTACCTGAAGAGCCTGCCGGTCGACACGCTGAAGGTCGACCGCTCGTTCGTGAGCGGCCTGCCCGACAATGCCGACGACGCGGCGATCGCGCGGGCCATCCTCGCCATGGGGCACAGCCTCGGATTGAAGATCATCGCCGAGGGCGTCGAGACGCCGGCGCAGCGCGCCTTCCTCGCCGACCTCGGCTGCGACGAGCTGCAGGGCTATCTATGCTCGCCGCCGCT
>DASQGW010000077.1:0-35358 GCA_035632415.1 Burkholderiales bacterium | reverse complement strand
AACCGCCCAGGCAAGCAGTCTTCGATTCACAGCCGGATCCATGGCAGCCCTGTTCAAAGGCTACCACCTGACACCTGCGGGAGAAACCTCAGGCGGCGCGCTTCTTGCGCTGCGCGTCCTTCACGTGCATTTGTGCATAGGCGCCGTGCGCTGCGGCTTCCGCATCGCCGACGTGCACCGGCAGGCCCATGTCGGAGAGCACCGAGCCCAGCGCCGACAGGCACACCATCACATTGTCAGGCCGGCAGCTGTAGCCCATCAGGCCGATGCGCCAGATCTTGCCGGCGAGCGGCCCGAGGCCGGCGCCGATCTCGATGCCGAACTCGTTCAGGAGGGTCTTCCTCACTTCCGCCTCGTTCACGCCCTGCGGGCAGAGCACGGCGTTCATCTGCGGCAGCTGGTACTTCTCGGCGACGAGGAACTTGATGCCCATCGCATCGAGGCCGGCCTTGAGCGCCAGGTGATGGCGCATCGCGCGCGCCCAGGCGTTCTCCAGGCCTTCCTCGCGGATGAGGAGCAGCGCTTCGTGCAGGGCGAAGAGCGAATTCGTGGGCGCGGTGTGGTGATAGGTCCGCGTGCCCGCGTTCCAGTAGTTGAAGAGCAGGTTCATGTCCATGAACCAGCTGTGGATCTTGTCCTTCCTCTTCTTCACATGCTCGACCACGCGGTCGTTGAACGACACGGGCGAGAGGCCCGGCGTGCAGGAGAGGCACTTCTGGCTCGCCGAGTAGATGGCGTCGATCTCCCACTCGTCGACCTTCACCGGCGTGCCGCCGAGCGTCGTGACCGCGTCGACGATCACCATCGCGCCGTACTTGTGCGCGATCTGCGTCAGCGTCTTCGCATCCGACTGGCAGCCCGTCGACGTCTCGCCGTGCACGAAGGCGACCACCGACGCGCCGCGGTTCTTCTTCAGCGCGTCCTCGACCTTGTTCGGATCGACCGGCTCGCCCCATTTGTCCTCGACCACGATCGGCGTGCCGCCGCAGCGGATGGCGTTCTCGAGCATGCGGCCGCCGAAGACGCCGTTCTGGCACACGATCACCTTGTCGCCCGGCGCCACCATGTTGACGAAGCAGTACTCCATGCCGACCGAGCCCGGCCCCGAGAGTGGGAACGTCAGGTTGTTCTTCGTCTGGTAGACGTAACGCAAGAGCGACTTCAGCTCCTCCATCATCTCGACGAAGATCGGGTCGAGGTAGCCGATGGCGGGCTGGCTCATCGTGGTGAGCACGCGCGGATGGATCTCCGTCGGGCCCGGGCCCATCAGCGTGCGTTGCGGGGGATGGAAGGATTGGATGCGCTTGGCGGGAGCGTACTGGCTCATGGGATCACTCTCTGAAAGACCAAAGGGAACATGCCCGGGGCGCGACTTCACTCGCACCGGATTCTTGGCGCTCGCCTCGTTGATGATGTCGAGCGCGCTGATGCGGCCCTGCGTGACGCGCTCCACCTCTCCTGCCCAGCGCGCCGGCACGTAGCCGGTTTTCACCCAGTTATGGACGACGGCGCGGTCGAGGTGGAAGGCGCGAGCGACATCGGCCTGGCTGCCGAAAATCTCGACCAGCTTTTCGGCGCAAGTCACAACGGCAGCCCGGCGCAGTTCATGGCCAAAAAGTCTAATCTGTCAAACTGGGTTTGACAACCCCTGCTTTAGGTAAGGAGCTTCTTTGCAATCCTTCCTGAGCTTTGAAAGAATATTGTCGTTTTCTTTAAAAGCTCTGGCAGGTCGCGAAAGAAACTTTAAAAGCTCCAAATTAAGCTTGAATAGACAGGACTTTACAGCACCCGAGGCGGGGCGATTGGTGACGGGCGCAGGAGGGTACCTGGCTTTCCTCCCGGCCCCGCTACCGCCCAAGCTCAACTACAGCCCGGAGCTGGTCACGCTCATTTCGAAGGCGGATGCGGCGCTGTCGGAGCTGTCGGGGCTAGGCCGGCTGCTGCCGAATCCGCATCTGCTGATCGCGCCGTGGATGGCGCGCGAGGCGGTGCTGTCCTCGCGCATCGAGGGCACGCGGGCGAGCCTGTCGGACGTGCTGATCGACGAGGTCGGCGGTGTGGGGCCGAAGCCGCCGGAGGACCTCGGCGAGGTGCGCAACTACATCGTCGCGCTGGAGCATGGCATCGAACGGCTGCCGAAGCTGCCGCTGTCGCTGCGCC
Source organism: Burkholderiales bacterium (assembly GCA_035632415.1). GTDB lineage: Bacteria > Pseudomonadota > Gammaproteobacteria > Burkholderiales > SG8-39 > SCGC-AG-212-J23. Next base: position 33,198 of record DASQGW010000077.1, on the reverse strand, counting down.
TCGTGCGCGAGATCCACGCCAAGCTGATGAAGGGCGTGCGCGGCGACCGGGCGACGCCCGGCGAATTCCGCCGCTCGCAGAACTGGATCGGCGCCGCAGGCAGCACCCCCGCCAGCGCGGCCTATGTGCCGCCTCCGGTCGAGAACCTGCTTGAATGCCTCGACGACTGGGAGAAGTTCCTGCACCAGCGCGACGCGATGCCGGACCTCGTGCAGTGCGCGCTGATGCACGAGCAGTTCGAGGCGATTCACCCGTTCCTCGACGGCAACGGCCGCGTCGGCAGGCTGCTGATCACGCTGTTCCTCATCGAGCGCGGCCGGCTGTCGCATCCGCTGCTGTACCTGTCCGACTACATCGACGAGCACCGCCGGGACTACTACGACCTCCTGCAGCGGGTGCGGACCCGCGGCGACTGGGATTCCTGGCTGCGCTATTTCATCAACGGCGTGCAGGTCACCGCGGCGGACGCCGTGAAGCGGACCTCGCACGTCATCGAACTGCGCGAGAAGTTCAGGAGCCGGGTCGCGGACAAGCCGAAGGCTTTGTCGCTGGTGGACCAGCTCTTCACCAATCCCTACCTGACGGTGGCACGCGCCGAGGCAGTGCTGAAAATCTCGAATCCGACCGCGCGCAAGGTGGTCGACCTGTTGATCGAGCGCAAGCTGATCGCGCAGATGGGCAAGCGCCGTTGGGCCAAGCTTTATCTCGCCCGTGAGGTGCTGGAGGCGATCGAAGGCACGAAGAGCAAGTGACTGCGAAGAACGGCAACGGCAAGCGCCACGCGACGCAGCAATCGCTGAACGGCGCGATCAGGGCGATCTGCCTTCTGTCGCGCAGGCGGATAAGCAGCTGAAGTACCATCCGGCGCATGGACTTCAACAAGACGATGCCGCTCAGGCCGCCGAAACCGGCGGCCAAGAAAGAAGAAGCGAAGGACCAGCAGGTGGAGCCGACGCTTCCCCTAGCCAAAGAACAGCCTCCTGCACCGAAGCCGCAACCCGTCGCAAGAGAGCAACCGAAGACATCCAGCGCCCCCGCTCCTTCACCCAAAGAACAACCGGCGGTGCAGAAAGCAGCTTCCCCTGAGGAAGCCTTTAGCCCTGAAACAGCAGCCGACGCCTGGCTCGGCTTGCTCGCCTCGCGCGGCGTCGAGTACCTGTTCGCGAACGGCGGCACGGACTTCGCGCCGGTCGTCGAGGCGTACGCGAAAGGCCAGAAGCTCGGCTGGAAATTGCCGCAGGTCGTCATCGTGCCGCACGAGAACATGGGCGTCGCCATGGCGCACGGCTACACGATGATCACCGGGCGGGCGCAGGCGATGATGGTGCATGTCGGCGTCGGCACGGCGAATTCGTTGAACGGCCTCATCAACGCCTCGCGTCAGAACGTGCCGATCTTCTTCACGGCCGGCCGCACGCCGATCACCGAATCGGGAACGCTGCCGGCCGCGCGCAACAACTACATCCACTGGGCGCAGGAGCACTTCGACCAGGGCGCAATGCTGCGCGAGTTCATGAAGTGGGACTACGAGCTGCGCCACGCCGAGCAGGTGGAGACGGTGATCGACCGGGGCCTTGCGATCGCGAAGAGCGAGCCGCAGGGACCGGTGTACGTGACGCTGCCGCGCGAAGTGCTCGCCTCGCCGTTCAGCAGGGATTTCTCCATGTCGGCGACGCTGTCGCCCGCCACGCCACCGGCCGCCGATTCCGCGGCGCTGGAAGTCGCGGCGAAGCTCCTCGGCAACGCCCAGCATCCGCTCCTTATTACCGCTAACGGCGGCCGCACCGCGGAGTCTTCGTACGCCATCGAGCGCCTGGCGCACGCCCTCGCCGTGCCGGTGGTTCACTACCGGCCGCGCTTCCTCGCCCTCTCGACCGAGCATCCGATGCATTGTGGGTGGGATCCGCATGCGCTGCTGAAGGAAGCGGATGTGGTGCTGGTGGTCGACTGCGACGTGCCGTGGATCCCGAAGGAAGGCGCTCCAAGGGCCGATGCGAAAGTCATTCACATCGGGCCCGATCCGCTCTTCGCGCGCTATCCGCTGCGCGGCTTCCGCACCGACATCGCGCTCACCGGCGCGCTCGCACCGACGCTCGAAGCGCTGTGGCGCTCCGCGCAGAAGCAGGCGCCTTCGACCCGGGCCATCGAAGAGCGGCGCAAAGCGGTGACCGCCTTGTCCGCCGAAACAAGAAGCAAAGCCCGCAGCGGGTTCGAGCCGATGCCGAAGGCCATCACCAGCAAATGGCTGTCCGCATGCGTGAACAAGCTGCTCGACGATCGCACCATCCTCGTCAACGAGTACCCGACGGTGCTCGAGGAAATCGTGATCAAGGAACCGGGCCGCTACTTCGGCAATGCTTCTGCCGGCGGCCTGGGCTGGGGACTCGGCGCGGCGCTTGGCGCGAAGCTCGCCTCACCCGACAAGACGGTGGTCTGCGCGCTCGGTGACGGCGCCTACATGTTCGGCAATCCGACGGCGGGCCACTACGTTTCCGAGGCGATGCACCTGCCGGTGCTCTTCGTCATTGCCAACAACGCGCGCTGGGCGGCCGTGCATCGCTCGACGCTCGCGACCTACCCCAAGGGCTTTGCGTCCCAGACAAAAGAACCTCCATTCGCCACGCTGGAACCCTCGCCGCGCTTCGAGCATGTCATCCAGGCGAGCGGCGGGCACGGCGAGCGCGTCACCGAGCCGAAGGACCTGATGCCGGCGCTCGAGCGGGCGCTCAAGGTCGTCAAGGAGGAGAAGCGCCAGGCGCTCGTCAACGTGTGCCTGGAAGTGAGCTACGTCAAGACGAGTTAGATTGCTCCGCCCGTAGCGGGCTTCGAGACCCGGATCGGGTCGGTGAGCATCCTGGAGTTCGGCACGAGCACGCGCTCTTTCTCCGCATCGAGCTCGGTGTAGCGCAGGTCGACGTGCGTGACGCGGCCGGAAAGGCCGCCGACATCGATGCGGTCGCCGACCTCGAACGGCCGGTAGAGCAGGATCAGCACGCCGGCCAGCAGGTTCGAGATCGAATCCTTCAGGGCGAAGCCGAGCGCGAAGCCGGTGAGACCGAGGCCCGCGACGATGCCCATGATGTTGACGCCGAGCGTGCCGAGCGCGGTGACGACGCCGAGCACCATCAGGCCGACGCGCGCGACGCTTGCGAGCAGCTCGCCGAGCGGCCCGTGCGCGCGGGTACGCTGCACGATGCGCAGCACGCCGAAATGGGCCACTCGGGAGAGGACGAGAAAGAAGACGAGCAGGCTGAGCGCCGCAGCGAATGTAGGCACCCAGACAATGGCCTGGGCGAGCGCCTCGCGCCGCAGCTCTTCCACGGTTACTGCTTCGCCGCCGCGGTCTCGAAGAAATGCGGCATGCCGATGCGTCCCACCATCGGCAGCTTGACGCCCGAGCCGCTCACGCCGAAGTTGAGCCCGAGCACGTTGAGCTCGAAGCCGTCGATCGGGCCGGCCGCCACGCCGAAGAGTCCGGCGAGCGTGAACTGGAAGCCGGTGCCGGAGGGCGCGGTGGACACGAAGTTCGTGGCGCCGATGTAGTCCTTGCCGACGGCGGTCGCGGGCAGATCGACCTGCAGCTCGGGCACGGCACGCGCGATCCACGCGGTGAACGTGTTGGAGTTGGGCCCCGGCCAAAGCGTGTAGCTATTGGCATAGGGGTAATCGTGCGCGGCCTTGTCGATGCGCGCGATCAGTTGCTCGACGCCCGGACCCCGCTTGTCGGCATATAGCTCGACCTCCGAGCCGAACCAGGGGGCATCAGGCTGTCGATTGCGGATGACGAGCGCGCTGTCGGACCAGCGCAGCCGCCAGCCGATGATCTCGTAGACGGTCCACGACCTCGCGTTGGCCGGCTTGACAGCCACCCACGTGTGGACACCGAAGATGCCTTTCACGCCCATCGTGCGCGCGCCGTAGACCTGCACGACCGGCTCGGGCGTCGTCGCGGGCTCGGGCGCGAGTCCGGCATGCACAGCCGTCGATACCAGGCCGGTCAGGGCGGCTCCAGCCATCAGATGAAACACCCGGGCGAGGCGCCGCGAGCTCATGCGAAGCATTCTAGGCGTCGTCTATGACGCGACGACCCGACAGCCGGCCTGGCGACATGAGCCGTCCGCGTCACTTTCTCTTCGAAGTGCCGTAAAGCTGCTTCACCACCTCGTCTTTCATGGCAAAGCTGTGCGCTTCGGACGGGAAGGCGCCGCTACGGACCTCCTCGGCGTACTTGCGCATGGCGTCGCGGATCGCGTTGCCCGCTTCCGCGTAGCGCTTGACGAAGGTCGGCGTGAACCCGGTGAAGAGGCCGACCACGTCGTGAAAAACGAGCACCTGCCCGTCGCAGTGCGCTCCGGCGCCGATGCCGATGGTCGGAATGGCGATGCGTTCGGTGACCAGGCGCGCAAGCGACGCCGGCACGAGCTCGAGCACGACGCCCCAGCAACCCGCAGCCGCGAGCGCCTCTGCGCCTTCGAGCACGCGGCGTGCGGTCTCCTCGTCCTTGCCCTGCAGGCGATAGCCGCCGAGCGCCGAGGCGGTCTGCGGCGTAAGGCCGACGTGGCCGAGCACCGGGACTCCCGCGCGTACCAGCGCCTCGACGATCGGCACCACCTCGGCGCCGCCTTCGAGCTTGACGGAATCGGCGCCCGCTTCCTTCATCAAGCGCGCCGAGCTGGCGAGCGCCGTTTCCGCGGTCGCATAGGACAGAAACGGCAGGTCGCCGACCAGGAACGCCTGCGGCGCACCGCGGCGTGCGGCGCGCGTGTGGTGCACCATCTCGTCGAGCGTCACCGGGACGGTCGAGTCGTAGCCGAGCACCACCATGCCGAGCGAATCGCCGACGAGGATCAGGTCGATCCCGGCTTCGGCGACGAGCCGCGCCGTCGGAAAGTCGTAGGCGGTCATCATGGCGAGCCGTGCGCCCTTGGCGCGCTTCAGCTCGAGGACGGTCGGCTTCTTCATTTCAGCGCCGAAAAATCGTAAAGCTTGCGGTCGAGCAGGTGCGAAGGCCGCACCTCGCTCAGCGCTCGCACGATCGACTCGATGCGTCCCGGGTGCCGTTTTTCCCATTCGGCGAGCATCTCGCCGACCACCTGGCGTTGCAGATTCTCTTGCGAGCCGCAAAGGTTGCACGGGATGATCGGAAACGCCTTTTGCCCGGCATAGGCGGCGAGATCCGCTTCGGCCACATAGGCGAGCGGACGGATGACGATGTGCCTGCCATCGTCGGATCGCAGCTTCGCCGGCATGGCCTTCATCTGCCCGCCGTAGAACAGGTTCAGGAAGAACGTCGCGAGGATGTCGTCGCGATGGTGGCCGAGCGCGATCTTGGTGGCGCCGACTTCCTCGGCCGCCTTGTACAGCGCGCCGCGCCGCAGTCGCGAGCAAAGCGAGCACATGGTCTTCCCTTCCGGGATCACGCGCTTCACGACTGAATACGTGTCCTGCTCCACGATGCGGAAAGGCACGCCTCGACCTTCGAGATAGCGCGGCAGCACATCGGCCGGGAAGTCCGGCTGCTTCTGGTCGAGGTTGACGGCGATGAGCTCGAAGCGGATGGGGGCCTTCTCGCGCAGGGAGAGCAGAACGTCGAGGAGCGCGTGGCTATCTTTACCGCCCGAGAGGCACACCATCACCTTGTCCCCCTCCTCGATCATGCCGAAGTCGGCGATCGCCTCGCCCACCTGCCGGCGGATGCGCTTCGCGAGCTTGCCGGCTTCGTAGTCTGTCTTCCGGCGATCGATGCGGACGGCGTGGACTGCCATGCAATGACCCTAGATGAAGATGGAGCGCCCGCCGTCCACCGCGACGATCTCGCCGGTGATATAGGCGGCGCAGGCGAGGAAGTGTACCGCCTGGGCGATGTCCTCCGGCGAGCCGACGCGTCCGAGCGGCGTAGTCTCGACAATGCGGCCGCGCTCGGCAGGGTCGAACTGGCCGTCGTCGGGCCAGGCGATCGCCCCGGGAGCGACGCCGTTGACGCGTACCTTCGGCGCGAGCTCGAGAGCGAGCGAGCGCGTCATGGCGGCGAGCCCCGCTTTGGCGATGCTGTAGACCGGATAGCCCTTGAGCGGCCGCTCGGCGTGGATGTCGACGATGTTCACGATCGAGCCCGCGTTCTTGGCGAGCTCGGGCGCGACCTCCTGGCTGAGAAAGAGCGGCGCCCGCAGGTTCGAGCCGATAAGCTCCTCCCAATGCGAGGCCTCGATCTGCCCGACCCCGACCGGAAAGAAGGTCGAGGCGTTGTTCACGAGCAAGTCGAGCCGCCCGAACGAGTCGAGCGCGGCGCCGAGCAGCGCGCGCGATGCGATCGGCGCGAGCAGCTCGGCCTTCACCTTCGCAGCGCTCTTCGGCCGCTGCCCGTTCAATTCGGCGACGAGCTTTACCGCATCGGCTTCCGAATCGCGGTAGTGGATGAGCACCGACGCTCCGGCGCCGTGCAGGCGCCGCGCGATCGCGGCACCCAAGCGACGAGCGCCGCCGGTGACCAGCACCGCTTTGCCGGCAAGCGATTCCACCTTTAGATTCTAGGGCATGCAAGCGCGTGCCCGAATCGAAGCGGAGATCGCCGCGGCCGGCGGCTGGATCTCCTTCGAGCGCTACATGCAGCTCGCGCTGCACGAGCCGGGCGTCGGCTATTACGCGAGCGGTGCGCGGAAGTTCGGCGCGGCGGGCGACTACGTCACCGCGCCCGAACTAGGCACGCTTTTTGGCCGCACGTTGGCGCGCGAGCTCGCCGCTTTCGATCGCATCCTCGAGATCGGTGCCGGTACTGGAGCGCTCGCGGATGTGCTCGCCGAGGGCCGCGAGTACCTGATCCTCGAGACGAGCGCCGAGCTGATCCAGCGCCAGAAAGAGAAGCTCGGCCCTCGCGTGCGCCACATCGAGCGCCTGCCGGAGCGCTTCCGCGGCGCGGTGATCGCGAACGAAGTGGCCGATGCGATCCCGGTGCACATGGTGCACTGGACGGAAGGCGGCATCATGGAGCGCGGGGTCGGGCCTGGCCTGCAGTGGGCGGATCGACCGGCGAGCGGCGAGCTGCTAGCGGCAGCCAAGGAATTGCCGGTGCAAGCGCCGTATGTGAGCGAGATTGGACTCCAGGTGCGCGCCTGGATGCGCACGGTCGTCGAGGCGCTCGACAAAGGCGCAGTGTTCGTCATCGACTACGGCTTTCCGCGCCGCGAGTACTACCACCCGCAGCGCTCGACCGGCACGTTGATGTGCCATCACCGCCATCGGGCGCACGCCGATCCGTTCGCGCGGCCGGGCGAAGAGGACATCACCGCGCACGTCGATTTCACCGCGCTTGCCGAAGCGGCACACGCCGCGGGCGCCGAAATCCTGGGCTACACGTCGCAGGCGCAGTTCCTGGTGAACTGCGGGATCACCGAGGTGCTCGGCGAGGCGAACGCGGAGAACCTGCTGCATTACGCGCCGATCGCCGCACAGGCGCAAAAGCTTCTGTCGCCGGCGGAAATGGGCGAGCTCTTCAAGGTGCTCGCGGTCGGCAAGGACCTGAGCGCTCCGCTCTTCGGCTTCAGCCGCGGCGACCGGAGGGCAAGCTTGTGAAAGCCTGGCTGCTTCTTCTCCTGCTCTGCGGTGCTGCGGCCGCCGACGAGATCGACGACGCCAAAAAGCGCTGGGCCGAGAGCCCGCATGGCCCGCTGCTCGAGCGCATCCTGCCGCCGACGTTCCAGGCGAGGCAGCTTCCCGAGCGCGGCTCGCCCGGCGCAGAGCTCACGCTGCGCTACTGCGTGCAGTGCCACAACCTGCCGAACCCTGCGATGCACCATGCCGCCAAGTGGACGCCGATCGTCGAGCGCATGGTGCTGCGCATGCAAGGCAAGGGCAACATGGGCAGGCTGATGAGCGACATGATGGCGGGCGTCAAGGCTCCCATGCCGGAAGAGAAGCGCACTCTCGTCACCTATCTGCGCAAGCACGCGCAGAAGCCGCTCGACCCGAAGCGCTATCCCGACGCCTTCCAGCCGCAAGGCGAGGCGTTCCGGCTCGCATGCAGCCAGTGCCATGTGCTGCCCGACCCGAAGCGCCACACCGCGGCCGAGTGGCGCGCGGTCGTCGCCCGCATGCAGGAAAACATGGAGTGGATGAACCGCGTAGTCGGCACCAAGCCGATCCCAGGGGAGCCGCAGCTAAGGATCGAGGAGATCAACGCGTTCCTCGAGAAGCACGCGCGGCGCTAGCTAGACGGGCGGCACCGCCATGCCGCGCTGCACGGCCGGACGCGCGCCGACTGAGTCGTACCAGCGCTTCACGTTGGGGAACTGGCTCAAGTCCACGCGATGCCACTCGTATCGCGCCACCCAGGGATAGATCGCCATGTCGGCGATGGTGTACTCGTCGGCGAAGTGCTTGTGCCTCGCGAGATGCTTGTCCATCACGCCGTAGAGGCGCTTCGCTTCGTTGCCGTAGCGCTCGCTGCCATAGGGAATCTCGTCCTTCTTCGCCCGCATGAAATGGTGCGCCTGGCCGAACATCGGGCCGACACCGCCCATCTGGAACATGAGCCACTGCAACGCCTCGTACTTGCCGCGCGCCGACTGCGGCAGGAATTTGCCGGTCTTGCCGGCAAGGTAGATCAGGATCGCGCCGGATTCCATCAGGGCGATCGGCTTGCCGTCGGGGCCTTCGGGATCGACGATCGATGGAATCTTTCCGTTCGGGTTGATCTTCAGGTACTCGGGCGCGAACTGCTCGGTGTTCGTGCCGATGTTGATCTTGTGCACGTTGTACGCGAGGCCGCACTCCTCGAGCATGATGGAAACCTTGCGGCCGTTCGGCGTCGTCCAGGTATAGAGTTCGATCATGGTGAAATGGGTGCTCACCCTCGTGTTGGCGCTCGCGATTCTATCCATCGCCACGCCGCTCTTCGGCAGAGTTTCGCTCGGCCGCCTGCCGGGCGACTTTCGCATCCCGCTCGGCGGCCGCGTGCTCTACATCCCGCTCGCCAGCACGCTGCTTCTCTCATTCTTTGTCTGGCTGATCGGACGCATCCTTTAGCCGCTCGGCGATCGCCGGGCCGACCCACATCTGCGGCATCGAGGACTCGAGGTTTTCCTTCGCTTCGCGCTCCGCGACGATGCTCTTCGCGAGCTCGAAGGCCCCTGTGAAGGACCGCGTGCGCGAGAGCGCGTCGCGGAAATAGGCTTCGCCGAAATAGGTGAAGTCGCGGCCCCCCTCGCAGCCGAACGAGGCACGCTCTGCCGAGGAGGCGGTGATCACGATGGTGTTGTCGTCGCGCAGCGGCTCGATGAAGCCGCCGGAGTAGCAGGCCGAGATCACGATCACGCGCCACTTGATGCCGGAATCCTGCAGCATGCGGGCGAGCGCGGTCGGCGTGAGCGGCGCAAGGTCGAGCGGCGGCTGGACGGCGGTGAGCCGGTGATCGCGGGTGCCGTGCGAGGTGAGGAAGAGAAAGAGCGTGTCTTCGTCCGGGTTCATCCTTTCGCCGACGCGCGCCAGCGCCCGCGACAGGTTAGTGGCCGTGGCGATCGGCAGCTCTTCCAGCGCATCCTCGCTGCTCGCGAGCGCGATCGAGCGGCCGGCGGCGCCGAAGCGCTCGTCGAACTGGCGGCGCACGAAGCGCAGCTCGTGCAGGAACACTTCCTCGGTCGCGTCCGGTGCGAAGCCCACGAAATAGAGCTCGCGAACGCCGCTGCGGCCGGGTGCGATCGCGGCGAGTGCGCGCTCGATGAGCTGGCCTTGCAGATGGAACACGCGCTCGTCGGCGAGCGGATAGGCCTCCGGCTCCTCCTCGGGCTCCACCCAGACGTCGGTGCGCGGAAAGGCGAAATAGCCGGCGGCGAGCATCGCGCTGACGACGAGCGCGCCCTTAAAGACCTGCGGCCGCCGCGAACCGCCGCAAACGACGACGGCGCGCACCGAAACGAGCCATAGCCAGGCCAGGACCGCGGGCGCGGCGAGCGGCGGCGCGACGAGGGCGATCAGCTCGAAGGCGGCGTCGCTCGCCGTGAGCGCGGTCGCGATGAGGAGCAGCCGCCCGGCGTCGCGATAGATCCAGGCAACCGCCATGGCGGTGACGAGCACGAGCGGAATCCCGCCGAGATAGATCGGCATCGCCGTGCTGTCGAAGTCGCCGTCGAGGCCGTTGCGGAGCGCTGCCGCCACGACCCACACCATGAAGTTGAACGCGACGAGCAAGGTGAAATCGAGTGGCGAAGCGCGGTAGTCGTAGGGCCGCACCGGCAGAAAAAGCGCGAGCCGCGTGCCGGCCGCGAGGTTCCGGTAGAGGAAGCGTAGATGATTCACTGCGCCCGCGAGATCGCTTCTATGCGAGCCTCGTCGAGCTTGCGCGCCGTCTCCTGCGGCGAGCCGGCCTTGGCGGCGATGGCGCCGGCATCGACCGCCTTGGCCGCGGCCAGCGCGATTTCCAGCCGCGAGGTGTCGATGATCGGAGCGTCCCGGCGCGCCACCGCGAGCAAATCCTGGAAGCGATCCGGTCGCCGGAACGCATCGGTGCGCTTGAGGAGCTCGAGCAGCGCCTGCGGTGTCGCGGTGCGCGAGGCGCGCAATGCCATCCGGTTGCGCGCGCCAAGGAGCGCGAGCTCGCGGACTTCGCCGGGCACCTTCAGCCGGCTGGCGAGCGCCTCGACCTCCGACTCCTTCAGCGGCCAGGCGAGCTGGGCAAAGCGCTGCGCGAGAGTCCCTTCCAGCCTCGGCACCGAGCGGATTTCCGGCAGCAGCTTCTGGCTCAGGCCACTCGCTTCCAGCACGTCGACCATGCGCTGCGGCTCGCGCTCGGTGAGCCCCTTCGCGAACTCCTGCCACACCCGCTCGGGCACCAGGTAGTCGGTTTCCCCGGACTCGACCATGCGCTTCATGAGCGCCATCGTCTCGGCCGCGACCTCGAAGCCGAAGCGCGCCGCAAAGCGTGCGACGCGCAGGATGCGTACCGGGTCTTCGGCGAAGGCTTCGCTGACATGGCGCAGGCGCTTCTGCTCCAGGTCTTTCCGTCCGCCGAAGGGATCCACGATCGTCCCGTCCTCCGCCTTCGCCATCGCGTTGATCGTCAGGTCGCGGCGCCGTAGATCGTCTTCCAGCGTCACCTCCGGCGATGCATGCACGGCGAAGCCCTTGTAGCCCCGGCCGCTCTTCCGCTCGGTGCGCGCGAGCGCGTACTCCTCGTGGGTTACCGGATGAAGGAAAACTGGGAAATCCTTGCCGACCGGCTTGTAGCCCGCGCGCTCCATCTCCTCGGGCGTGGAGCCGACGACCACGTAGTCCCTTTCCTTCACCGGCAGGCCGAGGAGCTCATCGCGGACTGCGCCGCCAACGAGATACGCCTTCACCCGTGCAGATCGAGCTCGGGAATGGCTTCCGGTTCGCGCTCGGCGGCCTCGATCCATTCCCGCATCGCGGGCAGCGCGAGCATCGCTTCCATGTAGCTCGTCTTTCGCACTTTTACTTCGTACGTGCGAAAGCGCAGAACGACCGGGGCGTACATGGCGTCGGCCGCCGTAAAGCTGCCGAACAGGAAAGGCCCCCTGGCCTGCGACCAGATCTCGTCGATGCGCGCCACATCCGCCATCGATTCGGGCGTGCGGCCCTTGCCCGCATAGCGCTTGCGCGTGTTCATGCTCATGTGCTCGCGCAGCGCAGGAAAACCAGAATGCATTTCGGCGGCCATCGAGCGTGCTCTCGCGCGCTCCGCGCGGTCGCCGGGCCAGAGCTGGGGGTACTTTTCGGCCAGGTATTCGAGGATGGCGAGCGAGTCCCACACCACCGTATCGCCGTCCTTGAGGACCGGCACACGCCCCGCGGGCGAATGGCGCAGGATCTCTGCCTTCGTCTCGGGACGCCGCAGCGCGATGCGCTTCTCGTCGAATGGCACGCCGAGCACCTTGAGCGCAAGCCAGGGCCTTAGGGACCACGACGAGTAGTTCTTGTTACCGATTACGAGAAGCATACGGCTCGTCGGTGGGCACGAACTCCGTCTCCTTGCGCGCGCCGTCCATCCACTCGCGCACGGAACGCAGCCCGCTCACGGCATCGCAGTACGCCTGCGCGCCCTTCGGCAAGTCGACCGAATACGTCCGGAAGCGCATGACCACCGGTGCGAAATAAGCATCGGCGACCGAGAAGCGGCCGAAGAGCATCGCGCCACCTGTGCCGAACTTCTCGCGGCACGAGGCCCAGATCGCGATCACGCGGTCGATGTCGCTGCGCGAGTTCTCAATCCCCTTGCCGGGATAAACGCTCCGAATGTTCATCGGCATCGAGCTGCGCATCGCCTGGAAGCCCGAATGCATCTCGGCGCAGATCGAGCGCGCGACCTGCCGGGCGCTGCGATCGGCAGGCCAGAGCTGCTTCTCGGGAAAGCGCTCGGCGAGCGTCTCGCAGATCGCGAGCGAATCCCACACCGGCTCGCCGTCGATCACGAGCACCGGCACCTTGCCGGCGACGCCGTAGCGCTCGATGCCGTCGACCGTGAGGCCGCCGTCCGCCTCCTTGAACTTGAGCTGCACCTCCTCGAACGGGATGCCGGCTTCTTTCGCGAGCACCCACGGACGCATCGACCAGGACGAGTAGTTCTTGTTGCCGATGACGATCTGCATGCGAGGAATTCTAGCTACTATCGCCGCCATGCCCTCCGTCGCCCGCGCTAGCGTCGCCGGGCGCTTCGTGCCCGAAGGCGAGGGTGAAGTCGTTGCCGCCTTCAGGCGCAGCGTCTACCTGCGATTTCCCGACGGTCGCTATGCGTGCGTCGGCGACGCGTCGATCGGCCGCGGGCCGCTCAATGCGCTCGTCGACGATTTCCGGCTGCCGGCGCTCGCCGCGCGCGTCGCGCTCTCGGTGGCGGCGCGCTGGGCGCCGCCCGCCCTGCCGCCGAGTCCCGTGATCGACATCGGCTCGCTGCACTATGCCGCGCAGAACCGCGTGCCCCGCGAAGGGCTCGGCGGCCTCATCGTCGGCGCGCACAACGCGCTCAGCGGTCATGCGCAGCCGGCGCTCGAGGCGCTCGAGCACTGGCTCATCGGCAATGCGCTCGACGACGACGCGCAGATCCTGATCGGTCTCGGCCCGGGACTCACGCCCTCGGGCGATGATTACCTCGGCGGCGTGCTGATCGCATTGCATGCGCTCGAGCGGCGCCCGCAGGCCGAAGGCTTATGGCGATGGCTTAAGCCGCGCTTGAAGCGCACGAGCGCGATTAGCGCCGCGCACCTCGCGGCGGCAGCCGCGGGAGAAGGTCACGAGGCGCTGCACGCCTGCCTGCAGGCGCTCTGCAGCCGAAGCGCGGACTGGCCGCGTACGCTCGACGAGGTTGCTCGAGTGGGGCACGTCTCCGGCTGGGACGCGCTCGCCGGGATCGCTGCGGTGGCGAAGCTCTGCTAGCGCCGGGCGCGCCAGCGAAGCTGCGGATAGCGCTCGCGCGGACCGGAAGGGAAAAGATAAGCGGGCGCGATCGCCTCGAGCGACTGTCGCTCGCCGCCGAGCGGCCACGGCGCGCTTGTCGTGTTCGGCACCTGCATCGAGCGATAGTTGTCGCGCGTCATGAGCTGCCCGGGCAACATCTCGAGCAACGACGCCTGCAAATAGGAAAGGCTGTCCGGCAGGCCGACGACGAGCCGCTGGTGGTGCGTAAGCGCGCAGACGAGCTCGACCAGCTCTTTCAGGCGGTACTCGCGAGGCCCCGCCAGGTCGTATTTCTGGCCGAAGGTCTCGGTGTCTTCCAGCGCCACCGCCATGGCGCGAGCCACGTCGCCGACATAGACCGGCTGGAACCGCGCATTGGGACAAGGCACGGCGAGGACCGGCAGCCATCGGGCCATGGTGGCGAACTGATTGAGGAAGCGATCCTCCGGCCCGAAGATCACCGAAGGACGCAATACGGTGACATGGCGGTCGTCCGCATCGAGGATCGCCTGCTCGCCTTTCGCCTTGCTGCGCAGGTATTCCGAGGGTGCGTCGGGGGAGGCGCCCAGCGCACTGATGTGCATCAGCCGCTCGACGCCGGCGGCGCGGCAGGCGGCGATAGCCGCGAGCGGAATCTCGATGTGTGCCCGCTGGAAATCGCCCTGCAGGATGCCGACGAGATTGATGACCGCGTCCTGGCCACGCACCAGGCGGTCGAGCACGCCGCGCTGGAGGACGTCGGCCTCGACGACATCGACGGTCGGCAACAGGATGAGGTGCTTGGCGTGCTCGCGCCGCCGCGACGGCACGGTGACGCGCGCGCCTCGCCGCACCAGCGCGGCGACGAGGTGTCGCCCGACAAAGCCCGAGCCGCCGAGGACCAGTATTCTTCCGTACCTCATTCGGGCGGCTCGTCTTCCGGCGTGCCGGTCCCGTTACGGGCCGGGATCGTGCCCAGGCGCGGCTTGAGCGGCACCACCTGGTTCTGGATGAGCGCCGCGTAGAACACGGAATTGGCCATCACCTTCTTCACGTAGTCGCGCGTCTCGGGGAATGGAATGGTCTCGATGTAGACCGCGCCTTCGAGCGGCCGGCTGTCGTCGCGCCAGCGCCGCGCCCGGTTGGGTCCGGCATTGTACGCCGCCGAGGCCAGCACTTCGCTGCCGAGCTGGTTCAAGACGAGCTTGAGGTACCCGGCGCCGAGCGTCACGTTGGTCTGGACTTCGGTCACGCCCTTGCGCTGGTAGTGGCGCACACCGATTCGCTGCGAGATGAAGCGCGCGGTGCGCGGCATCACCTGCATCAGGCCGGCGGCGCCCGCCGCCGAGCGCGCATCGGTGATGAAGCGGCTTTCCTGGCGCACGATGGCGAGGATCCACGACTCGTCGAGCTCGTACATCTTGGCGTATTGGCTGAACACGTCGCGGTACGGCATCGGATAGCGCAGCGCGAAGTTGTGCGAGCGCACCGTCCGGTCCGCCGCCTGGATCGAGCGGTCCCAGATGCGCTCGCGGCGGGCGAACTCGGAGGCGGCAAGGAGCTTGGCATCGTCGAAATAGCGCACGCTGAAGAGCCATTCCTTCACGCCTTCCGTGCGCATGCCGAGGCGGATGAGTTCGAGCGCGCGGACGAGGCCGGGGTTCTCGCTCACCGCGTCGACCTCGGCTTCGGTCGGCACGTACATCGTCTCGGGCAGCGTCGACACGTAGCCGAGCTCTTCGGAGGCGAGCAGCCCGTAGAAATCGGTCTGGCCGGCGATGCGCAGGTAGTAGGCGCGGCTGCCGACCGTCTCGCCCGCCGCCGCAAGCGCCCGGCCGTACCAGTAGGTCCAGTTCGACTCGTGCCGCATGCCGGCCGGCATCCGGTCGATCGTTTCGCGGACCACCGGCCATTCACCGTCGCGCAACGCTGCGCGCACTTTCCAGGCAAGCTGGTCCTCGTCCAGCCGACCCGCCTTGGCGTACCACTTGAGCGCCTCGGGCACGTGCTCGCGCGCCGCTTCGTAGCCGATACGGCCCCAGAGATAGCGCACCTCGGCCTCGGGCAGCTGGTGAGAGAGCTTCTGCTCCAGGACCTTGGCCGCCGCGGCCGGCTCGTTGCGCGAATAGCGCAGCACGGCGAGCACGACGACTTCGCGCGTCGCGCGCTTCTCGAGATTGCGCGGCAGGCGCTCGAGCAGGCGCTTGGGCTGCCGCGCCGCATCGGCGAGCATGCGCTCGTCGGGCGAATCGGCCTTGTCGAGGTAGCCGAGGGCGGTCTTCGCCGCCGTGATCTGCCCCTTGGCGAAGAGCAGCCTCACGCGACGCCACACGTCGGCGACCGTGATCTTCTCGTCGTCGAGCAGCCGCTGGACGAGCTTGCCGCAGCCGCCGGGAAGCTCCTGCGGCTCGAGCCACATCCAGTCGAGCTCGGCGAAGCTCGGCGGCGCGCCCTTCTCCGCGGACATGAGCGCGGCATAGCAGCGCACCTCGAGATCGTCGCGCGGATAGAGCGCGACCTGGCGCTCGAACTGCGCCCAGTCTTCGTTCTGCCCGAGCACCTTGAGCCAGTCGCCGCGCAGCATCTCGGCGACGTAGGTGTTCGCATGCTGCTCGAGGAAGGCGAGCACGTCCTTGTTGGGCGTGTCCTGCAGGCGTAGCGCGAGCCGCCAGTAGTCGATCCAAGGCGTGAGAACGTGGCCGTCGAGCTTCTTCGCATAGCGCGCGAGCTTGAGCGCGTCGCCCGCCTGGTAGGCATCGTAGGCACCGCGCACCGCGTCGTCGGCCGGCGACGACGCCCGCACCGCCGCCGGCGCGATGAGCGCCAGCGCAACGATGAGATTGCGCAAATGCCCGGAAATCATAAAACTGCCCCCATGTCCCTCGATCCGGTCGAGCTCACTGCCTGGCGCAAGGCGACGCGCGAGAAGCTCATCGCGGCGCGCACGGCGCTACCCTCCGCGACGCTCGATGAGTATCGCCGGCGCATCGACCGTAGTCTTGAGCTCTCATTCCCCGGACTTGCCCGTTGCCGCCTCGCTTTTTGTTGGCCGATTCAAGGCGAGTACGACGCCCGCCATTTTGCCAGAACGCTGCGCAGCCGGGGCGCGTTGACCGCGCTGCCGGTCGTCGTCGCGCCGAGAACACCGCTGATCTTCCGTGAATGGCATCCGGGCGTGCGGCTTGCGGTGGGGGCTTTGAACATTTCTTACCCGGTCGACTCGCCCGAGATCCAGCCGAGCGCGGTGATTCTGCCGATGAACGGCTGGGATCGTCAGGGTTATCGCCTGGGCTACGGCGCGGGCTTCTTCGACCGCACCCTCGCCTCGCTCGAGAAGCGGCCGGTGACGATCGGAGTTTCCCACGAGCTCGCGCGGCTCGACACCATCTACCCGCAGCCGTGGGACATCCCGATGGACTACGTCGTCACGGAGCGCGGCGTCTATCGACGGGATCCCGAAGGGCTTGCATTCCTCGGCGAGCCGCAGGGTGGCGAAGGCAGCAAACTCGCCTCGCCGGTGTGCTACCTCGGCGAAGTCGAGCGCGGCTAAACGAGGAACAAGCGATACGCGGGGTTCCGCGTCTCGTCGGCATGCGGATAGCCGAGCTTGCGCAGGAAGGCGGTGAATTCGCGCATCTCGTCCCTCGGCACCTGCATGCCGACGAGCACTCGCCCGTAGTCGGCGCCGTGGTTGCGGTAATGGAAGAGGCTGATGTTCCAGTCGCTGCGCATGGCGCGCAGGAACCGCATGAGCGCGCCCGGGCGCTCGGGGAACTCGAATCGATAAAGCAGCTCAGGCGCACGGCCGATCACCTGATTCTTGGGCGGCCTCCCGCCTACCATATGCCGCACGTGCGCCTTGGCCATCTCGTTGTCTGAGAGATCGAGCGTCGTCAATCCGTGCTTGCGCAGATTCTTCACGATGCGAGACGTCTGCGCGCGCCCCTCCACCTCGATGCCGACGAAGATGTGCGCCTCTCGGGAATCGGCAATCCGGTAATTGAACTCGGTGATGTTGCTCGCGCCGAGGGTCGCGCAAAACTTCTTGAAGCTGCCGGGGCGCTCGGGAATGGTCACCGCCAGCACCGCCTCGCGATGCTCGCCGAGCTCCGCTTCCTCGGCGATGAAGCGCAGGCGATCGAAGTTGGTGTTGGCGCCCGAGGCGACCGCCACCAGCGTCTTGCCGCGGGCGCCATGGCGCTCGACCCAGGCCTTGGCGCCCGCGACGCTGAGCGCGCCGGCCGGCTCCAGCACGACACGGGTGTCCTCGAACACATCCTTGATCGCCGCGCACATCTCGTCGGTGTCGACCAGCACCACGTCGTCGACCAGCTGCTTGCACAGCCGGAACGTCTCCCGGCCCACCTCCTTGACTGCCACGCCGTCGGCGAAGAGCCCTACGTGGTCAAGCGCGACGCGCCTGCCGGCTTTCAGCGAGCGGCTCATGGCATCGGCGTCCACCGGCTCCACGCCGATGATGCGCACCGAGGGCCGCACGCGCTTCACATAGGCGGCGATGCCGGAGATGAGGCCACCGCCGCCGATCGGCACGAAGATCGCGTCGAGCGCGCCCGGATGCTGCCGCAGGATCTCCATGCCGATGGTGCCCTGCCCGGCGATGACCTCGGGATCGTCGTACGGGTGCACGAAGACAAGGCCGCGCCGGCCGCGGACGCGCTGCGCTTCGTCGTAGGCGTCGGCGTAGGTGTCGCCGTAGAGGCGCACCTCCGCCCCGCGCGAGCGCACGGCGTCGACCTTGATGCGCGGCGTGGTCACCGGCATCACGATCACCGCCCGGCAACCGAGACGCTGCGCCGCCAGGGCAACGCCCTGCGCGTGGTTCCCCGCGCTCGCCGCGATCACGCCGCGGCGTAGCCGCGCCTTGGAGAGCCCGGCCATCTTGTTGTAGGCGCCGCGCAGCTTGAACGAGAAAATCGGCTGCAGGTCCTCGCGCTTGACGAGGATCGAATTGCGCAGGCGGCGCGAAAGCGCGCGCGCCGGCTCGAGCGGCGTCTCGGTCGCGACGTCGTAGACCCGCGCTTTCAGGATGCGCGCGAGGTAATCGATGCGCTTCATGGTCGGTGGATGGTGATCGGGGCGGCGTGGCTCGCCGCAGGAAGGGCCGTTCGGGCCGATGCGCCGCGAGCGCGGCGGATCGGCCCGCTTTCAGTTACTTCTTCTTCTTTTTGGCTTTGCGCTTCTTCGCCATGGGTACTCCCTTTCTTGTGAGACGCACTCGACGAGCACGTCATAGGCGAAGCATAAGTGATTGTGACCGGTCAGTACACCGCCGGGACGTACATCTCCTGCGGGATCGGGCCGCGGTGGTACTCGGGATTGTGCTGGCGCTCGGGAAGCACGACGTTGGAACGTGGCGGCTCGGCGTAAGGAATCTGGGTCAAGAGGTGCGCGATGCAGTTCAGGCGAGCGCGCTTCTTGTCGTCGGCCTGCACCACCCACCAGCGCGCCTCCGGGATGTGGGTGCGCCCGAGCATCGCCTCCTTCGCCTTGGTGTAGGCCTCCCACAGGCGGCGCGACTCCAGGTCCATCGGCGAGAGCTTCCACTGCTTCATGGGATCGTGCATGCGCATCTTGAAGCGCAGGTGCTGCTCATCGTCCGAGATCGAGAACCAGTACTTGACCAGGGTAATGCCGGAGCGCACCAGCATGCGCTCGAACTCGGGAACCGTGCGAAAGAACTCCTTGTAGTCCGCGTCGCTGCAAAACCCCATCACGTGCTCCACGCCGGCGCGGTTGTACCAGCTGCGGTCGAAGAGCACGATCTCGCCGCCGGCGGGCAGGTGCGCCACGTAGCGCTGAAAATACCACTGCGACTGCTCGCGGGGGCTGGGCGCCGGCAGCGCCGAGACGCGGGCGACGCGCGGATTCAGCCGCTGGGTGATCCGCTTGATGACGCCGCCCTTGCCCGCGGCGTCGCGGCCTTCGAAGATGATGACGAGCTTCAGCTTCTTGTGCACCACCCAGTCCTGCAGCTTGACGAGCTCGCCCTGCAGGCGGAAGAGCTCCTTGAAGTACTTGCGGCGGTCGATGCCGACGCGCGCCCGCTTCTTGTCGGGGTGGTCCGCCATGTCGCCGAGCAGGCGCTCCATGCGCTCGTCGTCGATCTCCATCTCGAGCTCTTCGTCGAACGAGTCGAGCATCTCGTTCTGCACGCGTTTCGACAGGTCTTCCTTGCCCTTTTGCTTGTCATCGGCTTCCACGGTCCACGCCTTTTCTCTTGATCTAGAACGCGAGCGCGCTCGTCAGGTCGCCCATCTTCTCGCGCACGCCGGGCAGCGGCTCGAGCCCGAAGCGCCGCGTGATGAATTTGATGATCGACGTCGTATCGTAAGGCGTCTTGTCGACGTAGCCGCGCCTTGCGAAGGGCGACACGACCAGCGTCGGTATGCGCGTGCCCGGCCCCCAGCGGTCGCCCCAGCCCGGTCCCGAGGGCGGCGGCACGTGGTCCCAGAAGCCGCCGTTCTCGTCGTAAGTGACGATCACGACCATCTTCGGCCACTGCGGGCTCGCGCGGAGCCGCGCGAGCAGCTTGTCGAGGTATTCGTCGCCCACGGCGAGATCGGTGTAGCTCGGATGCTCGTTGAACACGCCTTCGGGCTTGTAGAAAGCGACGGCCGGCAACGTGCCCTTGTCGATGTCGTGCATGAAGTCGTCGCCATCCTTCAGGTGCTGCGCGCGCTCCGGCGTGCCGGGGGCGAAGCGCGCGTAGTAATTGAACGGCTGGTGATGCGGCTGGTAGATCGGGCTGCCGGGCCGGCGCGTATAGATGACCGAGCGCTTGGCCGAGGGATCCTGGCGGCCGTCGGCGAGGGCGGCGTTGTAGCCCCCCGCGTACCAGGCCCAACTTACGCCTTTGGCCGACAGCGTGTCGCCGATCGTCTTCAGCGTCTGCGGCGGCAGCGGATGGCCCGCCGGATTCGCGAGGTCGAGGTTGCCGCCGGGCGCCGGCGGGATGCCGCTCGGCTGATAGGGCGGCTGCGAGGTGTTCACCACGTAGCCGTCAGGCGAGACGCGCCCGTCGAATAGCTGCACCGGTCCGTCGAGCACCGACGCAGGCGAGTTGGGCCGTTTCTTCAACCGACCCTGTTCGTCGAGCTGCGCTTTGGCGTTGTCCGGCGCGCCTGGATCCATCGGCGTGCATGCGCAAATGAGCCATTGGTGATTCAGGTACGAGCCTCCGAACGCGCCCATGAAGAAGTGATCGGCGAGCGTGTATTCCTTCGCCCACTTCCAGAGCTTCATCTTCGAGCCGTCGAAGTAGCCCATGGTCCACGCGCCGACCGTGGTCATGGCGACGAACATGTTGTTCCTTCCGCCATTCACCTGCTCGCGGTTCTGGTAGTAGTTGTGGATCGGACTGGGCAGGATTTCATCGGGGCGCGCGTTCACCGGCGGTGCATCGATCTGGAATGGGCCGTTCGGCAGGTCCTGCGGAAAGCGCGGATCGATCCTGTTACCCGCGTAGACGGGCGGCAGGTGCGGCAAAGGCTTTCCATCGTGATCGAGCTGGGTTTTCTCCTCGGCCGTTGCCTGCGCGAGGCCTTCGGCGCCGGGGAAGAGCCCGTACAGGTGGTCGAAGCTGCGGTTCTCCGCGTAGATCACCACGATGGTCTCGACGTTCGACAGGCCATCGCTCGTCCGCGTGGCGCAGCCGATCGCTGACAATGCCGCAAGGAATGCGACACAGGTTGAAACGAGCGTTCGCTTTTGCATCGTGGACTCTCCCCGACCCGGAAATTACCGAATTGTTACCGTGATATCCACAGGATCTTGTGGATAACGTTGTGGATTGATTGTGAACTTCATTTGACTGCGCACGCTTTGGATGCGTCCGCGCTGCGGCGATGAAGAAATGAGCAATGCGCGCAAAATTCAGTTGCCGAGCAGCGCAGCAAAAAACTAAGATGGTCCTGCCCGTAGAGGGAACGGGCTCCCACCGTGAATGCCTTGAACGTTCTATTCGTCTGCGAGGAGAACTGCCCGCTCAGCTTGATGGCCAGGGCGATTCTCACTTCGGTCGGCGCGCCCCGCTTCCGCGCCTTTAGCGCCGGCGCATGCGCCGCCCATCCGGACGTACTCGATTTTCTCGCCGGATATGACCTGCCGGTCGCCGATTTGCGGGGAAGGCCGCTGCAGGACTTCCGCCGGCCCGACGCGCCGCACATGGATTTCATCATCACGCTGTGCGAAGCGGCACGGCACGAGCTCGCCGACTGGCCGGGCGATCCGTTCGTCGCGCACTGGAACATCCGCGCCGATGACGCGGGGACCGAGGAATCGCACCGCGACCAGTTCTGGACATTGATGCGCCGGATCAAGATCTTCACGAGCCTGCCGCACGGCGAGATCAACAAGCGCATCCTGCACCGCCGCGCGGTCACGCTCCAGCCGAGCTACCTCTAGCGGCGCGTTCAGCCAAAGCGGCCGGTGATGTAATCCTCGGTCTGCTTGCGCTGCGGCTTGATGAAGATCGTGTCGGTATCGCCGTACTCGATCAGGTCGCCCAGATACATGTACGCCGTGTAATCGGAGACGCGCGCCGCCTGCTGCATGTTGTGCGTCACGATCACCACGGTATAGTCGTTCTTCAGCTCCGTGATCAGCTCTTCGATTCGGGTCGTCGAGATCGGGTCGAGTGCCGAGCATGGCTCATCGAGGAGCAGCACCTCCGGCTTGATGGCGATGCAGCGCGCAATGCACAGGCGCTGCTGCTGTCCGCCGGAGAGGCTGTTGCCGCTCTGCTGCAGCTTGCCTTTCACCTCCGTCCAGAGCGCGGCGCGCGTCAGCGCCCATTCGACGCGCTCGTCCATGGCGCGCTTTGACAGCCGCTCATAGAGCCGCACGCCGAACGCGATGTTGTCGTAGATCGACATCGGGAACGGCGTCGGCTTCTGGAACACCATGCCGATCTTGGCGCGCAGGAGCGGCAGGTCCTGCCGCATGTCGAGGACGTTGACCTCGTCGAGGACGATCTCGCCTTCGGCGCGCTGGTCCGGATAGAGCGAATACATGCGGTTGAAAGTGCGCAGCAGCGTCGACTTGCCGCAGCCCGATGGACCAATGAAGGCCGTCACCCGGTTTGCCGGGATATCGAGGCTGATGTTGTGCAGCGCGTGGAAGTCGCCGTAGTAGAAGTTGAGATTCTTGATGCGCAACTTCGCCGCCAGATCGGAAGGATCGGGCTGCTGGCGTGAACGCACCGCCGTGCGAAGCGTCGGCCGTGCAGCGGCAGTCTGGCTGGGTTCCATCCCTAGTCCTTTTTGCGGAACAGCATGCGGGCGATGATGTTGAGCGCCAGCACCGCGAGGGTGATCAGCGCCGCGCCTCCCCAGGCGAGGCGGTGCCAGTCCTCGTAAGGGCTCATGGCGAACTGGAAGATCACCGTCGGCAGGTTGGACATCGGACGGTTCAAGTCCATCGACCAGAACTGGTTGTTGAGCGCCGTGAAAAGCAGCGGCGCCGTCTCGCCGCTGATGCGAGCTATCGCGAGCAGGATACCGGTGAGGATTCCGGTCCGCGCCGCCCGGTAGGTCACCAGCACGATCATCTTCCACATCGGGCAGCCGAGGGCGATCGCGGCCTCGCGCAGGCTGTTCGGCACGAGCTTGAGCATGTCGTCGGTCGTGCGTACGACGACCGGAATTACGATCAGCGAGAGCGCCATCGCCCCGGCCCAGGCGGAGAAGTGCTTCACATGCGCCACGTAGACGGAGTAGACAAAAAGACCCATGACGATCGACGGTGCCGAGAGCAGCACGTCGTTCAGGAAGCGCGTCGACGAGGCGAGCCAGCTCCTCTTGCCGTACTCCGCGAGATACGTGCCCGCAAGGATGCCTACCGGCGTGCCGATCAGCGTGCCCATGGCGACCAGCACACCGCTGCCGGCGATGGCATTCGCGAGGCCGCCATCACTGCCCGGCGGTGGTGTCATCTGGTAGTAGAGGGTCGCGCGAAGCAGCGCTTCGCCACCTTCGTAGAGCAGCGTGCCGAGGATCCACGCCAGCCAGAAGAGGCCGAAAGCAAGGGCGAGGAACGAGATAAGAAGCAGTACGCGGTTCTGCAGCTTGCGCGCCCGATAGACCGGGTTCGCCGGCGAGACCGCGGTGACGAGCGCGTCCGCAGGCGTACTCACGACGCGGTACCCTCATTGCGCGACAGGCGCAGCAGTAGCAGCTTCGAGAGCGCGAGCACTATCGTGGTAATCAGGAAAAGGATCAGGCCGAGCTCGATCAGAGCGGAGAAGTAGATGTCGCCGACTGCCTCGGTGAATTCGTTGGCGAGCGCCGACGCGATGCTGTTACCGGGCGCCATGAGCGAGGCGGCGAGCTGGTGCGCGTTGCCGATGACGAAGGTCACCGCCATCGTTTCGCCCAGCGCGCGCCCGAGGCCGAGCATGATGCCGCCGATCACCCCGACCTTCGTGTAGGGCAGCACGACCCGCCAGACGACTTCCCAGGTCGTCGCCCCCAGGCCGTAGGCCGATTCCTTCAAGAGCGGCGGCACGAGCTCGAAGACGTCGCGCATCACCGCGGTAATGAAGGGAATCACCATGATCGAGAGGATCAGGCCCGCGCTCATCATGCCGATCCCGAGGGGCGGTCCCTTGAACAGCGCGCCGAGCCCCGGGATCGGCGAAAACGCGTCGATCAGGAGCGGCTGGACATGCAGCTGGAAGACCGGCGTAAAGACGAACAGGCCCCACATGCCGTAGATGATCGAAGGGATGGCCGCCAGCAGCTCGATGGCGGTGCCGAGCGGGCGCTTCAGCCATGCGGGCGAAAGCTCGGTGAGAAACAGCGCGATGCCAAAGCTGACCGGCACACCGATCAGCATCGCGATAGCGGAGGTAACGAGCGTGCCGTAGATCGGCACCAGGGCGCCGAAGTTCTCCTGCACCGGATCCCAGTCGGCGGCCCACAGAAACCTGAAGCCGTATTTCTCGAGCGTGAGCTGGCTGCCGATCACAAGGGAAATGAGGATCGCCGCGAGCAGGCTGAACACCAGCAGGGCGAAAAAGCGCGTGAGCTGCTCGAAGGCCTTGTCGATCCAGCCGCCGTAAGTCGCGACGCGCGGCTCCGGCGGCTTGGCCGTCGTTGCTTCTGGCGCGGTGGCGGATTGTGGAATAGGCAGGACGGCGCTCAATGACAACCTCGCGCGATTCTAAAGGACTGCTCCGGAAAAACCGGCGCGAGGCTCGAGCCTCGCGCGCGGTTTCGCTCGGACGGCGATCAATACACCGGCTTGCCGGCGGTGTCCTTGATCTGCGACTTCCAGTGGGTTTCGATCAGATGGACCACGGAATCGGGCAACGGCACATAGTCCAGGTCCTCGGCCATCTTGTCGCCCTTGGCATAGGCCCAGTTGAAGAACTTGAGCACTTCCTTTGCGTTCTCCGGCTTTTCCTGGGCCTTGTGCATGAGAATGAACGTGGCGCCGGCGATCGGCCACGCGGTCTTGCCCGGCGCGTCGGTGAGGATCAGGTACATCCCCGGGGCTGCCTGCCAGTCGGCGCCGGCGGCGGCCGCCGCGAAGGCCTTCGCATTGGGTGCGACATAGGCGCCGTCTTTGTTCTTCATCTCGATGAACGCCATCTTGTTCTGCAGCACGTAGGCGTACTCGACATAGCCGATTGCACCCTCGATACGCTGCACGTAGGAGGCGACGCCCTCGTTACCCTTGCCGCCCACGCCGGTCGGCCAATTGACCGCCGTGCCCTCGCCGACTTTCGATTTCCAATCGCTGCTCACCTTCGAGAGGTAGTTGGACCAGATGAACGTCGTCCCCGAGCCGTCGGAACGATGCACCACGCTGACCGCGGTGGCGGGCAGCTTCACGCCGGGGTTGAGCCTGGCGATCGCAGGGTCGTTCCACTTCGTGATCTTGCCGAGATAGATGTCCGCGAGCGTCGCACCATCGAGCTTGAGCTCGCCCGGCTTGATGCCTTGGAGCTTTACGCACGGCACCGCACCGCCGATTACGGTCGGGAACTGCATGAGGCCCGACTTGTCGAGCTCCTCCGGCTTGAGCGGCATGTCGGAAGCTCCGAAATCGACCGTCTTGGCGTTGATCTGCTTGATGCCGCCGCCCGAGCCGATCGACTGGTAGTTCAGTCCGACACCGGTCTCCTTCTTGTAGGCATCGGCCCACTTGGCGTAAATCGGATACGGGAACGTTGCGCCGGCGCCCGTTATGTCGGCGGCGACGGCGGCCGTACTGACTGCGCATGCCGCGAGCGCGGCGGCGCTCATGAGTCTGCTGAACATCGGCGAGGTCTCCTAGTTGGCTGGTTGAGGCAAGGCGCGAGCGTAGGGACGCAATATTTCCGTTTCGTGACTGCCTGTCGCGGACCGTCATGGAACGGTCATGCAAGCCGCATAGGCTTGGGCGTCCGGAAATCTCCGGTCACGAATTTGTCATAATGGACATCGGCGTGAACGAGCACCTTTCCAAGCAGTTCGATGCGGAGCTGGAATCGATCCGCTCCCGCGTTCTCGAGATGGGCGGCCTCGTCGAGTCGCAGATCCGCCGTGCGCTGGAGGGCTTCGGCTCCGGCGAGCGCGCGCTCCTCGACGACGTCATCGCCACCGATCGGCGGGTGAACGAGATGGAGGTGGCGCTCGACGGCGCCTGCAGCCATGTCATCGTCAAGCGCCAGCCCGCGGCTAACGACCTGCGCCTCATCTTCGGCATCACCAAGACCGTCACGGACCTGGAGCGCATCGGCGACGAGGCGCAGAAGATCGCGCGCATGGGCAAGAGCATCCACGAGCGCGAAAGCGGCAACGGCCGGCTCACCCGCACCGCCGACGTGCGACACGCCGCCGAGGTCGTGCTGTCGATGCTGCGGCGCGCGCTCGACGCCTTTGCGCGCCTCGACACCGTTGCGGCGCAGGAAGTGATCGAGCAGGACCAGCTGATCGACGCCGAGTTCCAGTCGCTGCTGCGCCAGCTCGTCACCTACATGATGGAGGACCCGCGCACGATCACCACCTCGCTCGACGTCGTCTGGGTGGCGAAGGCGATCGAGCGCATGGGCGACCATGCGAAGAACATGGCCGAGTACGTGATCTACATCGTCAAGGGCACCGACGTGCGCCACATCACCAGCCGCGCCGACACCGCCCTCGGAGCCCGGACGGGCGGATGAGCGCAAGCGTCCTCGTCGTCGAAGACGAGCCGCAGATCCAGGAGCTCGTCGCCGTCAACCTAGAGCATTTCGGCCACCGCGTGCGCCGCGCCTCGAGCGCGGAAGAAGCCGACGCCGCGATCCGCGCCGCCCTGCCCGACGTCGTGGTGCTCGACTGGATGCTGCCCGGCGAGTCCGGCCTTGCCTTCGCGCGGCGGCTGCGCGCCGATGCGCGCACACGCGACCTGCCGATCCTGATGCTGACGGCCCGCGCCATGGAGCACGACAAGATCACCGGCCTCGAAGCGGGCGCCGATGATTACCTGACCAAGCCCTTCTCGCCGAAGGAGCTCGCCGCGCGCATCAAGGCCGTGCTGCGCCGGCGCTCGCCGCAGCTCTCGGGTGACGTGGTCGAAGTGGAAGGCTTGCGGCTCGACCCGGCCAGCCACCGCGTCACCTCAGGCGAGCACCGGCTTCAGCTCTCGCCGGCCGAGTTCAAACTGCTGCATTTTCTCCTCACCCATCCGGGCCGCGTCTATTCGCGCGCGCAGCTCCTCGACCACGTGTGGGGCGACCACGTCTACATCGAGGAGCGCACGGTCGACGTGCATATCCGCCGCTTGCGCAAGGCGCTCGAGCCGACCGGGCACCACCAGCTGATCGACACGGTGCGCGGCGCCGGCTACGGCCTGCGCGCAGCTTGAACCGCGTCTATAGAAATAGCCTCGCCAGCATTGCGCTGGTCGCGCTCGCCGCGGTTCTCGTCGGCGCGCTGATGGGCCCGGCCTGGGGCTGGGCGGTCGCAACGATCGGCGTTGCTTGCATGCTCGTCTATCACCTGCGCCACCTCGCACGACTTGCACGCTGGGTCGAGGCGCCCAGGGCCGATACCGTGCCGGAAGGCAGCGGTAGCTGGGATGCCGTGCTATCGGCGCTCTATCACGCCGAGCGCGCGGCCGAGAAGAGACAACAAGAGCTGGCGGACGCGCTCACTCGCTTCCGGCACGCTGCGCAGGCCATGCCCGATGGCGTCGTGATCCTGGACGACAAGAACTGCATCGAGTGGTGCAACTACAGCGCCGCGTCGCTCCTCGATCTCGATCCGCGCGAGGACGTCGGCCGGCCGATCGCGAACCTGGTGCGCGAGCCCGCGTTCATCGACTACCTCGGCATGCACGCCGAGGAAGGCGCGCGCCCCGCGCGGGTACCGATGGACCGCGGCGTGGTGCTCTCGATCCAGCTCATCCGCTACGGCGACGCGCAGACGCTGATGCTCGCGCGCGACGTGACGCAGTCGGAGCGCGTCGAGGCGATGCGGCGCGACTTCGTCGCCAACGTCTCGCACGAGCTGCGCACGCCGCTCACCGTGCTCGTCGGATTCCTCGAGACCGTGCGCGAGCTCAAGCTCGATCCGCAGCGCGTACGGGATTACCTCGGCATGATGCGCGAGCAGGCCACGCGCATGCACCGCATCATCGAGGACCTGCTCGCGCTTTCGGTACTGGAATCCGCACCGCCGCCGCCGCTGGAGCGGGTGCGCATCGGGCCGCTCCTTGCCCGGCTGCATGCCGACGCCGAGGGGCTCTCGGGCGGCCGGCACGCGATCTCGCTCGACGGCGCGCCGGCGGTCGATGTTCTTGGCGCGGAGCCCGAGCTCGCCAGCGGCTTCGGCAACCTGGTCTCCAACGCCATCCGCTACACGCCGGAGGGCGGCAAAGTGCGGCTCATCTGGCGCGACGGTCGCGACGGCGCGTCCTTCACGGTAGAGGACACCGGTGTCGGCATCGCGGCCGAGCACATTCCGCGGCTCACCGAGCGTTTCTACCGGGTGGATCGCAGCCGCTCGCGCGAAACCGGCGGCACCGGGCTCGGCCTCGCCATCGTGAAGCACGCCCTCGCCCGCCATCAGGCGACGCTCGACATCGCGAGCGAGCCGGGCGTCGGCAGCCGCTTCACGGTGCGCTTCCCTCCGCAGCGCACCATCCCGCTCGAAGCCCTCCGGCAGATCGAAGCGGGCTGACCGTCAACGCGCCGTCACAGTCGCGCATGAATATGCGCGGCGATGAGACGGCTGCTTCTCGGAATCTGGCTGCTGCACTTTGCGCCCGATGCGTTCGCCTGGGGCTTGGAGACGCACATCTTCTTTGCGCAATGGGTGCTGGCGGCGCTGCCGCTCGCCGATCGAGAGCTGCGCAACGCATGCCTGCGCCTGCCGGGGCTCGTGCTGGCGGGCGCATGTCTTCCTGATCTCGCGCTCGCCGGCAAGGTGCTCGGCACGCCCGCCTTCTGCCGTGCCCATCACTGGGCGACGCTCAAGCGTATGGCCGCGGCGCCGCGGAGCGACACCGACCGCGCCCTCGCCGTCGGGTACGCAAGCCATCTCGTGGCCGATGTGATCGCGCATAACCAATTCGTACCCGAGCACGAGTCGCGCATCGCGCGCGTGCGCCACGTTACTCACGCAATAGCCGAGTTTGCGATGGACCATCATGTGCGGCCCGGCTTGATCGCCAGTCCCGGGGGCGCGCTTGCCGGGGCGCGCGCATCGGCCATCGATTTCGCTGCGCGCGTCTTTCCTTGCGGCGAAGCGCTCGCCGCACGCGGCATCGATTGGCTCACGCGCGCGGACAACACGCTGCGCGCTTCCCCGGTGCCGAAGCTCTGCCGGCGAACGCTGGATTTCTTCTACCGCGATCCGGCCTACCGCTTCGAACGCTATATCGATGCCGTGAAGCGCGAGCTCGTCGCCCTGGAGCCAGCGCTCGCCGGCCGTTTCGTGGACTGGGTGAGCCTAGACGCAGAAGGACGCGGCCGCGATGCCGGTGCCGAGCGCAGCGCCGGCCAGCACGTCGCTCGGATAGTGCAAGCCAAGCACGACGCGTGACGCCGCAGTGAGCAACGCGAAGGCGACGAGCGCGGGCGCGAGCGCCGGGTAGTAGATGACTGCCACGAGCGTGAAGGCGGCGGCGTGCAGCGTGTGTCCCGAAGGAAAGCTGAACGCGTCGAGCGGCGCCGCACCCCGCTCAACCGCCGTCACCACCTGGTAGGGCCGCGGGCGCAGCGTGCTGCGCTTGAGAACCGAATAGGTCGCCGTGCAAGCCGCGCCGACCATGGCCATATGCAGCACGGGTTGCAGCGCCTCCGCGGCGTCGCGCAGCAGCAGCGTGAGCATCAGCGCATACCAGAAGATGCCGTTGCCGAGCCAGCTTACTGCGCGGAAGAAGTGGAGAACCACGCGGTAGCGCAGCCCGCGATTCATCCGCAGGCACAGCCACTCGTCGCAGCGCCGCAGGCTTTCGATCGTGCCCTCACGCCGCGACATCGACGAGCACCTTCTCGAAGTCCGCTGCGATCCGCTCCCACGTCAGCGACTCGGCGGCCGCCCGTGCCGCGGCGCCGAGCCGGCGCGCAAGCGGCAGGTCGAGCGCGAGCCGGCGCGAGGCGGCGATGAAGCTCTTTTCGTCATTGGGTTCTGGGAGAAGCCCCGAAATGCCGTCCACAAGGTGTTCGCGCGCCGCGGCGTAGCGATAGGCAACGACTCCCAGCCCGCTCGCCATCGCTTCGAGCGTGACGTTGCCGAACGTTTCGCTTGTGCTCGGGAAGATGAAGATGTCGCCGGACGCGTAGTGCGCCGATAGCTCGCCGTTAACAAGGCGACCTGCGATCACGTATCCCAGGTTCTGCCGCTTCAACTTCTCGGCCATCGGGCCATCGCCGACCAGGACGAGCTTGGTGTCCGGCCGCGCTTGCCGCATCGCCTCGTAGGCGAGGATCACGAGCGGGAAGTTCTTCTCCGGAGCGAAACGGCTCACGCACAGCGCGACCGGCGTGTCGTCGTGCGCACCCCAGCGCGCCCGCAGTTCCCTGGAACGCTTTGCCGGCGAGAAGACGCCGGGGTTTACGCCCCGTCCAACGATCTTGAGGCCAAGGAACCCAGCGGCGCTCAGTTCGTCGGCAAGCTCGAGCGTCGGCACCATGGTGCAGTCCGCGCGGTTGTGGAACCTCCGCAGGTACGCCATCACCGGGCTCGAAAGCCAACCCATGCCGTAATGGCGGCTGTAGGTCTGGAAATTAGTGTGGAAGTCGGTCGCGACCTTGATGTTGAGCTTGCGGGCTGCGGCGAGCGCGGACCAGCCGAGCGGGCCTTCGGTCGCGATGTGCACGATGTCAGGCGTTTGGTCGGACCAGGCGCGCAGCAGCTCGCCTTTTGCCGGCAACCCCATCTTCAACTGTGGATAGCGCGGGATGGCGAGGCCGCGGCCCAACCGCTCGACGAGGTTGCCGTCGACGAAGGCGTGGTCGTGGCCGTTCTGCCGCGGGCGCGTGAGCTCGATCGAATGGCCGCGGACACGCAAGCCTTCGACCATTTCCTTCACGGTGCGCGCCACGCCGTTGACTTCCGGGGGATAAGTCTCGGTGATCATTGCGATTCGCATGCGCGCGCACCTTAGGCGCGCGTCATGACTGAATCGCGACTCTTTTGTTACGGCTGGATGACGATCAGACCCCAGACGAGGGCTGCGTTGGCGAGCGCGAGCATGACAGCCGCGCTACCGATGTCCTTCGCGCGCTTCGCCAGGCGATGGTTCTCGAACGAGATGCGATCGACCGTCGCCTCGATCGCGGAATTAAGGAGCTCCACGATCAGGACGAGGAGCACGCTGCCGATCAGGAGCGCCTTCTGCACGCCGCCGCTTCCGACCCATAGTGCGGCAGGGATGAGGATGGCCGCGAGGATCAGCTCCTGCCGAAACGCATCTTCATGGCGCAGCGCCTCTCCAAGGCCGGCAATCGAGTTCCTCGTGGCGCTCAGCACGCGCCTTAGGCCGGTTTCGCCCTTATAGGGGCTCTCAGCGGCCGACATAAGACAGTGGTGGTGAAACTGTCATCGTTCGGTAACAAGCAGGAAAAAAGATGATGGAAGTCTAGAAAGCGCGCGTGACCATTCCATGACAGGCCCGTTCAACGCCGACGCCGCCCTCGATCTTTTGCTGGGCGCGGCCGATCCATCGCGCCCGAGCGCGCTCTCCGGCAAGGTGCTCGGCTTGATCGGCTACGGGCTCGTCGGTCGGGAGATCGCGCGCCGTGCCGCACACCACGGCATGAAGGTCGTCTATGTGGACGAGGCGCCCGGGCGTGGACCGCACGAGCGCGTCCAGCTCGGCGAGCTCCTGCGGCGCAGCGACTTCGTGATGGCGGTGAACGGCCATGCCCAAGCCTTCAATCGAGGCGAGCTGGTGGCGGTGATGAAACCGGGCGCTCGACTGCTGGAGTTCTAGGCCGCTTGTAACTTCGCCACGGCGACGGCGAGCCACTTCACGCCGTGCGAGCCGAAATTCACCTGCACGCGGGCATCGCCGCCCTGTCCTTCGGCGTCGATGATCACGCCGGCGCCGAACTTGGCGTGCACCACGTTCTGGCCGATGCGGAAGCCACCCACGTCGCGCGGCGCCTTGTTCTGCACCGTGGTGCGCGTCTGCCGGGAGAAGTCGGGCGCAAACGCCTTCTGCCGCTGGAAGCGCGGCGTGAGCCACTTGAGCAAGTTCTGCGGGATCTCTTCCAGGAAGCGTGACGGAATGTTGTAGCGAGTCTGGCCGTGCAGCATGCGCGTCTGCGCATGCGAGAGGTAGAGCCGCTGCCGCGCCCGCGTGATCGCGACGTAGGCGAGGCGGCGTTCTTCCTCCAGGCCATCGCGCTCGGTCACGCTTTGCTCGTGCGGAAAGAGCCCTTCCTCCAGGCCCGACATGAACACGGCATCGAATTCCAATCCCTTGGCCGAATGCACCGTCATGAGCTGCAGCGCATCGGCGCCCTCGCCCGCCTGGTGCTCGCCGGCTTCGAGGGCTGCGTGCGTAAGAAAGGAGGTCAGCGGATCGGCCGCCTCCCCCGATTCGACTTCGCGCTCCTCTTCGGTGAACGCTGCGGCGGCGTTGACCAGCTCCTCCAGGTTCTCGATCCGGTCGGCACCTTCACGCTCGGTCTTGTAGTGCTCCTTGAGCCCGCTCTTCGCGACGACGTGCTCGACGAGCTCATGGAGCGGCAGTCCCTGGGTCTCGTTGCGCAGCGTCTCGATCAACGCGCGGAACTGGGCGGCCTTCGAGCCCGCCGCCGCTGCAAAGAGCGATGTGCCCGCCTGCTTCGCCGAGTCCTGCAGCACCTCGATGGTGCGGGCGCCGATGCCGCGCGGCGGAAAGTTGGCGACCCGCAGGAATGCGTTGTCATCGTCCGGCAAAGCGATCAGCCGAAGGTAGGCGAGGGCGTGCTTGATCTCCGCACGCTCGAAGAACCGCAGCCCGCCGTACACCCGGTAGGAGATGCCGCGCGAGAACAGGCTGTGCTCCAGCACGCGCGACTGCGCGTTGGAGCGATAGAGCACCGCCATCTGCGAGAGCGGCGTGCCGTCGCGGTTGAGCGCCTGCACTTCCTCCACGATCCAGCGCGCCTCGTCGGCGTCCGACTCGCCCTCGAACACGCGCACCGGTTCGCCTTTGCCCGCAGCGGTCCACAAGTTTTTGCCCAGCCGGTTGCGGTTGTTCGCGATCAGGGCGTTCGCCGCGTCGAGGATGTTGCCGTGCGAGCGGTAGTTCTGCTCGAGGCGCACGACCTTCGCGACCTTGAACTCGCGCTCGAAGTCGGCCATGTTGCCGACATGCGCGCCGCGGAACGTGTAGATC